>DAIPYF010000001.1:0-16671 GCA_036782855.1 Solirubrobacteraceae bacterium
TGGAGGAGCATCGGGCGCTGGAGAACGCGGCGCGCAAGAAGGAGCGCGGGCTGCTGACGATGCTGCGGGCTGCCGAATCGCCGGGGACGCCGTACTACCGCGGGGTGCGAGACAACGGCTCGCGGACGGGGACGAACAATTGGTGGGACAACCACACGTTCATCTCGCATGACGAGACGATCGCGAAGGGGTACGCCTACGGCCCCACGGGGCGCGTCGAGCGGCTGCACATTCGCCCGGGTGCGCGCATCCTGCGCCGCGACACGCCGGAGTACGACGCGTTCCTCAAGAAGCACGGGCTGCACCGCGACGAGGCGACGAAGACGGCGAAGCTGGCGGAGCGGGAGGGGTACGACGTCGTGGACTTCAAGCAGGGCGATCTCGGCGCGATCGTCCTGAATGAGTCGGTGCTCGTGCGCGGCGCGAGGAACGTGGACGAGATTCGGGCGGAGTACCGGAAGGCGTTGCAGGAGCGGATCGCTGTGTCGGGGAAGGATCCGCGGCTGGTGGTCGCGCACGAGCGGGCGCAGGCGTTGGCGCGGGTCGCGAAGCGGGACGTGAAGGAGCAGCGCGGGCGCGTCGAGCAGGTGCAGCGCAAGATCGCGGGGTTCCGCAAGCGGGATGCGTCGCAGCGGATGGCGGATCGGCAGGCGGTGCTTGCTGGCCGGATGACGATGCGCGAGGCGCTGCTGCGCGACGCGAAGCGCGGCAAGGGCGGGAAGGCCCGCGACGGGGAGATGGGCGCGCTACTGGATCGTCTAGACCGCGAGCAGGCGAAGCTCCGCGCGCTGGAGAAGAAGAACCGTGACGCGCAGCAGGTGGCGCAGGCGTCGCGGATGCCGAAGGCGCAGGCGGCGCTCCGGACGGCTGACGGGCGGCTGCTGACGGACAAGATGATCCGCGAGCACGCGGCGGCTGCGGATGACCTGGGGCGCGGGGTGCGGGATCCGGCGACGCTGGCGTACGTGCCGCACGTCTCGGGCGGGATCGGGAACCGCGCGTACCATCAGGCGTTCCGGCCGGGGACGCGCCCGCGGCTGGGTGCTGACCGGCGGACGGGCACGATGTTCCAGCGCGGCGCGAACGCTGTCGGCCGGGACGTGGTGCGCGACGCGCTGGTGTCGAAGGCCGTGACGGTCACGAAGGCGCAGCAGCTTGACCGGATGATCTCCGACTCGGGGATCCGTCATCCGGCGGTCGCGAAGGCGCAGGCGGGCGGCAGGCTGACGCGGCATGAGCAGCGGATCGTGGACCGCGGCGGGTACTTCACCGCGAAGGAGGCGGACGAGCTCGCGAAGCGGCTGGAGGGCGAGGGCCGCGGCGAGTACATCGCGGTCCGGGCGCACTCGGCGCGGATGACGGCGGACGAGCTCGACCGCGTGCAGGGTGTGCAGGGGCCGGCGGGGATGGAGACGGCGCACCTGTCGATGTTCAATGACCGCGTGGTGACGGAGGGGATGGGGAAGGCGGATTCGTCGCGGGCGCGGAACGTGGTGCTGATGCCGGTGGAGGAGTGGAATCAGCTGGTGAAGCACGCGCAGCCGGCGGGCGAGCTCGAGAAGGTGGCGCAGGCGATGAACGCGCCGTTCCGGATGGCGGTCCTGCCGCAGATGCGGTGGCTGGCGGGCAACGTGATCGAGCCGTTCTTCGTGCGGCTGCCGTTGTCGGGGGCGGGTATCAACCTGCCGGGCGCGGCGATGGACTTCATGGCCGCGCGGAAGGTGCTCAAGACGATGGAGCGCAGCGCGGATCCGCGGGTGCGGCAGGCGGCTCGGGAGATCAGCGCGCAGCAGCTTGGCGGGCTGTTCATCGGCAACCGTGGCGCGAGCGTGCGGCGCACCGCGCAGGACTTCGCGGGGCGGCAGGGGCGTGAGGGCGCGACGCGCAGGGAGCGCGCGGATCTGCTGATGGCGGATCCTGCTGCTGCTGCGGCGTTCGGCGCGCACGTCGTGCGCCACCTGCCGATCGTGAAGCAGGAGATCGACCTTGCGGTGGGGTTGGCGCAAGGGTTCTTCGGGGTAAACCGCGTGATCGAGCGGTTCATGCAGATGCAGGGGCTCGGCAAGTCGATCCGTCAGGACGTTCACGCGTTCACGGGCTCGTGGTTCGACACGGTGAGGCTCGGCGAGAAGGCGGCGCGCGAGGCGGCGGAGGGGCTCGTGAACACCGCGACGCAGCAGCGGTACATGGAGGCGCAGCACGTCCTTCTCGGGAAGTACGAGGGGTTCAATCCGTTGGGGCGCCGGATGATCCAGACGGTGACGCCGTTCGTGCCGTGGTCGCTGGCGGCTGCGAGGTTCGTGTTCTGGACGATGCCCGCGCATCACACGGTCGCGACCGCGGCGCTGCTCAAGCTGTCGCAGGACGTGCAGGCCGATTGGGACGAGGCGCACAAGAACGCGCCGCCGGACCTGAATCTCGCGCTGGTGCAGGACGACGGCGGGCTCGTGGATCTGGCCCGCTACTCGCCGTACGGGTTCTCCGGGCCGCTGTCGCAGGGCAACATCGCGGGCATCACGGGCACGCTGCTGCCGCAGATCTCGGGGGCGCAGGCGGCGCTCCGCGGGCAGGATCCGTTCGGGCGCCCGCTGCGGCTCAAGCCGACGGAGGACAACCCGGAGGGCACGCCGTCCGGGTGGCAGAAGGCGGGCGTCGCGCTCAACGCGGGGCTCGAGGCGTCGGTGCCGTGGCTCGCGATGGCTCGCCGGTTGCAGGAGGGCGGCGGCACGCCGTACGGCAACAGCACGGTCCTGTCGCCGAAGACCAAGCCGGACTCGTCGCATATGAGCGCGGTGCGGCGGACGCTGGATCCGTTCCGGCCGACGTACGTGAAGCCGAAGGCGAGCGGGACGCCGGGGTCGCGCCCGCGTAGGAGTGGCGGCGCGAGCGGCGGGTTCAAGTACGGCGGCACGTCGAAGTCGCAGGGCGGGTTCAAGTACGGGGGTGGCGGATGAGCTCGGACGCGTCTCGGATCCGGGCGGCGGCTGACCGCTACGGGCACTTGGTCGATCACATCGCTGGCCGCTACACGAATCCGGTGACGGGGAAGCGGTTGTCGGGGTCGGCGTTGCTGCTCAAGATCGCGCAGGGCGAGTCGTCGGCGCTGACGTCGGACAAGGCGCGGACGGACGTGTCGTCGGCGGGTGCCCGCGCGTGGATGCAGTTCATGCCGTCGTCGCGGGCGGTCGCGATTCAGAAGTACGGGGTCGATCCGTGGCGCACGCCGGAGGAGGCGGTGCGCGCGGCGACGCTTCACCTGCGGGGGAAGATCAACGGGAAGACGGGGCTTGAGGGGTACAACCCTGGGTCGAGCAGCTATCCGAACTACATCTTGGGGCAGCGGGTCGGCGCGACGCATGAGGCGTCGGGCTCGGGCGGGGCTCCGGCGGCTGCGTCGCCCGCTGCTCCGAGGACGTCGACTGCGGCTGCGAGCGCGATGCCCGCGTTCGACGTGGTGAGCGCGCCGGAGGCGGTGCAGGCTCCGGTGGTGCAGGCGTCCCCGTTGACGGCTCCGAAGTTCTCGGCGGGCCCGACGATGCCTGCGGGGTATCAGGCGCCGGTGAGTGGCGGCGGGCCGGTGGCGCAGGAGAAGCCCGCGGATGATCCGCTGGACGCGTTGCCGACGGAGACGCCGGTCCTGGGTGGTGGCGCGGAGTTCGAGTTGCCGGACGTCTCGCTCTCGGGCGAGTCGCCCGCGTCGGGCGGGGCGACGGCGCCGGGGACACGGGTGCGGGGCGCGTATCGCGGAAGCCCGGTGCCGGGGCAGAAGCCGCAGCGGTCGACGCACAACACGGACGGACTCGACGGGTACCCGGCGTTCGACTACATGGCGCCGGCGGGCAAGTCGGTCGTGGCGCCGGTGGGCGGGAAGGTCATCAGGATCTCCGGCAAGGATCCGAAGGCGGGCGGCGCTCCGGGCGGGGCGCTGGGCTACTCGGTCTATCTCCGCGGCGACGACGGCAGGACGTACTTCCTGACGCATATCGACCGGGTGCGTCCGAAGGTCGGCGCGCGGGTTCGGCAGGGGCAGAAGATCGCGGTGGTCGCGAACGGTCCGTCGTCGTGGTCTACCCCGCACGTCCACATGGGCGTCAAGGGCTGAGCGTCCGGTGCGAGCGGCAGGATTCCCCGCATGAGCGCAGGTTCTCCGACTCCGCCACCGCGACCGCGCAAGCAGCGTTCGCTCGCGCAGGCGCTCCGTGAGGCGCAGCCGCGTTCGCAGAAGAAGCTCAACGCGTTGCGGAAGCGCAAGCTGACCGACGACGTGGACATGCGCGGGAACGATCCGATGCAGCGCGGCGCGAGGAAGCCGCGCAATCCCGATCCGGGGATCCGCGGGCCGCGCGGAAAGTCGACCCTGATCCCTGGGACTATCAAGAGGGTCCCGGCGCCGCGACAGTCGCCGCGTAGCGCGTGGCGCAACCGGAACCGTCCCCGTGCGGTCTGAGCGTGGCACGTCACAGGCCGCCGAAGCCGTCCGCTGTGGGCCACGCGGCGGACTTCATCGTCTTCCGCTCGGCGGGCGGGCTAGTGATCTTCAACGAGGTCCGGATCGAGCCCGTGGCGGACTGGCATGTGCTGGTCGTGGGGTTCGCGTTGTTCTTCATGCCGGACGCGTTGCGCGGCCGGTCGAGTCTCGTGTGGCGGCTGCTCGAGGCGCTGATTGCCGCACGCACGGCCGATTCGCGGGAGGATGGTGGGGATGAGCGATAAGACGAAGCGCGAGCTCGCGCGCAACTTCCTGGTGAACGGTGCGCTGCGTCGCGGGCTGGTGTGGGTGATGGTGTGCTGGGTCGTCGCGTACTTCCCGCAGATGGCGCAGGCGTATCAGTCGTTCGATCGCATCCTTGGCTGAGTGCTCGGCCCGTACTTGCACCGGGCGGTGCAGCTGCGGCTTGTGAGCGTGGTGCTGTGGGTGTTGCGGCGGGGTTCTGTCCGGTAGCGGGGGGAGGCTTCGCCGCGTCATCTACGTGGGAGGTTTCATCATGCAGGGCAAGGTTTCGGTTGGGCTCGCGACGGTCACGGGCTACTCCGTGTCGACGGTCGCGTTCGTCGCCGCGGTGCTGGCGTACCTGGGCGGCGATCACTCCGATCAGACGGTGGCGATCATCGGCTGCGGTGTCGTCGGCGCGCTGGCGTTCGTCGTGACGAACATCGGGCGGTACTGGCAGGCGAAGGTCGCGATCCAGAACCCGCCGGCGGCTGCACCGGGTGCGACCGCGTTGCCGGTCTACACGTACTCGGGGGAGCCGACGACTGCGAGCGGCTCGGTCGGCTCGAATGTCACCTACGCGCCGCCGGGTGATCCGGTGCCGCCGGCTGACCCGGACGGTCCGGGTGATCCGCTGCCGCACGATCTCGCGGACGTGCCCGCGCCGGCCGTGCGCCCGAACGACGTCGGGGACGGTGACTCGGCATGAGCAGCGTCTCGGGACTCTCCGCGCATCATCGCCAGCAGGCGAAGGCGCGCACGGTGCAGGCCGCGACGCTCGGCTTGCACAACGCGAACCGGCTGCACTACACGCAGGGGTCGGAGCGGTGGCGCGGCATCGACGCGCACAAGGTGGCCGCTCGCGGGCAGTTCCCGACGCAGGCGGATTGCTCGTCGTTCGCGACGTGGTGCCTGTGGAACGGGCTGTTCGTCCCGTTCGGCGTCCGCGACACCGTGAACGGCGCTCGCTGGCAGTACGGCTACACCGGGACGATGGTGCAGCACGGCAAGCGGGTCGTTCATCGCAAGAACGTGCAGGGCGGGGATCTCGCGCTGTACGGGGATCCGACTGGCCGGACGGGGCACGTCGCGGTGTGCGTCGGCGGCGGGCGGGTCATCTCGTTCGGGTCGGAGCCGGGGCCGTTCCTGCTGCCGATCGACTACCGCTCGGACCTGCGGGAGATCAGACGGTTCATTTGACCGGCGAGGTCCGGTCCGCGGGGTAGGTTGCCTGCGGACCGTTCCTCCCACGACTGGCGCCGGGACGGGCGCCGGAGGTCCAGCATCGGCCCGCTGCGTAGCGCATCCGCAGCGGGCCGTTTGCTATCACGGGGGTAGGTGCTTGACACCGCCGCGCCACCGTGTAGGGTGGCCGTATGGCTACGACCGAAGACGTGGCGCTCACGCTGAGACTGCCTGAGGCGCTACACGAGGATCTGCGGAAGATCGCGAAGCGCGAGGACCGTTCGCTCTCGTGGCTGATTCGGTTCGCGCTCAAGGAGTTCGCCGCTCGGGAGGGCGCGGACGCAACCAACTGAGAGGGAAGGGTGGGGCTGGTGTCGACGGAGAAGACGGTCACGATGGAGCAGGCCGCGAGGGTCGGGGCGCGCGTGGCGGGCGTGTCCGCGCTGGTGACGACGCTCGAGGAGCAGCTGGCGTTGCTGGTGGGTGAGGCCCGCGAGGTCTACGCGCCGACGCTGGCGCTGCTGGCGGGCGATCTGCGGATGGCGCTGCGGGACGCGCAGCCGAAGCTCGAGCGGGCGGAGACGTCCGCGGCGGAGCTCATCGCTCGCGTGGTGCGGGACGAGGCGCTCGCGAGGGCGGAGGCGTGACGGCGAAGGCCGAAGCCGCGTTGCCGGTCGACTCGTTCCGCGAGGCCGCGCCGTTCCTGCGTCGCCCGTTCACGGACGCGGCGGTGAAGTGGAAGCTCCAGACGTCGTGGAAGGGCGGCGGGCTGGTCGTGCCGTACATCGACGCGCGGCTCGTGATCGAGCGGCTGAATCTCGTGTGCCCGCACCTGTGGTCGGAGCCGGAGTACGTGCCGCTCGGCAAGTCGCTGATCTGCAAGCTGACGATCGACGGGATCACGCGGCAGGATCTCGGCTCGGGCTATGAGGGCAAGGGCTTGTTCTCGGATGCGTTCAAGCGCGCGGCCGTGAAGTTCGGTGTGGGTGTGTCGCTGTACGCGCTGCCGAAGCTGATCCTGAATGACAAGGACGGGCACCTGGAGCGCAAGTCGCGCGGCGACAAGGAGTTCGTGAACGTCACGCCGAACGGGGTGACGCGGGCGATGGAGGTCTACGGGCTGTGGCTCGACACGATCGGCACGGAGCACTTCGGGGCCGCGCTCGATCACGGTGACGTGCTGGAGGGGCTCGGGGACGTGGAGGCCGGCGACGTGCAGGTGGACGTGCCGGACTACCCGCCGCCGCTGGACGATGAGCAGGCGCAGGAGTTGAACGCTCGGATCCGCGGGGTGTACGACGAGATCCGCGAGGTCGACGTGAAGGCGTTGCTGCCGGGGCAGTTCCATCAGGGGCTTTCGCAGGCGCAGCACTCGCATGATCTGTTGCTGGCGTTCGCGGAGCGGCTCGAGGCGCAGCGCGATCACCTGCTGGCGCAGCCGGAGGCGGGTGAGTCGTCGTGAGGGGCCGGAAGAACACGGTGCAGTCGATCCTTGAGGGGCTCGATAGGACCGGCGGGCTGGACGGCTGCTGGGAGTGGAGCGGCGTCCGTGATCGCAAGGGCTACGGGCACGTTCGCTTGGCGGGCGCGCAGCGGACGGTCCATCGTGTGATCGCGGAGCACTTCATTGGGCCGATCGAGGGTGCGGTCGTACGGCATACCTGCGACAACCCGCCGTGCGCGAATCCGCGCCACCTGCTGATCGGCACGCACGCGGACAACGGCGCGGACAAGGCGCGGCGCGGTCGCGCGCCGCGCGGTGCGGATCATCCGCGCGCGACGGCGAAGCTGACACCCGGCGACGTGCGCGCCATCCGAGGCCGTGTGGACGCGGGGCACGGGCACGGGCAGGTGGCCCAAGAGTTCGGCGTGTCACGAACCACGGTGACGCACATCGTCTCGGGTACGACTTGGGGGTGGCTGGCGTGACCGACTATCGGCACTTCGAGCCGGTCGCGGAGAACGTGCCCGCGCCCTCGCGGATCTCGCAGACCCTCGCTCGGCGCATGGACGTCTGCCCGCGAAGCGCCTACCTCTACCTCCGGTATAAGGGAGGCCCGTCGAGCGCGGCGATGAACCGCGGCACCGCGTTCCACATCTTCGCGGAGCGCATGGCGGTGGAGTTGATCCGTCGCGGCGAACGGTCGTTGTTCGCGCCGGCGCAGATCGACCCGGACGATCCGCAGGACCACGGCGAGGATCTGTCGCAGGCGGCGCGGGACGTCGCTTCGCTGACGCAGGCGATGGTCGAGCAGGTGTTCGAGGACTTCCCCGATCTCACGATGCCCGCGGCGGAGCGCGACTCCACGAGGGCAATGGCATACCACTTGGCGATCGGTTGGGACGTGGATCCGCAGGCGATCGTGGGCGTCGAGCGCATGTTCTCCCTCGAGCTTGAGTGCGGATGGACGATCGTCGGGAAGGTCGATCTGGCGACGCTCCCGTCCGCGACGGTCGGGGAGGTCGCGGACTACAAGACCACGCTGGCGGTGCCGTCGCAGGAGGAGCACGCGCAGTCGTTTCAGGCAAAGCTCTACGCGCTACTGCTGATGTACGGGCGCCCGGTGGATGGCGAGCCGTTCGGGTCGCATCTCACGCACGTCACGGGCCGGATGATCTACCCGCGGGCGAAGCCGCGTGAGACGGGGAAGGGTCTGCGGCTGGTGCAGCGGGAGGCTACGTGGTCGCGGGGGCAGCTGGACGAGTTCCGGATGGACGTGGAGGCGCTCGGGCGTCGCGTGTCCGATGCGCTGGAGTCGGGGGATTGGGCGGCGCAGGCGGGTCCGCATTGCTCGGAGTGTCCGGCGCCGCGTGAGTGTCCGATCCCGCGTGAGCTCCGCAACTATGCGGGGACGATCCTTGAGCCGGAGCAGGCGTCGGAGGCGTGGGAGTGGGCGATGCGCGCGAAGGCTGCGGTCGCTGCGGTGGAGAAGGAAGTGAAGGCGTTCGCGAAGGCGCATGGTGGCGTGGTCGTGGGCGATCAGGTCTTCGAGTGGCGGGTGTCGGAGTCGCGTAGGTTGCGCTCTGTTGGTGGCCGCTCTGATTGGGACGGGCTTGCTCAGGCGGTTCTTGATGCGGCGACGTACGGCACGCCGTTCGAGTTGGAGGAGTTCGTGAAGTGGGTGCCGAAGAACGAGTTCAAGTCGCGGCCGGTGGTCGCAGAGGAGATGAGTGACGATGGCGGAGCAGAGGCCGGACCTGACGAGCGTTCCCCCGACGAGCGGTGGGGCGACGTCCCCTTCTGATCCGGAGCCGGAGGCGCGCGAGACGAAGTGGGTCGTGCTGTCGTTCGACACCGCGACGCGGGCGTGGATCGAGCGCGAGCAGCGCTTGACGGCGGGCACGCGGCGGGAGGCGGAGCGCGATGCGCTCAAGCTGATGGACGCGGCGGTGTCGGTTGTGCCCGCGCGGTCGTGGGATCCGAAGGTGGAGGAGCCGCCGACGGAGCCGCGCGTGGTGGACTTCGACCCGTGGGCGGGCGCCTGATGCCGTCGAACGTCTTCCAGCGCGGCGACGCGTGGTGCGCCCGTAGGACCGTTGGCGGGGACGTCCTGTGGCTCGGGTCGCATGAGACGCGCGAAGCGGCTCAGAGGGCCGTGGACGAGGCGCTGACGGTGCCTGTGAAGAAGAAGCGTCGCCGGATCGTGCCGCCGTCCGCGCAGGAGGTCGATGCTCTGGCCGCGCGGCTGGGCGGGGACCTGGGGCGGATGGTGCTGGTCGCCGCGTACTCGGGGCTGCGGCTGTCGGAGGCGGCGGCGCTCGAGGGCCGCGACGTGTTGCGCCGCGGGGACATGGTGCTCGTGAAGGTGCGGTGCGGGAAGGGCGGGAAGGCGCGCACGTCGGTCGTGTTGCCGGAGGGCGGGGCGGCGCTGGAGCCGCGGGCGGGCCTGCTGTTCCGCCGGCAGGAGGGCGGGGCGTGGACGCGGCAGACGGTGAACCGGCGGTGGGTGGTTGCTCGCCGCGATGTGGGGTTGCCGAAGGTGCGGTTCCATGATCTGCGGCACTTCCACGCGACGTTGCTGCTGGATCGTGGCGCGTCGTGCATGGACGTGGCGATTCAGCTGGGGCACACGGACAACGGGGAGCTTGTGCGGCGCACGTACGGGCATCCGGATTCGGCGCCCGCGCTCGAGCGGATCGCGAGTCTGTGATGGGCGACTACTCGTATGACGATCACGTCGATCTGTTCGGCGGTCCGCCGGAGCCCGGTGAGGGCGTGGACTGGCGGGACTACGTGGATCAGGAGCGCAAGGCGCGCAAGGAAGACCCGCCGCCGCCAGAGCCCGCGCCGCGTCGTTCGTGGTGGAGGCGGTGGCGTCGTGGCGCTTGAGCCCTACCGCGAGGCGCACGTCGAAGGGTTCGTCGTCCGCTGGGTCCTGGCGCCGTGCCTGAACCCGCTGTGCGACGAGGGCGTGCATCGGCACGGGATCGTGAGCGTGAACGGCGGGCCGTGGGTGACGGGCCTGCACCTTGCGGGGGATGACCGCTGCGAGGAGGACGTCGAGCCGCTGCTGCTGGAAGTGGAGGACGTGCTGTTGCGGCAGGCGCTCGCGTTCGGGTGCGAGGAGTGGGCGGGCGTGACCGCGCAGGAGATTCATCGGCAGGTGGCGACGGTCGCCGCGTTGCCGGGGTCGGCCGCGGGGTTCATGTTCGAGTGCAGCGTGGAGCAGTTGCGCCGGCTGCGGTTGGTGTGCAAGCGTGGCGCGATGAGCGATGCGCTTGAGGTTTGTGGCAGGTACGGTGTCGACGTGGGAGGTTGGGATGGACGTGGTTGAGTTGGCGGTGCGTGAGGCGCGGCGTCAGATGGCGGAGCACCTGCGGACGGCGGCGGTGGAGTCGGGCGATTTCATTGACCGCTATGCGCGGCAGTATGTGTCGGGGCGGTCGACGTATCCGCATCCGTCGCTGGCGATGCACTCGAAGTTGCGGGCGTTGGCCCGCGAGTTGGTGGCGGATGAGCTCGTGGTGCATACGACGAGAGGGAGGCGCGCGTGATGACCTTGGACCCTGCTGGACTGGAAGCCGCAGCGAAGGCGCTGCACATGTGGGAACACGGCGACCCGATTGACTACGCGGAGCCGGACTACCGCGAGTGCGTCGAGGTTGCTGTCCGCGCGTATCTCGCTGCTGCTGTTCCCCCTACCGCAGAGAACTCGGCCGAGCGTGACCACATTCGTCGGGCGTTGCAGAAGCTCCACGACACCGGGCTGCTCGACGTCGGGACGGCGACGGGTGTGGCGCTGGCTGCCGCGCAGCACGCCGCTGTCGCTGCTGCTCGTGCCGCTGCTACCCCCGACCCGCCGGACGAAGCCGCGATCCGCGCCGACGAGCGAGAGCGACTGTCGGCGCGCGTCTACGAGAACGGCTGGTGTCCGACGTGTGGCCGAACGGTCGGTGAGTCGTGAGGCGCTGCAAGGTCTGTGGCGCTGTCCTCAACACCGGGACGGCCCATCGCCACGAGGACGCCGAGTGGAGGCCCATGTACGACGACTTTGAGGGTGCGTTGGAGGGCTACGAAACGGTGTCCGCGACCGCCCTGCGGTGTCTGGAAGTAGCGAACCCCGAAAGGAAAACGAATGAGCGGACACCTTGACGGACCCCCGCCCGGACCACCGGACCCGCCGTACATCCCCGGCGATCTTGGTGCCCCGTCGGCCAAGGAGTTCGCTCGCCGACGAGCCGGAGACAGACACATGAGCGACACGCCGACACTCATTCACCGCACCGACATCAACGCGCAGTCGTACGACCTGAACGGCGTGCTGGTGGACGTGCGGCTGACCAAGCTGTCCGACGGCCGCTGGCGGGTCGATGAGATCGTCGCGGCCGGAACGGACGATGAGGTTTGTGCCTGCATCGACGCCCTCGTCGCGGATGCCCTGTCCGCTGGTTCCGATGGGGAGGACCGACCTGCATGAGAGAGATCATTCGGATCGCGGCTCCGTGGTGCCTGGCGATGCTCGTCGGCTCTACGCTGGGCGCGGTTCACGCTCCGTTCTGTGTCGTGGTGCTGGCGATGGTCCCGCTCGTGCCGCTATGTCTGTGGTGGACGTTCATTCGCCCGCTGCATGACCGTTCCGATGGGGAGGACCGACCGTGATCCTGTTCCTGCTTGTGGTCGTGCTGCTCGCGGCCCTGATCGTGTGGTGGTGGGAGTCGTGACCGCCGAACCTGTGGAGGTCACGACGCGCTACGCAACGCGCGTCCGTTCACTCACTGAGGCGTGGGCGTTTGTCATGGATCGCGTGGACGCCGTTGGACCGGACCCGCGCATCGAGATCACTCCGACGTGGATCTACGGCAACGAAAGCATCCCTGATGGCGAGCGGTGGTTCTCGATCGTGGTGGACGGAATGGTGCCCGAGGCCGTTGGGGAGGACCGATGACCGAACCGAAACGATGGACGAAGCGCGACGTGGATTGCGCTCCGTGGGGTGCAGGTTACCGTTGGGTGGATGAGGCTGATTTCGTCCGGCTCCGCGACGAACGGGACGAGGCTCGCCGGGTTGCGGGTGTCCTCGCAGACGCGCTACGGAACAACGCGCCCTGCTACTGCGATCACCCCCTGCGCGCAGGACTACCACCGTGTAGCCGCTGTTCCGCTTTGGCTGTGTTCGACACTTTGACCGAGGAGAAGACCGATGCGCCTTGAGGAGAAATGCAAGTGCGGCGGCGAGTTCGTCGTGGTGTTCGGCGGCGGGTCGTTCTCCGCCCGCAACGCGGACGAAACCGAGGAGGCGTGGAAGCTGCTCGCATCCTTCCGCCGCGTCCATGAGGGGTGCTTGACCGAGGAGAAGACGTGATGCCTGAGTTCCGCAAGAAGCCCGTCGTCATCGAAGCCGTCCAGTGGACCGGCAAGAACTTGGCCGAGATCACGATGTTCTGCGACACGGTGAAGTTGCACGATCGGGGCGACTGCCTCACGATCCCGACGCTTGAGGGCGACCACCGCGCCGACCTGGGCGACTGGATCATCCGCGGTGTGGCCGGGGAGTTCTACCCGTGCAAGCCGGACATTTTCGCCGCGACGTATGAGCCGGTGGTTCCTGATGCCTGACGTGGACGAGATCATCGACGGGCTGCGACGGCGGGGGCTGCCAGTGTGGGCGCCAAGCGCGCGGCTGGGCGTGGGGGCCGAACCGTCGCTGGACGGCGAAATAGTCGTCCCGCTTGCTGATGCTAAGGCTGCGGTTCGGGCTGCGGTGGATGCCCGCACCGCAGAGATCGTGAAGATGCTGCGCCCGCGAACGAATGACGGCGCCGACATAGTTGCGATTGGATGGGAGTCCATGCGGCAAGCCGCCGCCGATGGGTTCCGTGACGCGACTGCGTTTTACGACGCCATCGAAGCGATGACCGACGAGGTCGCTCGTCGTTTCCCGGACGGAGGAACCAACGATGGATGACACCAAGCTCGTCTGCACCGCGTGTGGCCGCGAGTCCACCACCGCGTTCGCGTCGTCGCTACGCACCGGGTGGGAGAAGTGCTGCGGCTACACGATGCGGCTTGTCAGGACGGACGCGGACATTGCCGCTGCGGTCGGCGCCGCAGTCCGTCCGAACGGAGGTTCCGATGGTGAGTGACCTGACACCCGAGGAGACGCTGCGCGCGGAAGCGTGCGAGGCGTACGGCTACGGGATCACCGTCGTCGTCCCGCTGGACGTGGCGTTGGCTGCTGTCGCTGCGGAACGCGAACGTGTGCTGGCGGCGGTACGCAATCACATGGGGCCGCGCGAGTTCACCGGACTGGACGCCGAGGCGATCAGTCGTCAGTTGGGCGCTGCGCGTGAGGGGTCCCGCGATGAGTGACCTACGCGACACGATCCACGCGGGAAGCATCAACGGCTACCAGTGCGACAAGTGCGGACGCATCACCTACGTCGTCCACGTCGATCCCGGAGTGACGCCGATGTTCCTCGCCTGCCGCGCCAGCGGGCAACCGGACTGCGGGACCGGGACGTCGCTCATGTACCCCCGCTCCACGCCACCACGAGGCGTTGTCGAAGCGGTCGCTTGGGAGTGGTACCGGCCGACGATGAAGTGGGCGCGGCGCAAGGGGCCGGAGATGGAGGAACACGTCAGGAAGGGCGGACTCGCACTGCGGGCGCTGACGGACAGTGGCCGCGCGGTGCTGCCTGTTTCTGGTGGCGATGAAGGAAACACCCCATGAGCGTCATCGCGGACATGCAGGAGTACATGGATCGGGTGCGCGGGTACTTCGAGCGGGCTCGGGCGGTGCGACGGTTCTCGGAGCGGGTGTCGCCGGCGCAGTTCGGCGCCCGCGATCGGCGGCTACTGGCGGTCGACATGCGAACGGTGTCGGGTGAGGGGTCGCCGGTGGAGAAACTCGGGGAGTACCACGTCCGGTTGCTCGAAGCGGAGACGACGGTGGTGTTCGGCGGGATCCGGCTGATCGCGGAGCCGCGGGCGTTGAACGGGCATATCGTGCAGGTGCGGCGGTGACGTGTTGGCTCGCGCAGTTCCGGCCGGACGTGCCGTGCGAGGGTAGGCTCGTGCGGTGTCACCTGTTGCCGCGGCAGGAGATCCGGCGGGTGTGGCGGTCCGCGCATCACGGGGCGGGTTCGGACCGCGCGTACCTTCCGTGGAAGACGATGCGCGACGCGATGGATGATCCGCGGTCGTGGGTATGGGGCTGCGGCGGCGGGCTTGGGGTTGGCGGGCATCACGGGATGCTGGATCACTCGCGGACGTTGAAGATCCCGTGGGAGGCGCTGCCGCCGGAGCTCCACGAGTTCGCCGCGGATCTCGGGGCGTCCGCATGGCTCGAGCGGGAGTACGCGCGGTCGTGACCGAGGATCGCCTGTTCGACCCTGGGAGCAGCGTTCCGGGCGCTGTGTGGGGCTTGGACGTGAGCACGCGACGCGTTGCCCTCGCGGTGCAGGCGGAGGCGGGAGGCGGCGTTTCTGTGGGTCTGCTGGAGTTGGCGAAGGGCGAGCCGCATGTTCGGCTCAAGCTGGCGCTCGAGGCGCTCGTGCCGTGGTTGACCGCGCATCCGCGGCCGTCGCTGGTGGGGGTGGAGCAGCCGTTCGCGTCGAGCATGTCGAAGGTGCATCCGCAGTCGTTCTACATGGTCGGGATCGTGCTGGCGGCGGTGGGGCTGGTCGCGCCGGCGGAGTGCGTGGTGGAGATGCTGCCGCCGGGGACGTGGAAGGCGCGGAGTGTGGGGCATGGGCGGGCGTCGAAGCCCGCGATCCTGTCGTGGGCTCGGCGGGTGCATGAGCTTCCGCGCGGCTGCTCGTCGTGTGGTGACGGGCTCGAGCCTGCGGAGGGCGAGAAGTGTCCGCGGCAGTCGGCGGCGCATGATGAGGCGGACGCGATCGGGGTGTGCGTGGCGGTCCGCGAGGTCGCGGCGAGCAGGATGGTTGCGTAGGGAACCATTCCGTCCGCTGGTCGTGTAGTGTTCGCGGCGTAGCGGGCTCGACTCGACACCGTATCCGCTCCTTCCCGAACGGCTCGTCTCTCCGGAGGCGGGCCGTTCCTCGTTTCGCGGAGAGTGCGGGGACGACGTGCAGGAGTTCGTCCGCTCATGTAGTAAGACTGCGGCGAGTCAATCGGAAGGGGACGGACGTGTCGAGTGATCGGTGGCACCATGCGAGTGAGCCGGAGGGGTTCGCCGCGTGGCTGGGCTTCCATGCGGGCCTGACGGGGACGGCGGTGCCGGAGGCGGGGTCGGACCGGCGTGAGGATCTCGAGCGGCGCTTCTCGGATGCGTTGCTGGCGGGCTACACCGTGGAGCAGATTCGGGATGCGTCGCGGGCGCAGGCGGCGGTGCTGCTGCCGGAGGGCGCGTTCGTCTTCTTGCCGCAGCTTGACTCGTGAGCGCGCAGGAGTCGCTCGAGCCGCCGGACGAGACGATCGCGCGGCTGACGGCTGAGAACGTGCGGTTGACCCGCGGGATCGACCTGATCGGCGTCGACCTGTTGAATGCGGAGGCGTCGCTGCGGATTGAGCGACGCAAGGTGACGGAGCTCCGCAAGCTGCTGGAGGACAAGGCGGTGGGGACGGACTTCGCCCCGGAGATCCAGCAGGCGTTCGACTACTGGCGCAGGCGGTGCGCTCATCCCCGCGCGAAGTTGGGGACGGAGCGCGCGAACGCGGTGAAGGCGCGGCTCAAGGCGGGGCATTCCCTGGTGGACGTGTTGCGCGCGATCGACGGGGCGGCGTTCGATGCGTTCGTGGCGGAGAACGGGAAGCGGTATGACGAGCTCGAGCTTGTGTGCCGGAACGAGGTCAAGTTCGACGGGTTCGTGGATCGCTGGCGGGCGACGATCGAGCACGGGAAGTTGTCGGCCGCGCTGAACGCGTATTGCCTGCCGGCGGGGGAGTCGTCCGCGGCTCTGTCGTTCGAGCATGGTGGCTGGCGGTGGAAGTGCCCGGTGTGCGCGTTGCGGTGTGACGTGGGCCGGAAGGCGTGGGAGCAGGACGTGTTGTGGCTGACGGTGGGTCGCGGGTTCGTGTTCTGCTCGGGCGCTTGCGTGGGGTTGACGGTCGAGATGATCCGCGAGGCGCTGCTCGAGGGCTTCCCGATGGTGGCGCCGTGAGTCTGCTCGATCCGGTCTGCCCGGTTGCGGACGTCGCCGCGTATCTGGACGCGCACCACTACCTCGGACGAGCTCGCCGCGGGTTCGCGTGGTCGGACGAGTACGGGGTGATGGTGCTCGCCAACCCGTCGTCGCGGCATCTGCCGCAGCAGCGGTGGCTCGAGCTGATCCGGTGGTGTCTCGTGGGGACGCCGAACGGCGGGTCGCGTCAG
>DAIPYF010000001.1:16681-37544 GCA_036782855.1 Solirubrobacteraceae bacterium
GTGGGCGGCGGTGTCCCGGTGGCTCAAGCGTGAGATGCCGCACGTCACGACGGTCGTGAGCTACTCCGACCCGTCCGCGGGTCATACGGGGGCGCTCTACCGGGCGTGCAACTGGACGTGGGCTCCGACGTGGCAGCGGCTCTACCCGCCGCCTACGGGCAACGGCTCGTGGGATGGCGGGAAGACGATGCAGGCGACGAAGGACCGATGGGTGTTCCCGCTGCGTCGTGACGAGGAGCGCGACGAGATCCTGCGGGTGAAGGACGGGCGGTTCCGACCGGAGCATCTCGTTCGCACCTAGAACGGCAACGGCCCCGGCGGGCGATCCGTCCGGGGCCGTGATACCTTTGCGATTGCTGAGGTCGCGTCGGGTTAGCATACCCGCCGCGCGGACGGTGAACGGGAGGCATTCCGCCCCGTCAACAACCGCCGCTTCGCCCGTTAGAGGGGCCACCGTGTTCATCGTGTAGCTAGGCGCCGCGGTGCCGTGCGATGAGGATGCGAGACGAAGTGACTTGGGGCCGCGTAATGGGATTGCTGTCCGCGGACCTGAGAGGATCTACGAAACGAGCGGCGAAGGGGTGTCGATGAAACGGTTTGCGCTGATGGTGGCTGTGTCCCTGGTGTGCTGGCCTGCGTCCGCGCAGGCGTGGCAGTCGGCGGGCGCGTCGGTCTACAACGGGTGCCCTGGCGCCTGGGGGAACGTGTGCGGTGGCGCGGGGTTTGCGGAGCTCGGTGCGCCTTACGGGACGCTGATGGGCGGGCTGGCTCCGGGGACGACGGTGACGATTCGGTATCGGGGCCGCGAGGTCGTGGTGCGGAAGCTGGATTGGGGGTCGGGTGGCGGGCCGGTCGGCGGGTTGCCTCGAGCGGTGGATCTGCCGTGTTCGACCGCGGCTCGGCTCGGGATCTTCGACTGCGTGTCGTGGACGGGCGTGGTGCGGTGGGCGGTCGGCCGGCCGGTGCTCAGGATGCGCGGGTGGAGAACGAAGAACGCCCCGCGTGAACGGGGCGCTCTGACTGCTCCGGGCGTGGTGTGCCCTATCGGATCGTCACGGGTAGCTGCACGGGGTTGTGTCCCTGGTCGGCGGGGAGGGGTTCTCCGAGGTCGCGCAGCACGCGCCGGACGGTCTGATGGTTGATGCCGAGGTTGCGGGCGGTCGTCTTGACGGCGCCGGTCTTGCGGTAGCTGGCGAGGATGCGGACTGCGCGGGCCTTCTTGGGTGCTCGGCGGTCCTTGTCGTAGGCGCGCAGCGCGGGGCCGTCGAAGACCGCGCCGATCTCGAGCCGCGTCTCGGGCGGGAATGTGTCCCCCTTCCGTAGCTCGTGGAGTCGCTGCCGCGAGATGCCTAGCAGCTGGCAGGCTTCGGCGGGGCCGTAGACGTCGGGGCCGCGCATCAGTCGTCGGCGGGGTCGTAGGGCGGTGCGGGGAGCACTTCGGGGTGCAGGCCGCGCCACTTGGTGCGGACGAGGTGGTCTGCATCCGCGCGGGCGAACGTGCTTGCCTCGTGCGGGTCGTCGGTGCTGGAGTAGATGCCGCGGTCGAGACTCGTCCCGATGTGCGGTCCGGTGACGTAGGTGTGCGGCGGGTTCGGCTTCCCGTTGGTGGTCGTGTTGTCGCGGCGGCGGATGATCCAGCGCGGGTCGTCGGGGTCTGTGTCCCTCATCAGACGATCCTCCCCGTGTTGGCGTCGATCACGCGCACGCTGAGGATCTCGGGGTCGGTGCCGACCTTCTCGGCCCACCGCTGCGCCGCGCCGCGGTCGCGCGTGACGAGCGCGTGAAAGCGTCCGCACGGCTCACCGTTCGGGGAGAGGCGGTAGTGGCGGTGATCGCCGCGCCAGCGTGCGGTGACGCTAAACGCGCTGCTCGGGGTTGTGTCCCTGGTCATGCGTTGGGGCTCCTTCCAATGGCGGCGAGGATGAGGGCCGCGCCCGCGCCCGCGAAGACGAACGCGGGCAGCGGGGCGGTCATGGTGATCGCGGCGCCGGCGAACAGGACGCCGGCGATGCCCGCGATGGCTCGGACGAGGCCGGGCATCAGGCGGCGTCCCCGGCGCCCGCGGCGCGCAGGAACCGCGCCCGGTCAAACCGCGGGTTCGCCTCGGTCAGGCTGTTGGCGAGCTCCTGCGCGACGGCGCGGCGGTCCGGCTGGCCGATGGCGGCGCGTGCGACCGCGGCGGCGATGATCTCGTAGTCCTTGCGGGTCATCGTTCTTCCCTTCTCGTGGTTGTGTCCCTGCTCGGTAGTGAGCGGGCGCCAGCGCCGCGAGTGGTGGCCCGCGGCGCTCGCGTCCGTTCCGCTAGCGCGGGGTCCGGGTACTCGGCTCGCAGCGCTGGAGCGGCGGCAGGCCGTTCGTCGCGCGGCGCATGTTGATTCGGCGGTTGCCCGCGGCACCGTCCTGCCAGTCAGTCGCGCATCGGCCGCAGATGGTGGTCGGCCATCCGGTGTGTGTTCCGCACGTCTCGCACGTCGTGTTGGGGTCCGGGGTCATCGTGGTTGTGTCCCTTCTAGGTTGCTGGTGGTCGAAAGCTCGGTGTGCCCTACTGGTGGGGGTCCCATTGCCCCATGAGTTGCCCGGGCATGGGGGTTGGCGCGGGCTCAAAAAGCCGTTCTGCGGGCTCGGGCGCCGTTCCCTGCGGGTTGGCCCGCGTGGTGTCGGCGCAGACCGCGCACGGCGCCGCGTGGCCCTCCTCGCGGATCGTGAGCGTGCCGCAGCGCGGGCACTCCGCGACTGGCCGCGTATCCGCGGTGTCCGGGGCGTGGTTCCAGTCGAATGGTTCGGTCATCGGTCGGTCCTTTCTAGAACGGAAGGTCTGCGCCCGCGTGACGGTCGCGCTCGTACTGCGCGCGCTCCGCACGAGTCGAAGGTCGAAGGTGGGCGAGCGGGGGAACGGTGACGGCCGCGCGTGCGGTGGGCGTGTAGGACGCACCTTCCCGGTAGGCGCCCGCGCCGTTGTCGAATCCACACGAGCATTCCGCGCGGGGATGGGCGATCAACTTGGAACACGCGCGGCATTGATGGACGTGCCCTTGCGAGCGATTCTCGCGGATGGCGCGCCGCTCCTGCCGCTCCTGCTCGAGCGCCGCTAGGGGATGCCGCGGCAGGGAGTCGGGCGCTAGTTCTGCACAATCCTCAAGCACCGATGGCACGAGCACGCCGGCGCCGCAATGACAATGCGGCAAGCGGCCGTCCCGGATGGCGGCGCGCGAAAAGTAGCCCGCGCACTCGCCGCACGCGAAGCACTCGCACTTGCGTTGCCCGCCGCGCTTACTGAGCTCCTGCGGCGCTTTGGGGATGGCGGCGCCCGCGAGGGTTAGGGATGGATCGGTCATCGGTTCGTGTCTCCGGTTAGCTGTCTGCTCGCCGCGCTCGCACCGGATGGCACGAGCGCCGCGGCCAGACCCGCTAGCGGTTGCGGCGCCGATAGTCGAGAAAGTGCGAGCGATAGCCCGCGTCCGCGGCGAGGGATGCCGCGTCGCTCCAGCCGTATTGCGTCGCGCACGCGGCGACCCATGAGAACGGCGGCACGCGCGGCGCGATCGGGCGGCATGTTGCGCCGCTCGTGAGTGCGAGTAGGTCAAGAATCATGCGTGATCGTCCTTCCGGTTTCGAGTTTCTGCCCGCGAGTAATGGACGGGGTACGCGAGCACGACGGCGGCGATACCCCAACACCCCGCGGCGAAGGTGAGCCCGCGCAGCATCAGGACACCGGGCGGCTAACCCGCTGCGCGTAGCGGTGCATGATCGTTCCCGCGTACTCCAGGTGCCCGCCGCCGAACGGCACGATGCGCGGGGCGCCCTCCTCGCTGTACGTGCCGCCGAACGCATCGGCGGCGTAGCGGTGATTCCAGCTCGGGGACTGATTGTCCGCGAGGTTGCACGGCTCGCCGGTCGCCGCCGCGATCATGGCGCCGATCTCAGCGCGCCATTCCGTGCCGATCGTGCGATGGGTGAGGATGTAGTCCACGCCGTAGCTAACGTGTTCGTAGCTACCGTCCGGGTTGGCGAGCAGCGTCGGATCGCGGTACTCCTTGAGGTCGCGCATACCGTCGAAGGTCGCACCCTCATAGCGCTTCACGATGGCGTCAACCTCGCCGGTCGTCGGTCCATCGGTCCATCCGACGTCGATGGACGATCCGCCCGCGTAGGACTTACTGCGGACGCTGAACTTGACGCCGGGGAATCCCGCGCGCAACTCGCCGCGGATGATCTTGGCGACGTCAGTAGTGCTCAGTCGGCGTTCCGTCTCTGCGATGGTCATCGTTCCGTCCTTCCGTTGTACGTACATGACTCGACGCGACGGACGGTACAGACCATCGGTCACGGTGTCAAGGGGATACGTCGCGTCTAGACGAATCCCTGCCCGCGCAGCGTCCACACTCGCGCCTACATTGCCCGCTATGGGCATCGGAGATCGCCGCTACAGCGAAGCGCAGATAGCCGCGGTGATCTGGACATGCCTCGACGGACCACGCCGCGTATCGGTCCCGGAAGCGATGCGGCACGCGGCCGCGGGCACGCTGGTAGGGCCGGACGGGAAGCGTCTAGACGCGTTCGACGGCAACGTGGGGACCTTCCGCGACTACGTAGCCCGCGAAGGTCGAAAGCGTCGCCGCGCGGAGACGATCGCCGCGGGGGGACGGAACGCCGGCGCGATCCTCGCCGCGCGACTTGTGGACGTCGGCGAGCGTGAGGTTCGACGGCTCGAGGTTCGCGCGCAGCGGGGCGCGAAGAACAAACCGACCGCGGGAGAGATCCGCGAATGCGCCGCAATGCTGCGGGAGCTTGTGAAGCTATCCCGGGAGGCAGGGCTACCGGATCCGCGGCCGGATGAGCCCGCGCCGGGGGAGACGACCACGGGGGACAACGCGGGGACACTCGCGGCGGAGATCACCGGAGCAGCGCCGGCGAGCCCGCGACCGATCGTCTAGACGGGATAGGCCCGCGGCAGGAGAACCCACTAGCAGGACAAGGGGAACGGGAACGGTCGCGCTGCCACGGCGCGCAAGGTGGGGAGGATCGGGCGGGACGGGAGGAAGGGGGAGGGTGCGGGAGGTCCGGCTTCCCCGCGCGTGACGGATTCCCGGCGTCTCCGGGCCTAGCAGCTGCGCCCCTGCCTGCGGGTAGCATCGGGCCTACGTGGGCGGGCTCTATCCCCTGCGGGAATGGGGCGTCTAGACGGATGGGGGGACCTTTGCACGGGGGAAGGTATACGGGCGCGCATCGGCGGATCGCCCGTGTTCATGCGGGCTCGGGCCGCACCCCCCGGCACCCCCTGACGGCCGCGTTTATGGGACCCGCTGCGTATGGGCTCCCTCCCATGCGTGTGCGTCGATTCCCCCTATCCGTACACCACTTCCGTCGGTGGGTGTCCGTACACTCCGAGAATGGCTTCCGGGCGGTTCGAGATGCGGGTTTCTGAGGACTGGCTGCGGATGATCGACCTTGCGAGGGGTCGGGAGACGCGTGGCGGGTTCGTGAAGCGGGTGATGGAGGGGGCGCTCGGCGGGGTTGTGCCTGAGTACGCGCCGCCGTCGGCTCAGGCGGTGCCTGCTGCGCGGCTGGTGGCGGGTCCTGGGTTGGATGAGGCGGATCAGCGGCGGGTGCGGGCTGGGCTTGCTCCGTTGGGGCGGTCGCCGGCGTTGGAGCGGTTCCGGCCGTAGGTCCGGTCCGCGGGGCATGATGGGCGGGTCATCTACTGAGGAGGCGGTCGTGTCTGTTGCTGCTGGTGGGGCTGTGAGGGTGTTTCGTGGCGGGGTCGATCTGATCTCGCAGGTGAACGCTCCGGTCGACGGGTCGGACCTGGGCTTCCGGTTCCTGGGGGCCGGCGGGTACGTGGCTCGCGATGAGCAGGGCGGCGAGGTCGCGTTCGATGTGGGCGCGGAGGGCGAGCTCGCGGTCGTGGCGGTCGGCAAGGCTGGTGGGGGCGTGACGGTGGTGGGTCCCGGTGGGGACGTCATCGACCGCGTGGAGTCCCCGAAGGCGGCGCGCAAGCCGGCTGCGGCGAAGAAGTGACGACGAGCAGGCGGGTCGTGGTCCGTGGCGGTGGCAGGTTCGGCGGCTCACGCGGTCGCATCTTCGAGTGGAGGAGTAGGCGATGAGCACGGTGTTGCGTGGCGGGGTGTTCCCTGCGGGGACGACGGTGAGCGTGTATCCGGCGAGCTCGAGGCCGCTGGACGGGCAGCCTGCGGGGACGGCGGTTGCGACCGCGACGGTCGATTCGTCGCTGGCGGTGACGTTCAGCTTGGCGCCGGGTGCGTATGTGGCGCACGCGGTGGTCGGCGGGGCGGACCGCTACTCGCGGTTCTTGGTGGAGGACGCGGCGGTGGCCGCGGCGCCGAAGGTCGCGGGGGTCCTGTTCTCCGGGCACTCCGTCATCGAGGGCGGGCCGGGCGACACGACGGGCGCGATGGCCGCGAACCGGATGAGCACCAAGCTCTGCTCGCTGCTGGGCGCGTCGGAGAACAACATCGGCAAGGGGTCGGCCGGTCTGCAGATCGACAACTCCACGAACAGCACGACGGGTGTCCCGACGGTGCCGTGGAGCACGTCGGGCGGCTGGACGGGGATCTTCAAGGCGTTGAAGTGGTCCACGATGGCGAAGACGTCCACGCCGCTGCTGTCTCCGTTGCAGGTGGCGGTGCTGATGCACGCCTACGGAGACATGGCGATCACGGGCGCCGAGAACTTCGCGGCCAAGTTCAAGCCGCTGCTGCGCGCGACGCTCAACGTCCTGCGGTGCGGCGCGGCCTACGCATACGATGACGCGACGATCGCGTACTCGGGCGGCACGGGGTCCACGATCTCCGCGACGAACTTCTCGCGGTCGGGGTCGGTGCATCAGTTCGCCACGGCCGGCGGCACCGCGACGATCAGCGTGCCGTCGTGGTACCCCGGCGGGCTGCCGATCGACGTCGGCGGGATTTGGGTCGTCGGCGGCAAGAACTTCGAGGTCGAGGTCACGATCAACGGCACGCGCAAGGCGGCGTACGACCTGGACGTGGCGGCGCTGATCGACGGTCCCGCCGGGAACAACCCGGAGTGGCAGCCGTGGCAGATCAGGATTCCGGCGTCGGAGCTCGCGGCGGGCGAGAACACGATCCTGCTGACGTTCGTCGCGTCGGGGACGTGGCAGGCGGCGTGGTTCGACTACTGGCAGATCGAGTCGCAGGAGCCGCCGGTCATCCAGCTGGCGGAGATGTACTACCCGGAGACGTACTCGGACTTCTGGCTGACCGCCACGCCGATGAACGCTGCTGCGGTCGACGCGTGCAACGCGGCGTGCGAGGAGGTCGCGGCGGAGTACGCGGACGGGCGCGTGCGGTTCGTGACCGGGTTCGACGCGGTGATGAGCTCGGGCGGGCGCTTCCAGTCGGACGGCATCCATCCGAACGCGCTGGGCGCAGCGGAGCTCGCCGCGGTGCTGTACGACGACCTGATGGCCGCTGGCCTGACCCCGGAGCGGCTCGCGCGTACCGGCGTCGCGTAGGGGCATGGCGACGGCGGATCGGCTGCGGGAGGACTTCGAGGCGTACCCGCCGCGGGCTTTGCGGATCGTGGCGGCGAACGGGGAGGAGGTCCCGTTCGAGCTCAAGGCGCCGCAGCTGCGGATGGCGCGCGGGCTGATGGCGCAGCGGGCGGCGGGGTTGCCGATGCGGGCGATCATCGTGAAGGCCCGCAAGGTGGGGTTCTCGACGCAGGCGCAGGGCTTGGTGATCCAGCGCGCGACGCTGACCCCGCATCACTACGCGCTGGTGGTGGCGCAGGGGACGAAGGCGGTCGGGGAGATCTTCGGGATCGGCCGGTTCATGTGGTCGAAGTTGCCGCTGGAGATCCGGCCGGAGATCAGCGCGCAGCGCAACGGCCGCGGCGAGAAGATGATGGAGTTCGGGCAGCCGGCGGGGCACCTGCGGCTGGCGGGCGACTTCGGGCTCGACTCGACGGTGGAGGTTTCGACCGCGACGGAGGTCGACGCTGGTCGCGGCATGACGATCCGCACGCTTCATCTCTCCGAGGTCGCGCATTGGAAGGGCGAGCGTGGCGCGGCGACGAAGCTGGCGCTCAAGAACGCGGTGCCGGACGATCCGGATTCGATGATCCTCGAGGAGTCGACCGCGAACGGGCACAATCACTTCAAGGACGATTGGGACGCGGCGGTCGCGGGCGAGTCGGGGTATCTGGCGATCTTCACGCCGTGGTTCGAGGAGCCGTCCTACCGGCTGGCGTTCGGGTCGAAGGCGGAGATGCAGCAGTTCGAGGCGTCGATCGGCACGGGGAAGTACGGGGACGATGAGCCGGAGCTCGCGAAGCTGATCCCGGAGAAGATCCGCGAGTGGGAGGCGGAGTGGGGCTGGCCGCGAGCGTCGGAGAAGGACGTGCGTCGCGTGACGCTGGAGTGCCTCAAGTGGCGGCGCTGGGCGATCCCCGCGAAGTGCAACGGGGACGTGGATCAGTTCCATCAGGAGTACCCGTCCACGGCGGAGGAGGCGTTCCTGTCGTCCGGCAGGCGGGTGTTCCCCGCGAAGCTCGTGTCGCCGGTGCTGCGCCGCTGCGAGCGGACCGATCCGGTGATGCCGACGGCGGAGCATCCCGGTCCTGCTCGCGGGGCGTTCAAGGCCACGAAGTTCCGGACGGTTCGGTTGCCGCGCGGGGAGACGCTCGAGCTTCCGTTGGCGGTGGAGTGGGTGCCGAAGCGCAAGCTCGAGGACGATGTGCCCGCGCATTGGCTGCTGTGGCAGCGCCCGACGCCGGAGGGCGAGGACGAGAGGGGCAGGCCGACGCCGGCGGGCCGCTACGTGGCGGGCATCGACGTGATGAGCGGCGAGGAGAACGAGGGCGCGCTCGCGCGGCACGCGATCGTGATGATCGACCATCGGTCGCTGCGGATGGTGGCGCTGTACGACTCGCAGGCGGACGTGGACGTGCTGACGCACGAGGCGGTGCTCGCGGGCCTGTTCTTCAACCGCGCGATCCTGGCGCCGGAGATCACGGGCGGTTGGGGGATCCCGGTCGCGAACGGGCTCGGCCGCAAGTACCACTATCCGCGCGTGTTCCGGCGGGAGGATCCGGCGGAGCGCATGTCCGATCCGGTGGACCGGCTGGGGTTCTCGACGGACGCGCGGACAAAGCCGATGATGGAAGCCCGCGGCGTGGAGCTCTTGCGGGAGGGGACGGACGGGATCGTCTCGCGGCTCGTGGCGCAGCAGATGCTCTCGTACGTGCGGGACAGGCGCGGCCGGTCGCAGCCGGAGCCGGGGAAGCTGTCGGATGCGCTGATGGCGTGGATGATCGCGCAGGTGGTCGCGCAGTCGTCTCCGATCCCGCGGGACCCGGTGGAGCGCAAGAGGTCGTCATCGACGCGGCGTAAGGTTGGCGCATGGGACTGATCGACAAGGCGCGCAGGCGGCGCTACCGCGGTCGGCTGGTGCTGTGGGGCGGGCGACGCTACGACGTGCAGGTGGGGTCGGAGCGTGACCGCGCGTCGGTTCGGATCCGCGCGTTCTTCATGCGCCGGCGTGTCGACGGCTGGGCGTACCGATGAGCGACGAGCGCGACAAGAACCGCCGCAAGCTGATTCTCCCCGGCACGGGGTACGACCAACGCGAGGCGGACCTTGAGGATCCGGAGCGCGAGGTCGCGATCGTCTCGGAGATCGGCAAGAAGACGTTCGGGGTGAAGCCCGCGTCGGTCTGCACGGTCCCGGTCGGCAACGGCGAGCTCTGCCTGCACCCGTTCTTCGAGGGCGAGGACGAGCGCAACAAGATCGAGCACATCAGGAAGTGCGCCGCGGAGCACGAGCAGGTGATCCACGAGGAGCACGAGCGGCTGCACCCGTCGATCCTCAAGCCGTGGGACACGGAGTACGCGGAGTGGGTGGAGGCGAACAAGAAGGCGATCCTCGACGGCCGCATGAGCGCGTTCTGACCGCTCTGGCGGGCATCATCGCCCGCGGTCGTGGAAACCACCTGAGAGGCGTGAGATCGTGAGCAGCGGGGCCAGCAGGACGTTCATCATCGAGAACCAAGTGGATGAGGACGGCAACGTCTACCACTACCGCGAGCGCGCGGAGCAGCTGCTAGTCGATCTGCTCGCGACGCTCGACACGGTGGGCGGGATGCTCGCGGTGACGTCGAAGCGCGTGGAGATCCCCGGCGGTCCGCCCGGTGTGCTGCTGGGCGAGACGGTCGGCGTGATCGTGGAGTGGAAGGCGTTCGCGCCGCTGGAGCGGCTGCCGCGCGGCGACGAGCCCCATCAGCACGCGCGGGCCCCCGCCGGTGAGCCCGCGCTCGAGGCGGACGAGTGGGCGGACGACGCGGACCTTCTGCTGTCGACGGAGCCGGACGAGGCGTCGATCGTCGCGGCCGGTGAGCCCGCGTGAGCTCGAAGGACAACCTGACGCCGGAGGACCGCGACCTTGTGGAGTCGGTCTGCAAGCGGTGGCACGAAGCGAAGAAGCAGCACGATCTTCACCGCCCGCGGTTCGAGCACTTCTACCGGCTCTACCGCAGCTACACGGCGTTCAAGCGTGACCGGGTGACGGCGCGCACGCGGAACGATCAGGACGACGTGTGGCGGGGCGCGCAGCGGCAGTTCGGTGAGCTCATGTTCATCCCGTACGTGTTCGCGACGATCGAGACGACGTTGCCGCGGATGCTCTCGCAGAATCCGACGATGATCGTGAAGCCGCGCGAGCGCCGGTGGGAGGACAACGCGGATCGGCACCGAACCTTGCTGGAGGTCCAGCAGCAGAAGATCGGCTACCCGCTCATCACGCAGGACGTCGCGAAGGACGGGCTGATCTACGGGCTCGGCGCGCAGAAGACGTGGTGGGAGAAGCGGTCGCGGTCGAAGATCACGCTGGAGGAGGCGACCGCGCCGCAGATGGGCGCCGCGACGCACATCGCGGGCAAGCCGCGCGACGTCGTGGAGTTCAACGGTCCGATGGCGCAGGCGCTCGACCCGTTCGACTTCCTGTGGGATCCGCTCGCGGATTCGTCGGAGACGCTGCGGTACGCGTTCCATCGGTCCTGGCGCGACGAGAAGTACGTGCGCGACATGATCGAGCAGAAGAAGTGGACGCTGCCGGACGGCATCGACGTCCAGACGCTTGTGAGCGGCACGGGGCCGTCGGACCGCGATGAGGTCTGGAAGGAGCGCATGGCGGCGGCGGGGCTCGGCTCGGGCGGCGACAAGGCCGACGCGATGAAGCTCCACGAGGTTTGGGAGTACCACGACGGCCGCGAGGTCATCACCGTGCTCGACGCGTGGGCGCCGGTGCAGCGCGGCGAGAACCCGTACTGGCATGGGTGCCTGCCGTTCCACGTCTACCGCCCGACGAAGGTGCCGCACGAGATGGTCGGCATCGGTGAGGCGGAGGCGATCGAGGACTTGAACGAGGAGATGAACGAGCTCCGCACGTCCCGGCGTGACAACGCGCGGCTCGCGCTCCAGCGGCCGTTCGCGTATTGGGATGGCATGGTCGATCCGAACGACTTTGAGTTCGGTCCCGCGAAGATGTGGCCGGTCGACGGTGATCCGCGCACGCTGATCTTCCCGATCCCGATTCAGGACATTCCGCAGTCCTCGTATAACGAGGCGGGCGAGCTCAAGTCGGACATGCAGTACGTGTCGGGCATTGACGATGCGACGGCCGGCGCGGGGAACGCGCAGGCGACGGCGACGGGCACGCAGCTGGTGCAGGCCGCGGCGAACGTGCGGATCCAGAACAAGGTGCTGCGGCTCGAGCACGAGGTCATCGGTCCGACCGCGCAGCAGTGGATCGCGCTGAATCAGCAGAAGATCACGGGGCCGATCGAGTTCCCTGGCGCTCCGAAGCCGGGGGAGACGGATCGCGGCTACTCGTGGTACACCGCGGAGCCGGGGGATCTTGAGGGCGAGTTCGAGCTCGAGGTCGTCGGCGGTTCGATGCAGCCGGACAATCCGGTGCAGGACCGCGACGACGCGATGGCGTGGATGAACATGTTTGGCCAGAACCCCGCGGTCGATCAGGCGAAGCTCGTGGCGCAGGCGCTCGGCAAGGCGGGCCTCAAGGACCCCGATTCGCTGATTCGCCCGCAGGAGCCGCAGGTGCCGCTTCACGCGCTCGAGGAGGTTCGGATGGCGCTGGAGCAGGCCGCGTCGCAGGATCCGCAGGCGCTCGCGCAGCTGCTCGACCCGCAGGTGTTCGATCAGCTTGTGCAGGGTGCCGCGATGCCGCCGCAGCCGGGGGAGGCGCCCACGGGGGGCGTGCCGACGGAGCAGGGCGGCGATCCGGCGCAGCAGCCGGCGGTGCCCGCGCCGCCGCGGGGCTGATCGGCGTCTAGACGGTCTGTCCGCGTAGGCGGGCATTCTGCCTCGCATGGCGATTCCGTTCACGTTCAACATCGCGAAGGGCGCGGTCACGGGGTACTACGACCGCGTGAAGAACAACGATCCGTCCACGGCGGCGATCGTTCTGATCCCGTGCTCGGCTGGGGACACGGAGGCGAACGCGCAGGACGCCGACACCGTGACGGCCGCGCTGGCGACTGCGATCAACGAGCAGACGTCGGGCAGTTGGACGCGCAAGGTGTTGACCGACGCTGATCTCGTGGCGCGCTCTCCGAATGACACGGACAACCGTGGGGACGCGGCCCTTCCCGAAGTGATCTGGACGGCGCCATCCGCTGCGACGACGCACCTGCTGGTTGCGTACGACGCGAATACGGGGTCGGGCACGGACGCGGATCTGATCCCGCTGACGTTCCACGATTTCGTGAACGCGGGGACGGGCGGGGTGGACGTGGTGCTGAACGCCGGCGACTTCTTCCGGGCGTCCTGACCAGGGCGGGGTAGCCCGTGCCGACCCTCACCGAATACGCATTCGCGGCGTCGTCAACCCCCGTCAACGGCTGCGTGGGGCCGGACGGGAACATGTGGGTGTGTCTGCGCGGCACCAGCAAGATCGCGCGGGTCACTCCGGGCGGAACCGTGGACGAGTTTGCGTGCCCGAGCGGTGCGACGAACCCGACGGACATCTGCGTGGTCGGCGCGAATCTTTGGTACACCTGTGATTCGGGCGGTACGTCGAAGGTCGTGAAGATCTCGACGTTTTCGGGGACGCCGACGCAGACCGCGTATTCGATCACCGCTGCGTACGGGTGCTGCGCGGGCCCGGACGGCAACCTGTGGGTGACGTCCGCCGGCGTGAGCGTGCGGAAGGTGAACCCAGCGGATGGGTCCACGACGGCGACCTACTCAGTCGCGTCGGGCAGCTTGCGGTCGATCGTGTCGGATGGCACGGACCTGTTCATCACGAACCGAACGTACTCCACGACCGGTGCGGTCGTGCGATGCACGACCGGCGGGACGTTCACGACGACGGCGTGCCCGGACAGCAGCTCGGACCCCTCGGGGATCTGCTGGGACGGCACCTACCTGTACGTCGCCGCGCAGGGCGTCGGGAAGATCTACCGGGTCACGAACGGCGGGACGCAGACGTTCACCGGCTACACCGTCCACGCGAGTTCGCAGATCACGGGCATCTGCGTCGGGCCAGCCGGCCGGATCTACACCGCTGGCTACAACCCGAGCTACAACAACCTCTACTCGATGCCCGCCGGTGGCGGCACGATCACCCTCGATACGGCGCTCGCGACCGCGTCAGCGAACGCCTGGGGCGTGTTCGCTGACATCGCGAATGAGGCCGTGTGGGTCGCGGAGTACAGCGGCACGAAGGTCGCGAAGTGGTATGTCGGGGGGGTCCCGGCGCGCGTCCCCGCGCTCCCGAAGGTCACGGTGTTCTCACCGACGGCCGCGCCCGGATCGTTCGGCGCCTACCGTGGCTTCGGCGCCACGGCGGCACTCTCGGACGGGCGACTGCTGTGTCTCGCGGTGAAGGCCAGCTACCACGCCTCGCCCGATTCGGTCGTCGTCGGGAAGTACAGCAGTGACAACGGGGCGACGTGGGGCAGCGAGGTCGCGTTCCCTGAGATCGCGAGCTGGCGAGATCACCGTCCTCGCGTCCGGGCGCCTCGCCGCGCTTCTCGATGACTTCGGCGCGGCGCTGCGTTACCCGGAGTACATTTACAGCGACGACGATGGAGCGTCGTGGTCGACGGGCGTTGTGATCGACTGGGATTTCGCGAGCGGGTACGCCTATCCGAGCGACATCACTGAGCTGCCGAACGGGGACCTGCTCGCGTCCGCCTACGGCTTCGACGTGGCGGCGAGCGGCGACTACACGCTTCGCTGGTCGAAGTCGACGGACGACGGCGCGACGTGGACGCCGTTGTCGACCATCGGCTCGATCGGCGGGTACTCCACGGTCGAGCCGCGCTGCGCCGTCCTCGACAACGGCGACGTCTACGCGGTGATGCACACGCAGGATTCCGTCCCGACGGACTACTACTACGCGATCTCGACGGATGACGGGGCGACGTGGGGCACTCCCGTTCTCATCGAGGCCGGCAACTCGTGGAACCGTCCGGGGCTGACGCACTTCGAGAACGACAACATCATCGTCGGGGTCAACGAGTGGTCCTCGTTCACCTGGACGTACCGCGAGTCCGACAACGGCGGGATCAACTTCAGCGACTCGGTGGAGCTGGACACCCCGACCGCCACATGGATTCCGCTCAAGTCCGCTGCCGTCGCCCTCAAGTACAGCTACGGCGACTCGCAGCAGGTGGGGTTCACGTACTCCGAGGAGTCGCTCGATCAGCAGCAGGCGTACACCTACTATCGCCAATGGTCCGGTGTCGACGGGACGATTGTCTATCCGAAGGTGCTCACGCCCGCGACGGAGACGGATGCGGCCCGCGCTCTGAGCGTCGAGTCGCGGCACACTCTCACACCGGCAACGGAAACGGGCGCGGCGCAGGCGCTCGTCGTCACCGCCGTGGATCACCTGACGCTCACGCCGGCAACCGAAACCGATGCGGCGCAGGCGCTCACGATCGCGGCGTCCGACGTGCTGATTCTTCATCCGCAAGGGATGGTCCCCGGCACGACGATTGGGGCGTACCGGCGCTGGGAGTGGAAGGGGCCGGTCGCGGCAAAGCTCAACGCGGGGCCTGGGGCCGTCGTGCAGGAGACGACGGTGGCCTCGGATCTCACCGCGTCGTTCACGCTTGCACCCGGCGAGTACGTGGCCTATGCGTCCGCGTATCCGACGAAACGCCTGTTCTTCATGGTGACGGAGTAGTCCGTCCGCCGCTGCGAGCATCCTTCCGCGCATGGCCTCCATCACGCTCGTCAACAACAAGTACGCGGTCGGGGACACGGTGTCCATCTACCTCGCGTCGCAGCGCAACCGCAGCGACCCGAACCTCGGCGCCCCGTCGGGCTCGGCGGTCACGACGGCGGTCGTCGCCGCGAACGGGTCGCTGACGATCACGGGCCTGCTCGAGAACACGGACTACGTGTGCTTCAAGACGTCGGTCGGCTACGTCGGCTTCAAGACGACGGTGCCGTCCCGCGGGAACGACGCGTTCGCGGACGCGAAGGCACGGCTCTGGAGCCCCGGCGCTTCGGTCGACACGAACATCGACCGCTCGGAGGCGGAGGGCAACCTGTCGGCGCTGGCGTCGGGCACGCTGTTCGCCGCCGGCGGGTGTGTCATCCCCGCGGGCCGCACCGTCTCGACCATCACGTTCCTGTCCGCGACGACGGCGCTCGGGACGGGCACGGTGCAGCAGTTCGGGCTGGTGGATCTCGACTCGCTGGCGGTGCTCGCGATCACGAACGACGACACGAACACCGCGTGGGCGGCGAACACGGCGAAGACGCTGACGCTCGCGTCGCCCTACACGCCCGCGCAGGACAAGGCGGTGTACGCGACGATCGTGGTTGCCGCTTCGACTCCTCCGACGCTGCGGGGTGCCTCGGTCGGCAACGCGGCGGTGGCGGGCCTCCTGACGAGCCCGATCCTGTGCGGCAGCACGGCCGACACGTCGCTCACGGCGCATCCGGCGGTCGGCGCGACGATGGGCGCGGTCACGGCCGGCGCGAACCTCCCGCTCGTGGTGCTCGGCTGATGCCGCGCCCCGGAGGGTTCCAGCCGATGAAGCGCGGGCAGCGCAAGCTCGCGCCGGGTCCGCAGACGCAGGCGATGACCAACGGCCGCGCGGTCGGGCAGCAGAAGGTGCTCGCGCAGGCGATGAAGAACCAGAAGGGGCCGATGGCGAGCATCGCGGTCCCGAAGGGCTCGAAGGTCCCGCGACCGGACTCCGGCACGCTCAAGCAGCTGCTCGCGCAGCGCGACAAGAAGATGACCAAGAAGCGCACGGTGCGCGGGATGCCGCGGCGCAAGAAGTCGCTGATCCCGCCGCAGTCGGAGCTCTAGCGCGTCTAGACGTCCGCTGGCGCGCGTACATTCGCGCCCATGCAGGTTCCGTCGCTGACAGAGTTTCTCGGGGATCTCGAGTCGGAGGATCTCGCGCGCCGCGCGGATGATCTTCGGGCTTTGGTCGACTCGCCCGGTTGGGCGGTCTATCAGGAGATGCTCGAGGTCCAGCGCGCGAAGTTGCAGGTGCAGCAGGAGAGTCGCCCGCTCGCGGACGTGCAGACGTACGCGCACGGGAACGGGGTGCTCTACGGGCTGCGGCAGGGCGCGGAGATCGTGACGAAGGCGCTGCGGGTCGCTGACCGGCAGCGTGAGCGGATCGAGGTCGGCGCCGGATCATCCGACGTGGGAGACGGGCATGACTGACGTGGCAGCGGATCAGGGCGCGGTGGAGACGACGACGGACGTGGCGGCGGACGCTGGCGCGGCCGGCGGTGGCGAGCAGGCCACCGGCGGCGGCGGCGATCGTCTGTTCGAGGCGTTCCAGTCGTTCCAGCAGGACGTGACGGGTCGGCTCGATCAGTTCGAGCAGAGGTTCGAGGAGCCGGCCGACGATTCGGAGGATCCGTACGCGGGCCTGGACGATGCCGCGGTCTTCGGTGACGAGGACTACGACGTGGACGGGCAGCTGACGCCGGAGGCGCAGCAGCGCGCGTTCGAGCAGATGGTTCAGCAGGGGGTGCAGGCCGCGATGCAGCCGCACCTTGAGGCACAGGAGCAGTCCCGGCGTGACGCAGAGGCGGACGCGCTGGAGACGAAGTACCCGGTGCTCGGTGATCCCGCGAAGGCGGGCGAGTACATCGACAAGGCTGTGCAGCAGGCGCAGCTTCTCGGGCGCCCGGAGCTCGCACGCGAGCCGGGGTTCCTCGAGATGGTCTACCTCGCTGATGAGGCGACGAAGAAGTCCGCTGCGGAGCAGTCCGCGGGCGGGCAGCAGGAGGTCACGCTCGAGCGTGGCGGGGGCGCCGCTCCCGCTGATGGCTCTGGCGGTGGCAACGACGACGCGAAGCGGATCGCGGGGCTGGCGGCACGCCGGTTCTCGGTCGGCGGATAGTTCGCGGGTCAACTACATCGACACTCATCTCTGAGGAGCACATCTCATGGCACCTGGCACTCTTGTGACCGGGCAGCGCGGGACCACCACCATCAACAGCGATCAGCGGCGCGTCGACATGGCGTCCGAGATCCTGCTGCTGGAGCCCGACGCGGCACCGCTCACCGTCTTCACGAAGAACATCTCGAAGAAGAAGACGGTCAACCCGCAGTTCAAGTGGCTGGAGGACGAGCTCGACCCTCGCTTCTCCGCGACCACGCAGACCCGGAACACGTCCGACACCACGGTGACGGTCACGACCGGGCAGGGCGCCTACTTCAAGGCGCAGCACATCGTCTACGTCCCGCGCACCGGCGAGCTGTTCCGCGTCGCTTCGGTGTCGACGGACACGCTCACGATCGTCCGCGGCCTCGGCAACGGCGGCACGGGCGTCGCGATGAACAACGGTGAGGAGCTCCTCATCGTGTCCACGGCGCAGCCGGAAGGCGACGCGTCCAAGCCGGCCACGACCCGCAACGCGGTCACGGTCTACAACTACACGCAGATCTTCCGCGACGAGTGGGACGCGACGGGCACGGAGCTCGCCACGGAGCACGAGGGCACGGACGACTGGGACGAGCAGGCGCTCAAGAAGGGCATCGAGCACAAGAAGTCCCTCGAGTATCAGTTCCTCGTCGGCAAGCCGTCGGAGGACACGTCGTCCGGGCAGGCTCGGCGCACGACGGGCGGGTTCAACCACTTCGTCACCACCAACGTCACGGACGTCGGCGGGACGATGACGGAGGCGGAGCTCTACGCGGGCATCCGGCCGTGCTTCCGGTACGGACCGAAGGAGAAGCTCGTGCTGTCGGCGGCGCTCCCGATCGACGTGGTGAACGCGTTCGCTCGCGGCAAGGTCCAGATCATGCAGTCGGAGAAGACGTTCGGGATCAGGCTCGCGCAGCTGGTGTCGCCGCACGGCACCCTGAACATCGTGACCCACTGGCTGCTCGAGGGCTCGACCCTCGGCGAGCAGATGTGGGTCGTGGATCCGAACGCGTGCAAGTACCGCTACCTCGAGAACAAGCGCGGCTCGCGGGACACGGCGATCCACAAGGAGATCCAGGCGAACGACGTCGACGGCCGCAAGGACGAGTACCGCACGGAGTGCGGCCTCGAGTTCGGCCTCGAGAAGCGCCACGGGAAGATCATCGGCATCAGGGGCTGACGCCTGCTGGTGTAGGGTTCGGGGCCGGCGCACGATGCGTCGGTCCCTCCTGTTCGCGGAACGGCCCGCTTGTCCCCCCTGGCGGGCCGTTCTGCGTCCGGTGCTGGTCGTACCCTCGCGGGGATTCGACACTTCGACGTGGGAGGCAGACATGGAGGCATCGGTGCAGGAGCCGCAGGTGACGGAGCACGGTGATGAGATCGGTGAGGACGGCCTGCTCGCGTTCCCGGTGCTGTTCCGTTCGCGGGGCGTCGGCTTCCGCGTGGTGCTGGATCCGAAGCGTCCGCAGTTCGACGCGGTGGGCGTTCACACGGGCGACTCGGCGGGCAAGGTCGCGGAGTTCAAGCCGAACGGCACGTTCGAGACGCGGGATCCGGCGGTCGTGGAGTTCCTGATGGCCCGCGACTCGTTCAACCTCGAGTTCTTCCGTGTCGGCATGGAGCCGGGGCGCGCTCCGGACTCGGCGCCGGTGCTCGACCGGATCATGCAGGCGACGATCGACCTTGACGTGAAGGCGATCGAGGAGATCCTCGAGGCGGAGCGCGCGGAGGGCGGGCACAACCGCGGCGACGTGATCGGTGCGGGCGAGTCGTCGCTGCGCCGGCTGCACGGGCTGGACGTGGGGGTCTAGGTGCTTCCGACTGAGATGGTGACGGCTGTGCTGACGCAGGGCGGGTTCGACTCCACGTCGTCCGCTACGTCGCAGGCCGTCGCTCTCTCGTGGCTGGAGGCGCGCTATCAGGAGATGTGCGCGGAGTCGGGGTACACGCAGGCGATCCGCGAGCTCGGGCCGACGGTGGTCGATCAGGACGAGTACGCGCTGCCGGATTCGGTGACGCGCGTGATCGCTCTGAGCGTGGGCGCGTCGCGGCCGTGGACTCCGGTGAAGCTGGAGGATCTGTGGGCGTTGTCGGCGGGGACCGCGCGGCTGGAGGGCGGCATGATCGGCGCGTTCGCGGAGACGTGGAGTGAGGAGACGGCGGACGCGGGCACGGAGAAGGTAAAGCTGTACCCGGTGCCGACGGAGGCTGCGCTCGACATTTCGGCGCTGTGCATCGTGGCGCCGCCGCCGTTGTCGCTGTCGGACAACACGTCGCCGCGCCTGCCGACGGACTTCCACGAGTACATCGTGGACGGGGCTATCGCGATGGGCTTGCGCCGCGATGACTCTCGGGAGGATGAGGCGGCGCCGTACGAGGCGCGGTTCAAGGATGCGATCGGGCGGCTGGGGATGCGCCGGCGCAAGCGTGTCGGCCGCGGGCCGATTCAGGGGCGCGTCGCGAGCGTTCACTTCTAGGGGGCTGCCGTGGCTCTGCCGCAGATCTCGCAGGACGATTTCTCGGCCGGGTCGGTCCTGTCGGTCGCGCGGCATCTGATCCCGCGGACGGGCGCGTACCGGATCGTGGATGGGCTGCTCGATGACGACGGGTCGGTCTACCGCCGCGGCGGATCGGCGTACAAGTCGAACGCGGTGTTCTCGTCCACGGCTCTGCGTGCCCTGTGGGACGGTTTCCTGCCCGCTGTGGGCGCTCGGACGCTGTTCGCGACCCCTGCGGCCTTCGGGGTGCTCGCGGCGGACGACGTGACGCCGACGAGCATCGGCGGTGGCGGGCTGACGGAGCCGGTGCCGATGGCGCAGCTGGGCGACTTCCTGTGGATCGGCGGCGGCAAGCTGTACGCGGGGTCGCGACTGACGGGTCCGTACTCGACGGGGACGATCACGACGGTCGTGGGGTCCACGACGGTGACGGGCTCGAGCACGTCGTGGGACGTGGGGACGGACATTGACGCCGGGTCGATCCTGGCGCTGTCGGGCGACACGAGCCGCTTCTACGTCGTCGCGTCGGTGGACTCCACCACGTCGCTGACGTTGACGGAGCCCTACTTGGGGACCGCGGGGTCGGGGCAGACGTACACGGCGAAGGCGATCGAGACGGTGAGCGGCAGGGGCGGGCGCTCGGCGTCGATCTACGGGCAGGCCGGCGGGCGGCTGCTGACGTTCGAGAACGAGAAGGCGTACTTCTCGAACGGGGTGGACGCGACGACGGGCCGCTTGTGCCCGCAGGTGTTCTCCGCGAACGACTACTGGAAGATCCCTGGTGGCGGGCGGGGAATCGCGGTCGCGACGGTGCGGGACCGCGCGTTGCTGTTCTCGACGGCGGGCCTCTACATGCTGTCGAACCTCGCGCTGGACCTGACGGATCCGTCGGGGAATATTCAGCAGCGGCTCGAGCAGGTGAGCCCGGACCTGATCGCGTGGGGTGCGGCGGGGATC
>DAIPYF010000001.1:37644-42457 GCA_036782855.1 Solirubrobacteraceae bacterium
GCGACGCGCGTGGCGCATGGGTCGCAGCGGTCGCCGGCGTTGCTGGGCGCGGGAACCGATCGGCGGGTGCTGGACTTGTCGGGCATGTTCGAGCCCGCGGCGGCGGTGAAGAACGATGCGGACGCGACGACGCACGCGCTGATCGTGGAGACGCGCGACTACCGCACGTCCTTGTCGGGCGCGCTGAATCGCAACCTCGCGCGCAAGCTGCGGGCGCGCTACGAGCTCGTGGACGCGGCGGCGGACAACCCCACGATCCGCGCGTATGTGAGCACGGGCCGCGCGACCGCGACGACGCAATCCCTGTGGGGGACGATGGTGTGGGGGACGGACGCGTGGGGCGACTCGTCGCTCGACCTGTTCGAGACGCTCGGCGGGCTTGCGCCGGAGGCGGACATTCGCGCTCCGTGGACGTGGGTCGTGAATCGCAAGTCGGAGTTCGTGCGGTTCCGGCTGGAGACGGTGGGTGCCGCGGCGTCGTGTTCGCTGCGGTCGATCGACGTGGCTGTCCGGCAGAGCCGGAAGGATTACTAGCTGATGACGCTTCCCACGGACCCGTACAACTTCACGAACGGCTCGACGGCGGATGCGGAGCAGGTGGACGCGCGGTTCGCCGCGCTGTACGCGGCGCTGTCGGCGGGAGGACTGGACGCGGCGGTGTTGGCATCGGAGGCGTGGACGGCTTCCACGCCGACGGTCACGCAGTCGGGGACGGTCGCTGCGACGGTCACGCACTCGCGGTACGTGCGGCTCGGGCGGACGATCATGTGGTCGTTCCGGCTGGACGTGACCGGGGCGGGGACGTACGGGAACGCCATCGCGTTGTCGCTCCCGGTCGCGGCTCGCGCTGGCAACGTGTTCGCGGCGGGAACGGGCTACATCTACGATGCGTCCGGCCCCAGCATGTACGTCGGCGCGTGGCATCTAGCGTCCACGACGACGCTGCACCTGATCGACTCCGACGTGGCGTCGTTCGCGTCGGTCGGCGCGTCGCCATCCGTGACCCTTGCCTCCGGCGACGTCATCAGCGGAACCGTCACGTACGAAGCCGCGTCGTGAGCATCGCCGATTGGGACGAGGGGACGCTCGAGCGGTTCGTGCAGGACCGCACGGATCCGCGGCTATCGGGGCTGCTCGCGACGGCGCTGGTGCGGTCGGGGTCGGGGGATCCGCTGGTGTTGTCGGCGGGCGAGGTCACGTTGTCGTTCGTCGCGTCGTCGTCTCCGACTCCGGTGGTCGTGGCGCATGAGCTTGGGCGGGTGCCGGTCGCGGTCGTGATGACGAGCACGGCGGGGTCGTTCACGGCGGCGGTGTCGACGCTGACGGCGGATTCGTTCACCGCGACGGCGTTGTGCAACACGGTGACGACGGAGGATCGCGTGTTCTACTGGGTGGCCGTGGGCTAACCGTCCGCTGCGAGCGGGATCATCCCGCGCGTGGCGAAGACTCTCCGCAAGGTTCTGCGTACGTCCGGCTGGAAGCCGACGGCCGCGAAGGTGCCGGGGTTCGTGCCGTGGCAGTCGGCTTCTCCGCCGCCCGGTTCGTATGACCCGACGATCGACGCGAACTACGCGGCGGCGGCTCGGGGGCTTGGGGATCTGCGGCAGGACGTGGAGCGCGAGAACACGCGGGGGGCGAACGATCTGTCGCTCGCGGTCGGCGCGGACGAACAGTCGGGCATCGGGCAGCAGAAGGCGTGGTCGCTGTCGGACAACATGCGCGACCGGACGCGCGCCGCGGAGGACCACGGGACCGCGACGGCGAACCTCGGGCGCCAGTACGGGAATCTCGCGCGCTCGCAGGGGCAGCAGGCGCAGCAGGCGGGCGCGGTAGGCGGCGGGGCGCTCGCGGACGCTCTGCTCAAGCGGACGGCGAATCAGGGCCGCGAGCAGTCGGGGCTCGACACGTCGCTCGCGCGGACGCTGGGGAGCCTCGGGGAGTCGGACCGGCGGATCATCAAGTCCGCGGAGGATCGGGTCGGGAACGCGACGCTCGGCTACGACCGGGGCGTGGAGGACCGCAATCAGGTGCAGGTGCCTCGCGCGCAGCGGGAGTTCACGCAGTTCGGGATCGACTCGGAGCAGCAGCGGGCGTTCGGTGCGTCGAACGCGGGCCTGTATCGCGCGCCGGTGCGACCCGCGAACGAGTTCAAGTCCGCTGGCGGCACGTCGTATCGTGTGCTCAAGGGCAAGACGACGAGGTTCATGCTTCCGAACGGGCAGATCGTGTCCACGCGACCGAGGTAGACGATGGCGAGCTCGACCACGAAGACGCGCAGGCAGCGGCAGATCGCGGCGGAGTCGCGGCTCAAGTTCCGGCCGGCGGAGGCGAAGCTCGCGCAGCAGTTGCGTGACGCGGCTGCGGCGCTGGAGCAGGGGGAGGCGACGGCGCGTTCGGTGGCGGAGACGGTGCGGCAGGCGGCGCGGTCCGCGATCCCGCAGATCACGAAGACGACGCAGGATCAGCAGGGGCTTGCGGAGCGGCTGCGTGGCGTGGCGCCGGAGTTGCCCGCGGATTCTCCGTACGCGAAGGCTGGTGCGGTGGAGCGCACGGGCGCGGATACGCGGCTCGGGGAGCTTCGGACGGGCGCGATCACGGATCTCGTGCAGCAGCAGAATCGTGCGACGGCGGGCGAGGCGTTTCAGGTGCAGAACGTCCGCAATCAGTACGTGGCGGCGAAGGACCGGATCGGTGCGGCGCAGGCTGATGTGGCCGCGCAGAAGGGCGACTACGAGGCGCAGCGGCTCGGGGAGTTCGCGGAGGCGGATCGCAAGATCGCGCACGAGAACGCGAAGCAGGCGCGCTCGCAGCGGTTCACCGCGTCGCAGCAGGAGGATCGGCAGGCGGCGTCGCGGGAAGCCGCGAGGGAGCGTGAGCGCAACAAGGACTCGAAGCCGAAGAAGGGGCCGGAAGGCAAGCTGCAAGCCAAGTTCGTGACGGCCGTGTCGAAGCTGGCCGTGTCGACGTACGAGGTCCCGGATCCGAAGGACCCGAAGAAGGTGATCGACAAGCCGGTGGACGCGGCGTACGTGAAGGCGAATCGCGCGACGGTGGAGGCGGGAATCCGCGCGGGGAACCCTGGCATGAGCGCGGAGATGGCGCGCCGCGTGGTGGCCGCGTTCCTCAAGGTCGGCAAGAAGGACCCTGGGTCGTTCAAGACGTACCGGCCCACGCGGAAGGCTGGCGGCGGGATCCAGACCGGCGGGGCGAACATTCCGAAGAACGCGTTCGGGTAGGCGCTGATGGCGCGTCGTCCCGGTGAGGGCTCGAATAGCGGTCCTGGGGCGGGCACGCGGAGCAAGCCGAAGCCAAAGCCGCGTCAGTCGCGGCCGGTCGGGGTGCTAGCGCCGGGTGCTGGGTACAGCAACGGGCGGGCGACGTCTCCGAAGCCGTCGAAGCGGGTGTTCTCGACGGCGGTGCCGCGGCTCGAGACTCCGGGCGCTGGTCGGCGTCGTGGTGCGGAGAAGCGGCAGGGCCGCGAGCTCGCGAAGTTGCCGGGGGTCAAGGCGCGGCTGGCGCCGGTGGCTGGTCCGCCGCGGCTGTCGGCGGCTGAGTCGGCGCGGGCGCGGAGGTTGTGGGCGCAGGCGTCTCCGGCGGAGCGTGCGCGGGCGACTCGCGCGGCGGGGCGTGAGGAGGCGGCGCGGCGGCGGCTGATCCTGTCGCGGACGGCGCGGGGTGCGACCGCGGCTGGTCTGTCGGCTGGTGATCGGATCGCGCTGGCGTCTACGGGGACGGCGCCGGGGCGCGCGTTGCAGCAGGCGGGCAGGGTGCAGGGTGCGGATGCGCGCAGGCAGCGGATCCTCTCGGGGCTGTTGCAGGCGAATCCGACCGCGACTCCGCGGGCGTTGGCGAACGTGAAGCTGAGTGGCCTGTCGGCGGGGCAGCGCGCGGAGGCGGAGGCGCGCGGGCTGGAGCGCGCGGCGCGGGACACGGTGCGGGCGGGGAAGGCCGATCAGAAGGTTGGGGTCGGTCCGGCGTCGGTGAACGTGACGAAGCTCGGGCGGACGTTGGCGGCTGCGACGACGCTGGATCGCGGGGATCTCGGGCCGCGGCAGATCGTGAGGAACGCGCTGGGTGATGTGGCGGCGTTGGGGACGGCGCCGTTCATCGGCGGGGTGCAGGTGGCGGGCGCGCTGGATTCGTTGCGGCGCGGGGATACGGAGCAGGCGGGGCGGCGCGCTGGCGCTTTGGCGTCCGCGTTGTATGAGGGCGCGAAGACGTCGGTTCCGGTGCTGCTGGCGCAGGGCAAGTTCGAGGAGGCGGGGAGTGCGGCGAAGGCGCATCCGGTGTTCGCGGTGCTGGACGCGGCGGCGGCGGCGGGGATCGCTGGCCGGACTGCTGGCGCGGTGTCTCGTGGCGCTGGGTCGAACGTGGCGGCGTCGGGCCTTCGCGGGGCGCTGGCGCGGGCGGGTTCGCCGGTTCGTCCTCCGATCGCGCTGACGTCGGACGCTGCGGCGGTCCGCGGCGGCGCGTACCGTCAGCGGTCGTACTCGATGGATTCGATCCGTAAGGGCGTGCAGGTGGCGAAGGATCGCCCGCGTGAGGTTCTGCGCGATCATCGCGGGCGCGTAGTGACGGTGGTGGAGCGCGGGCGTCGTGTGCCGGTGTTGCGGCCGACGGCCTCGGAGATGGCTCGGTTCGGGAAGAAGCGCGCGAACCATGAGGCGTCGCGGGCGAACGCTGTGGAGCGGCTGGTGCGCGCGGAGACGCTCGCGGCGGTGAACGAGGCGACGAAGGCGACGGGCGTTCGCGGGAAGTTGCCGGGGCAGCGGCTCGGCGGGCGGCTCAAGGGCGAGACGGCGCAGGACTTGAC
>DAIPYF010000002.1:0-20791 GCA_036782855.1 Solirubrobacteraceae bacterium
TCAACAAGGACCTCGAGGCGCAGGGCGTGATCTTCCTCGACATGGACACCGCGCTGCGCGAGCACGAGGACCTCGTCAAGGAGCACATCGGGACGATCATCCCGCCCAACGACAACAAGCTCGCCGCGCTGAACAGCGCCGTGTGGTCCGGCGGCTCGTTCGTCTACGTCCCGCCCGGCGTCCACGTCGAGATGCCGCTGCAGGCCTACTTCCGCATCAACACCGAGAACATGGGCCAGTTCGAGCGGACGATCATCATCGCCGACGAAGGCAGCTACGTGCACTACGTCGAGGGCTGCACCGCGCCGACGTACTCCAGCGACTCGCTGCACTCCGCCGTCGTCGAGCTGATCGCCAAGCCCGGCGCGCGCATCCGCTACACGACCGTGCAGAACTGGTCGCAGAACGTCTTCAACCTCGTCACCAAGCGGGCCGTCGCCGAGCGCGACGCGACCGTCGAATGGGTCGACTGCAACCTCGGGTCCAAGCTCACGATGAAGTACCCGAGCGTCTACCTCACCGGCGAGCGCGCCCACGGCGAGATCCTCTCGATCGCCTTCGCCGGCAAGGGCCAGCACCAGGACGCCGGCGGAAAGATCGTGCACGCCGCCCCCAACACCACGTCCAACATCTTCGCCAAGTCCATCTCCAAGGACGGCGGGCGCTCCAGCTACCGCGGCCTCCTCGAGGTGGCGAAGGGCGCGCACGGCTCGAAGTCCAAGGTCGTGTGCGACGCGCTGCTGCTCGACGAGGACTCGCGCTCGGACACGTACCCCACGATCCGCATCGGTGACGACGACGTCGACGTCGGCCACGAGGCGACCGTCTCCAAGGTCGGCGAGGAGCAGCTCTTCTACCTCATGTCACACGGGCTGCCCGAAGAGGAGGCGTCGAAGCTCATCGTCAACGGGTTCATCGAGCCGATCGTGAAGGAGCTGCCGATGGAGTATGCGGTCGAGATGAACCGGCTCATCGAGCTCCAGATGGAGGGTTCGATTGGCTAGTGGTCGCGGATCTCGGGGCGCCTGCCGCCACCCGCCTTCGGGGGGCGGTGGCTGCGCCACAGCACCCCCTCGCCGTGCGGCGGCATGCATCCCCGATATCTCGCTTCGGCCGTGGCGCTGTGTGCGCTCTCTGATGTCCTGAACTTCAACCACCCTGGATTTCCATGACGACTCTTGCTGAGCCCGAGTTCCTTTCGAAGCGCCGCGCCGCCGCTGCTGCGGAGGCGGATGGCTTGGCGCTGCCGTCGTTCAAGGGGGAGAGCGGGTGGGAGTTCACGCCGCTGAAGGGCTTTGACCTCGCGGCGTTCCCCGCTGCCCCCGGTGGGGCGGAGGATGCGGCGGAGCATGTGCTGGACCTCGACCTCGAGGCGGCTGTCCGGGTGTCGGCCGACGAGGCCGTGTCGGAGGGGCCGGTGGTGCTTCCGCTCGCGTTGGCGGCGGAGCGCCACCCGGACATCGTGGAGCGGTATCTCGGCACGGTGGTCACGCAGCGCTCGCTGCTGACGATCGAGAACGACGCGCGCTGGAGCGAGGGCGTCTTCGTGTTCGTCCCGCGCGGCGTGCAGGTGGAGGCGCCGATCGTCCTGACGACCGTCCACGAACAGGCCGGCAGCGCGCTGCATCACCGCGCGCTGATCGTCCTGGAGGAGGGGGCGGAAGCCGAGGTCTGGCACCAGTCGCTGTCGGCCGACGGGGAGGCCGAGGGCGTCGTCAACGGCATCACCGAACTCGTCGTCGGGCAGAACGCGAAGCTCCGCTTCGTCGACGCGCAGGCCCTGTCGGAGACGACCTGGGTCTTCGGCGCGCAGCGCGCGATCGTCGATCGCGACGGCTCGCTGGACTGGATCACGCTCGGGTTCGGCTCGGGCAACGGCAAGGTGTTCCTCGAGACGAAGCTCGCCGGCCCGGGTGCCCACGCCGCCGTCACCGGCGCGTATGCGACGCGCGGGCGCCAGCACCTGGACTTCGACACGCTGCAGGAGCACGCCGCCCCCGACACGACGTCGGACCTGGCCTTCCGCGGCATCCTCGACGGCCGCTCGAGCACCGTCTGGCGCGGCATGATCCAGGTGGACGAGGGCGCGCAGCGCACGGACGCCTTCCAGGAGTCGCGCAACCTGTTGCTGAGCCGGAAGGCCCACGCCGACTCCATCCCCGGGCTCGAGATCCTCGCGAACGACGTGCGCTGCACGCACGCCGCGGCGATCGCGCAGATCGATCCCGAGCAGCTCTTCTACCTGCGCTCACACGGCCTGCCCGAGGGCGACGCGCACCGGCTCGTCGTCGAGGGCTTCCTGGAGGCGATCGTCGGCCGCTTCGAGGAGGGCGCCGTGCGCAACGCCGTCGCCGCCGCGATCGAGCGCCGGCTCGCGCTGGTCCTGGGCTAGTACCCGAGCTTGTCGAGCACGCTCTCGCGCTTGGGCTCCTCAGCCGGCGGCTGATCGCCCTTCTTCCGGCGATCGCGCTTCTCGTCCGTGACGATGCGGATCGTCGCGCCGACGCTGCCGTCGCGCGCCTTCGCCATGTCCTCGCGGCTGACGCGATCGGCGCGGTTGGCGCGCTCCTTGGCGCGGTCGGCCTTCTCCTTGTCACGCTGCTTGGCAGCGCGGATCCGGCCGGACTTCGCGGCGGCGCTCTCCTTGTCGAGCGTGATCGCCCAGAGGTCCTCGACCTTCGCCATCGAGATGATCGTGGCGCTCATCGCCTTGTCGATGCGGCCGGCGCCGAGTGAGCCGTTGGCGATGTTGCGCGTGCGGGGGCGATGGTCCTCGTCCGCGGCGATGAGCGCGGAGATGTCCTGACGCTCGCGCGGAGCGAGGATGAGGAACGCCTCGCGGACGCCCTCGCGCCCGAACAGGTCGAGCGTGGCACGCGAGGCGTCCCGCAGCTCGTCGAGCGGCAGCGGCGCGCGCGACTTCGGGAGGTCCTTGGGGATGTTGGGCTTGCGGGCGCGCGGCGGGCGCTTGCGCTTCGGCTTGGCCTGCTGCTTCGCCGCGGGTTCGGCGGGTGCCTCGGCGGCGGGCTGCGCGGGCGTCTCGGCGGGCGTCTCGGCGACCGGCTCGGGCGGCGTGGTCGCCGCGGGCTCCGGGGAGCCCTCCGCGTTCGGATCCTGCGACGGCGCGTCAGCGTCAGTGCTCACGTCGCGCAGGCTACAGGCCGACGCGCCGCGTTGGCGCAGCGCGTCCTGCGGCGGATCCTGCACGAGGGTCGTGCACCATCCGCCGCGCGGGGGGCGTTAGCCTCGCCGGACGATGGACCCGTCCGACTCCGCGCACCCCACACCGGACATCCCGCGCCCGCCGTTCACGCCCGACGAGGAACTGCTCTCCGCCCAGGCGCCGGCGATCCTGACCGAGCTGAGCGATCCCGAGCGCGTCGCCGCGATCGGGGAGGAGATGGGCGCCGCCTTCGAGGCCCTCGCGGAGATCACCGCCGGAATCTCGATCTTCGGCTCGGCCCGGCTCACGGAGACCGATCCCGTCTACGCCGCCGCGCGGGAGACCGCGCGGCTGCTGGGCGAGGCGGGCTTCACGATCATCACGGGCGGTGGCCCGGGGGTGATGGAGGCGGCCAACCGCGGCGCCCAGGAGGCGGGGGCCCGCTCGGTCGGGCTCAACATCAGGCTCCCGCACGAGCAGGAGCCCAACCCCTATCAGGACCTCTCGCTCACGTTCGACCACTTCTTCGCGCGCAAGGTGTGCTTCGTGCGCTACGCGATCGGCTTCGTCGTCTTTCCGGGCGGCTACGGAACGATGGACGAGATGTTCGAGGCGCTCAACCTCATCATCACCGACGAGGTCGAGCACTTCCCGGTCATCCTCGCCGGCGACGGCTACTGGACGGGGCTGCTCGACTGGCTCCGGGACCAGGTCGTGGCCCGCGGGATGCTGCGACCCGCAGAGCTGGACCTGCTGCAGGTGTGGGAGGACCCGCGCGACATCGTCACGGTCGCCACGCACTGCGCCCGTCAGCAGGGCCGCCTGGCAGGGTCTCAGCGCGCGTCCGGGTAGCGCTCGCGCACCTCGTCGATCCACGCGGCGACGCGGTCGGCGAGGATGCGGTCGTCGATCTCGAGCACGTTCTCCGCGTTGTCCTCGCCCGAGCGCGACAGGTTGTACGAGCCGACGAACACCGCGTCGTCGATCACGGTCACCTTCGCGTGCATGAAGTCGTGGGGCGTGTCGGGCGCGTACGGCCGGGAGCGCTTGCCGTGGAAGTCCAGGCCCGCGAGGACCTCTTCGAGCACGGGCGCCTTCCAGCGCACCTGATCGTTGGCCCGCCACTGGGCCAGCGCTCCCTCGGTCTGGGTGAGGTCCACGACGCCGGTCGCGCTCACCCGTCCGTCGTGGAGGACCTCCGCGAGCGCGGCGAGCACCGGGGCGCTCGTGAGGACCGGCGACGCGATGCGCACCCGGTGCCGCGCGCGGTCGATCCGCGTCGCGATCCGGTGGGCCAGCTCCCGGCCGCGCCCCGGGCAGAACCACGGGCGCACGAGTGCCGCACCGACCCGCGCGACCGGCGCCTCGAAGGCCCCCGTGTCCTCGATGTGGCGCCGGCTCCACAGCTCCTGAAAGGTGCGCTCGTAGGCCTGCGCGACCGGCTGCGAGACGACGGTGACGATGACGTTCTCCTCGCGGGTCCACGAGTCGAGCGTCCAGTTCGTCGAGCCGCACCACAGCGCGGCGCCGTCGCGAACCGCGAACTTGTGGTGCATGAGGTCGCCGCGGCCGTCGATGAGCCGCACGTCGGCACCGGTCTCGGCGAGCAGGTCGGGCCGTGTCTGCGGCGGCGTCGTCGTCGGCCGGGTCGGCTCGCGCTCGGGGTCGTGGATCGCGATGCGCACGCGGACGCCGCGCGCACGCGCCGCCTCGATCGAGGCGGCGATGTCGTCGCCGACCGGGCCGGGGATGCGCACGTCGTACAGCGCCAGATCGAGCGTGCGGTGCGCGCCGGCGATCCACGCCGCGATGTCGCCGCCGACATCGTCCGCCCGCTGGCCGCCGTCGTCGAGGGTGCGCAGGTCGAGCCGGCCGGCGGTCGTCATGCCGGATCGACGGCGGCGAGCGCGGCGGCGGCGGGCGGGTACCGCAGCCGCAGCTCGTCCACCCACGCGGCGAGCCGGTCGGCGATCGCCGCGTCCTCGATCTCGAGCACGTTCTCGGCGTTGGCCTCCCCCGAGCGTGAATGGTTGAACGACCCGACGAACGCCGCGTCGTCGACGACGAGGACCTTCGCGTGCATCGTGTCGCGGATCGAGCCCGGGCGGCCGAAGTCCACGCTGGAGGCCTTGCCGGCGAATCCGCACTCGGTCAGGACCTGCTCGAGGACGGGCGCCTTCCACGTCGGTGCCCCGTCGTTCCACTGCCCCAGCACGCGGGTCGTCTGCGAGATGTCGACGATGCCGCTCACGTCGGCCCGGCCGTGCGACGCGGCGTTCAGCGCCGCCAGGATCGGGCCCGCGGTGATGATCGGGGATGCGACGCGCACGCGCCGGCGTGCCGTCGTCACGCGGTCGGCCATCCGATGTGACAGTGCGCGACCGCGCCCCGGGCAGAACCAAGCCCGGACCTGCGCCTCGCCGACGGGGGCGAAGGCGGTGTCGTGTCCGCCCGTGCCATCGATCTGGCGTGTCGCCCACAGCTCGGTGAAGACGGCGGAGTACACGTCGGCGACGGCGCGGGACTCCACGCGGACGATCAGGTTCTCCTCTGCGCCGAAGTCGTCGAGCGTCCAGTTCGTCGAGCCGGTCCACACCGCCCGGTCGTCGCGGATGGCGAACTTGTTGTGCATCAGGTCGCGCACCTGCTCGGTCAACTCGATGTGCACGCCCGCGCGCCGCAGCACGTCCACGCGGGTGCGCGGCGCAGCGGTCGCGTGCAGCGGCGTCGGCTCCAGGTCGGGCCGGTGGATCAGCGCGCGGACCGCGACGCCGCGGGCGGAGGCGTCGCGCAGGGCGGCGAAGATGCGGTCACCGACCGCTCCCGGAGCGTGGAAGCTGTACAGCGCGACGTCGAGCGTCCGCTGCGTCTGTGCGATCCAGTCGGCCAGCAGCGCGCCGACGTGCTCCGGTCGCTGGCCGCCCTCGACGAGCGTGTCCAGCTGGATCGGCGCTGCGCTCACGCCTGCGCGGCGGCCGCCGGGGGCAGCGCGGCGAGCGCCTGCGCGAGGTCGTCGGCGTCCTGGTAGTCGACGCCGAGGGCGTGGACGTGGCGATATCGCACGACACCGTCCTCGTCGACGACGAACGCGGCGCGCCGGGTTCCGAGCACCGGGGCGGCGACGCCGTAGCTCCTGGCGACCGCCTTGTCGACGTCGGCGAGCAGCGGCACCGTCAGCCCGTGCCTGGCCGTGAACGCCTCGTGCGAGCCGACGTCCTGATGGGAGATCCCGACGACCGTCGCGTCGAGCCCGGCCATGTCGTCGGAGCGGTCGCGATAGGAGCAGAACTGCTTCGTGCAGACCGGCGTGTCGTCGCCCGGATAGAAGAGCAGGACGACACGCTTCCCGCGGTGATCGGCGAGGCGGAACGGGCCCTGTGTGCCCGGCAGCTCGAAGTCCGGGGCGCGATCGCCCACGTTCGGTCCCTTGGCCATAGCTGCAACTGTACGGATCTCATGGACCCATGGATCGAGGAGCACGCCGAGGGCCTCGCGGCACATGCCGAACGCGACCTCGAGGCGTTGGTCGCGGTCTCCTCGCCGTCGGGGGACGCGGTCGCCGCCGAAGAGGCCGTCGCGGTCGCGACGGCGCTCGCCCCCGACGACGCGGAGGTGACCCGGCTGCCGTGCTCGTCCGCCGAGCACGCGCCCGACCTCCTGCTGCGCGTGACGGGTCCCGGCGAGCGCCGCGTCCTGCTCGTGGGACACCTCGACACGGTGGTCTCCCACGCCGCGCACGTTCCGCCGGCGCGGACGGGCCCGCTGCTGCGCGGGTCCGGCACGATCGACATGAAGTCCGGCGTCGCCCTGTCGCTCGGCGTGCTGCGCGCGCTGGCCGACCGTCCCGAGCTCGGCGAGGCGGCGCTGCTGCTCGTCAACGACGAGGAGTGGCGCACGTCGCCGTTCGGGCACGTCCCCCGCTTCGAGGGCTTCCACGCATGCCTGTGCTTCGAGGCGGGCGAGCTCGACCCGGAGGGCGACGACGCCGTCGTCGTCCGGCGCAAGGCGGCTGGAACAATCAGCGTGCGCGCGCACGGGCGCGCCGCCCATTCGGGCTCGGCGCCGGACAAGGGCGTCAACGCGCTGCTGGCGCTCGCCGAGGTCGCCACGCTCGTGGCGGGCCGGCACGACCCACAGGGCCCCGACCGGCTCACGGCGGTGCCGACGATCCTCAACAGCGGCGAGGCGCTCAACGTGGTGCCCGCCGCCGGCGAGCTCGTGTGCGACGTGCGCGCCGACCGGCTCGAAGCCCTGCGCGACGTCCTCGCCGCGATCCCTGCGGAGGCCCGCGGGGCGGGGATCGCGGCGACCATGCAGCGCGAGTGGCCCGGCATGGACGCGCGCGCGCCGGCGGCGGCGACGCTCGCCCTCGCAGGCGCGGCGCTCGGCCGGCCGGTCGTGGCCGCGCAGCGCGGCGGCGCCAGCGACGCCAGCCACTTCGCGGCGACGATCCCGGTCACGATCGACGGCCTCGGCGCGCGCGGCGGGCACGCCCATCACCCCGACGAGTTCGTCGACCTGCGGTCCCTGCGGCCGCGGGCCGAGGTGGCGCTCGCCGTCGCGCACGCGGTCCTGCAGGCGCCTTGAGGGGTCATAACGCGGGAGGAGTCGCTACCCTCTCGTGGAAGTTGTGACCAGCCGAATCTCCGCGGTGCCCTAAATCGCGGAGAGCGGGGGACCCACTGGCCATCTCGATGGCCCGGGGCGAATCGTCACCTGAGCGTGATGTAGCGCGGCCCTTTTCGCGCGAGCCCGACAGCTAACCCCGTAGGCGCGACAAAGGGGGATCACCCGTGCCGCACCTGCGCCACATCGCCATCACCACGCTCCTGTTCGCCGTCGCCCTTCCGGGTGCCGCGGCGATCGCCCAGACGCCCGCCGTGCAGTCCAGCACGCCCGCCGCGCCGTCCGCCAGCCCCGAGACGAGGCTCCCGCGCGTCAGCGCCCGGGTGCTGCGCCCCGGATCCAAGGGCGCCCAGGTCCGCGGCATGCAGCAGCTCCTGCGCGCCGCCGGCGTCACCACGGACGTGGACGGCACGTACGCCTACAAGACGTCCCGTGCCGTGCAGCGCTTCCAGGTCGCCGCGCGGCTGGAGGCCAGCGGCGTCGCCGGCCCGGAGACCCTCAGGGCCCTGCGCCGCGCCGCCCGCGGCCCTCGTGCCGGTGAGGCCAGCGGCGGCGTCAGCTTCGGCGACGGGGCCGCCCGCGTCGCCAAGCTCGGCCAGCGCATCCCGCTCGCCGTCGGCATGAGCGGCCGCGACGTCAAGGAGCTCCAGGACTTCCTGCGCCGCGCCGGCGTCAAGGGCGCCCCGCGCCCCACCGGCGAGTTCACGCGCGCGACCGGCGCGGCCGTGCGCCGCTTCGAGAGCGGGAAGTCCCGCAGCACCGACGGTGAGGTCGACGCGGGTGACATCTACGCGCTGCTGACCGAGGTCGGCGGCGACGCGATGCCCGGCGACGCCGGCGACCCGTCGCGTGACCTCCCGGCCCCGCCGCTCGCTCCCGGCGACAAGGCGAGGCTCACCGCGGACGGCCTCGCCGTCGCGCCCGAGGACGCTCCGGAGGCGGTCAAGCAGATCATCGCCGCGGGCAACAGGATCGCCAAGCTCCCGTACAAGTGGGGCGGCGGCCACGGGCGCTGGGAGGACTCGGGCTACGACTGCTCCGGCTCGGTCTCCTATGCGCTGCGCGGCGCCGGTCTGCTCAAGAGCCCGCTCGCCTCGTACGACTACTTCGGCTGGGGTCAGTCCGGGAAGGGCCAGTGGGTCACCGTCTACACGAACTCCGGCCACATGTACATGACGGTCGCGGGCCTGCGCTTCGACACCAGCGGGCGCGGCCCCAGGGGCTCGCGCTGGCAGAAGGACATGCGCGACCCGGGCGCCTTCACGATCCGCCACCCGGCCGGCCTGTAGATGCGGCCCCCGGCAGGGCACGATCCGCCCGCGGATCCTGATCGCTCAGTCGTCGGCAGACGGCCGGCGCCGGTCGCTCTTGCGCTCGCTGCGCGCGCGCTTGGCGCGCAGGCGCTTCTCGCGCGCCCCCGCGCCGGGACGGGTGGCCCGTCGCGGCCGGCGCACCGCAAGCGCGCGCGTCAGCCGCTCGCGCAGCCGTTCCAGCGCGAGCTCGCGGTTGCGCGCCTGGCTGCGGGCGTCCTGCGCGACGGCGCGCACGACCGGCCCGCAACGCGCCGTCACGCGCTCCTTCTGGGCCTCGCTGAGCACGGCTGACGCGGCCACGTCGAACCGCGCCTCGATCCGCGAGGCGGTGACGTTCGCGTGCTGCCCACCCGGGCCCGACGAGCGGCTCGCGAGCAGCTCGATCTCCCGGAGCGGGATCGCGACGTCGCGGGAGACGGGCATCGGGTCCTGCATCGCCCCATCGTCGCGCATCGCGGGTTGGTAGCGTCCCGCTGGTTCGTCCGGCACGGCTGCCGGGTACTCATCAGCAGGTGTTGACTGGCAGGGGCAGGGAGCTTCCTCGGCGACATCAGGATCAGGAGGAAGCGCGACATGCCGACCGGCACCGTGAAGTGGTTCAGCGACGAGAAGGGCTTCGGGTTCATCACCCCCGACGAGGGCGGCAAGGACCTGTTCGTCCACCACAGCGCGATCAACGGCGAGGGCTACAAGTCACTCGCCGAAGGCGCCCAGGTCTCGTTCGACGAGGAGCCCGGAGACAAGGGCCCGAAGGCCGTCAACGTCAGCAAGCTTTGACGAACCCGTTGCTCGACCCGGACCTCGAGGTCACCTGCGCGCAGGCCGCGCAGGCCCTCGAGGACGGGTCGGCGACGGTGATCGACGTGCGCGAGCCGTACGAGTGGCAGGCGGGGCGGATCGCGGGTGTGCGGCACATCCCGCTGGAGCGCCTGGCCGCGGAGGCGGAGTCGATCGACCCCGCGAGGCCGGTCATCTTCCACTGCCGCCTGGGTGTGCGATCGCTGATGGCGGCGCAGGCGTTCAAGGGCGCCGGGCTCGACGCGAGGTCGATGGCCGGCGGCATCCAGGCGTGGCACGACGAGGGCCGGCCGATGGAGCCCGACGGCGCCACCGTCGCGGACCACTGAGGGTCCCCGCCCGGTCCTCGACGCACGACACGGTCCAGCCCTGAGACGCCTGCGCAACCAACGCTCGGAGGCCCGGCTCTTCGCGGTCGGGTCGCTCTGCTTCGCGCTCGGCGCCATCCCCGGCTACGCCGCGCTCGTCGGGGCGACCGCGGACAACGCGACCTACGCGATCGGCTCCCTGTTCTTCACGACGGCGTCGTTCGTCCAGTGGCGCCTCACCGGCCGCTGGCGGGCCGGGGGCTGGAAGGACGCGGGCTGGAGCGACTGGTGGTCGGCCGCCGTCCAGTTCCCCGGCACGCTGCTCTTCAACGTCAGCACCTTCTCGGCCCTTGCCGGCGGAGACCACGTCTGGCGCCCCGACGCCGGGGGCTCCGTCCTGTTCCTGGTGTCGAGCGTCCTCGCGGTTCACGCGGTGACGATCCGCGACCGGCTGTGGGACCCGACCGCCCGCACCTGGGAGGTCGCCTGGCTGAACCTCGCGGGCTCGATCGCCTTCGGCCTGTCCGCCGTCGGCGCGTACGTCGCACCGGACTCCGATCAACCGGCGAGCGTCGCGCTGGCCAACGCCGGGACCTTCGTCGGTGCCCTCGGGTTCCTCGCGGGCGCGCTGCTCATGACTCCGCGTCCGGGCCGCACGCAGGCTCCGGGTCGGAGCTGAGCCGCGCCGCCTCGCGGCGGTAGGCCTCCTCGTCGAGCTCCCCGACCGCGCGGCGCCTGCGCAGCCGGCGCAGGCGCGCGATGACGCCCGCGGCGTCCCGCGCGAGGCGGGTCACGCCGAGACGCTCCGGCTCACCGGTCGGCCGGTCCGGTCGAGCGACGGTCTGCGGGGATGGGAGCGCGAGCATCGGGATCTCCGCGCATGGCACCATGTGATCGGGGACGGCGCATCGCCCGCTCAGGGTGAATGTCATACGGCCGCCCCGCTGATCCGTACATTTCCGAACTGTGGGGTCCTCCAGCACCGTCCAGCCGGTCATCCTCGCGCCGCCGCTCGAGGCGCGACTGTCGCCACCTGTCCGCGCCCGTGAGCCGGTGCCCAGGATGCGCCTGCTCCAGCGGCTGCGCAGCGTGCCCGGTGCGGGCGTCGTCCTGCTGCACGCCCCGGCGGGCTACGGCAAGTCGACGATCCTCGGCCAGCTCGCCGCGACCGACACGCGGCGCCTCGTCTGGCTGACGCTCGAGGGCCGGGGCGACGACGCGGGGACCTTCATCGCCGATCTCGCGTTCGCCTTCGGGAAGCACGGGAGTGTCGACGCCGATCTCCTCGACCGGCTGGCCGCGGGCGCGGCGGGCGTGGTCCCGCTGGCGCTGCCGCGGCTGGTCCGGCACGTCGGCGAGGCCGAGGGGCCGCTGCTGCTCGTCCTCGACGACGTGCACCATCTGACGGATCCCGCGGCGCTCGAGGTCCTGCGCGCGCTCATCGATCACCTCGGACCGGACTCGACCCTGATCCTGTCCGGCCGCACGCGCCCGGACATCGCCGTCGCGCGCCTGCGCGCCGAGGGCCGGCTCGTCGAGGTCACGGCGAACGACCTGCGGATGACGGCGGGCGAGGGCACGGCGCTGCTGCGGGCCGCGGGCGCCGACCTCGACGACGAGGAGGGCAGGCTCGCGGTGGGCCGCACCGAGGGGTGGGCGGCGGCGCTGTACCTGACCGCGATCGTGTTGCGTGACGGCGAGCATGCTGAGCAGGTCCAGCTCGGTCCGCGCCAGGACGACCTCGATGACTACTTCAGGGACGAGGTGCTCGCCGGCGCCGACGCGCAGGACGCCGACTTCCTCCTGCGGACCGCAGTCCTCGACGAGCTCGCGCCGGCGGCGTGCGATGCCCTGCTCGAGCGCTCGGACTCCGCGCAGCGGCTGCGCGCGCTCGCCCGCGCCGACCTGTTCGTCGCCCCGCTCGGCGGCACCTCCGGCGTGTACCAGGTGCACGGGCTGTTTCGCGAGAACCTGCTCCACGAGCTCCGGCGATCGGCTCCCGGTCTCGAGCGCCGGCTCCACGGGCGGGCGAGCCGCTGGTTCGCCGACCGCGGGGAGCCCGAGCAGGCGATCCGGCACGCGCTGGCGGCGGGCGACGTCCAGGGCGCCGTGGACCTCGTCTTCGCCCGCCTGTTCGAGTACGAGGCGTCGGGGCGCGAGGCGCTGCTCCGGCGCTGGTGTGCGTGGTTCACGGACGAGCAGCGGCACGCCCACCCCGAGCTCGCCGTCACGCTGGGCTGGTGCGCGCTGGACGGCGGCGACGGCACGGGCGCGGCGCACTGGGCCGCGGTCGCGCTCGGCGGTCCCGCCGACCTGGTCCTCGTCGACGGGACGGACCTCGGTGCGCACGCGCACCTGCTCGAGGCCGCGGTCGGCGCCGGGGGCGTCGCACCCGCGGCACGTGCCGCCGCGATCGCCGACGCGCGCCTCCCCGCCGACAGCCCCTACCGATCGGTGAGCCTGCTGGTCATCGGCGGCGCGGCACTCATGCGCGGCGATCGCGACGAGGCGACCGCCCGGCTGCGGGAGGCGGAGCGCCGCTCGGCGTCGCTCGCACCCGCCCCCTACACCCTGTCCCTGGCCGAGCTCGCCGTGCTCGCCCTCGACGAGGGGCGCGACGAGGACGCCGGCGCACTGCTCACGCGGGCACGCGACTTCCAGCGCGTCTCCGGGCTGGGCGAGTATGCGACGCAGGCGCTCGTGGCATCGGTCCGCGCACTGCAACTGGCGCGCACGGGCGACATGGCGATGGCGCGCGAGGAGGCGGCGCGCGCCGCGCGCGCGCTGACGCTCAACCGGTACGCGACGCCGTGGATGACCGCGCAGGCGCGGCTCGTCCTGGCGCGCGCCGCGGTGCACATGCACGAGCTGGCCAGTGCTCGCACCCTCCTGAGCGAAGCGCGGCGAGCCGCCGAGCGCGACCCGGACGCGGTCTGGCTGCACGCCGCCGTCGCGGAGGTCGCGGGCGAGGTCGAGGAGGTCGCCGGCGCCGGTGGCGACCCGCTGACGATCGCGGAGCTGCGCACGCTGCAGTACCTCCCGACCCACCTGTCGCTTCGCGAGGTCGGCGATCGGCTGTACGTGTCCCGCAACACGGTCAAGACGCACACGATCTCGATCTATCGCAAGCTCGGCGTGAACTCCCGCTCGGAGGCCGTGGCACGCGGGCGTGAGCTGGGGCTGCTCGAGGCCTGACGGGGGCCTGGTCATCCGCATCGGGTGATGCGGACGTCCGCGCATCCGCGAGGATCGCTCCCATGGTCCCGGACATGCGAGCGATGCCGGTCATGACGCGCGAGCTCGTGAGGAGCTGAGCGTGCCCGCGTCGAGCGCCGCCCCGCGTCGTCCCTGGCTGCTCGCCGGCGTCGTTCCGATCGACCGCGCGCGCGTGCCGTCCGAGCTCGTCGCCGGTGTCACGCTCGCCGCGCTGGCGATTCCGGAGGTGATGGGCTACACGAAGATCGCCGGGATGCCGGTGATCACCGGCCTCTACACGATCCTGCTGCCGATCCTCGCGTTCGCGCTGCTCGGCTCCTCCCGGCACCTGGTGGTCGGCGCGGACTCGGCGACCGCCGCGATCATGGCGGCGGGGCTCACCGGGATGGCGGCGACCGGCTCGTCGGAGTACGTCGCGCTCGCCGGCCTGCTCGCGCTGCTGGCCGGGGCGATGCTCCTGCTCGCCCGCCTCGCCCGCCTGGGGTTCCTCGCGGACTTCCTTTCCCGCACGGTGCTGATCGGCTTCCTCACCGGGGTCGGCATCCAGGTCGCCTGCGGCCAGGTCGCCGGCATGCTCGGGGTGCCGAAGACCGGGGACGGACCGCTCGCCGAGCTCATGAACGCCGTCGGTGACATCGGCAGCGCGAATCTCGACACGGTGCTCGTGTCGGTCGCGGTGCTGCTGCTGATCGCGGGCGGCGGCCGGCTTGCGCCGAAGATCCCCTGGGCGCTCGTCGCGGTCGTCGGCGCGATCGTCGCCAGCAAGGCCCTCGACCTCGCCGCGCACGGCGTCTCGACGCTCGGCACGGTGCCGAGCGGCCTGCCGAGTCTCGGGCTGCCGGACGTCGCGCTCGCCGACATCCCGGAGCTGCTCGGCGTCGCCGCGTCGATCTTCGTGGTCATCCTCGCGCAGAGCGCCGCGACGTCCCGCGCCTACGCCGCGAAGTTCCGCGATCCGTTCGACGAGAACACGGACCTCCTGGGGCTGAGCGCCGCCTGTGCCTCCGCCGGCCTCTCGGGGACGTTCGTCGTGAACGGCAGCCCGACGAAGACCGAGATGGTGGACAGCGCCGGCGGCACCAGCCAGCTCGCGATGCTCACGACCGCGGCGTGCGTGGCGATCGTGCTGCTCTTCCTCACGAAGCCGCTCTCGTACATGCCGAACGCCGTCCTCGCAGCGGTCGTCTTCATCATCGCCCTGCGCCTCGTCGACGTCGCCGGCATGCGGCGGATCCTGCGCCTGCGGCCGGTCGAGTTCGGCATCGCCTGCGCGACCGCGGCGGTCGTCGTGTTCGTCGGCGTCGAGGAGGGCATCCTCGTGGCGATCGTCCTCTCGGTGATCTTCCACCTGCGCCACAGCTACCGGCCGCACGACCGGCTGCTCGTCGCCGGCCCGCAGCCCGGCACCGTGCGATCCGTCGCGCTCGCCGAGGGCGCCGAAGCACTTCCCGGGCTGGCGATCTACCGCTTCGGGTCGAGTCTCTACTACGCGAACGCGGACCGCTTCCAGCAGGAACTGCTGGGCCTCGCCGATGCGGCCGACCCGCCGCTGCGCTGGCTCTGCGTGACCGGCGACGCGATCGGGGACGTCGACTACTCCGCGTCGGACACGATCCGCGCCGTCCATGAGGAGCTCGCCGATCGCGGCGTGACGCTCGTGCTGTGCAATCTCATCCCCGAGGTCCGGGCCGAACTCGATCGCGACGGGCTCACCGACCTGCTCGGCGCCGACCACGTCTTCGACTGGGTCGACGAGGCGCTGGCCGCGTACACGAGCCTGACCACCCCACCTGGGTGATGCCATCGCCGCTGGAACGCCGCAGGATCCTCACACCCGCTCGACCACCCGAAGGGAACGCCATGAGCCGCCAGCCGCACGACGTCATCGTCGGCGCCTACCAGGATCTCGAGGTCGCCAAGCGCGACTTCGACGCCGTCACCGCGCTCGTCAAGGCGCGCACCGTGAAGGTCGAGGGGGTCATCCTCGTCGAGCACCACGAGGACGGCGAGGTGAGCGTCGTCAGCACCGGCGACCACATGGGCCGCCACGGCCTCGGCTGGGGTGCGGGCGTCGGGCTCGTCGTCGGGCTGCTGCAGCCGGAGCTGCTCGCGGCGGTGGCGGTCGGAGGCGTCGGCGGCGCCGTGATGGGCAAGTTCACCGACCACCGGCTCAAGGACGGCCTCGGCGAGAAGATCGGCGAGGCGCTCCCGCTCGGCGCAGCCGGCATCATCGCCGTTGCACGCAGCGAGGACCGCCTCGCGATCGAGCAGGCGATGCCGGGCACGCCGGCGAAGTCGGTGGTCGCCACCGACGAGGACGGCCTCCTGCGGCCGCTGAGGGACTCGCTCGCGGAGGCGATGCACAAGTTCGAGCCCGATCGCAGCCGGCTGCCGATCCCGGACCGGCCGTTCGGCGGCAGCGCTGGGCGGACGCTGAAGGACTCCGTCGCGGACTGGTCGATGATCCCCGGCCCGAAGGCCCCCGCCGACGCCCCGAACGTGCTCATCGTCCTGATCGACGACGCCGGCTTCGGCGCGCCCGACACGTTCGGCGGACCGGTCCGCACGCCGAACTACACCCGCGTTCAGCAGATGGGCCTGACGTACAACCGCTTCCACGTGACGGCGGTGTGCTCACCCACGCGCGCGGCGCTGCTGACCGGCCGCAACCAGCACCGCGTCGGCTTCGGCTCGATCGCCGAGTACCCCGGGCCGTTCCCCGGCTACACGGCCGCCAAGCCGAAGAGCTGCGCCGGCCTGCCGCGGATCCTGTCCGAGAACGGCTACGTGACGGGCGGTTTCGGCAAGTGGCACCTGACGCCGAACAACGTGCAGGGCGCCGCCGGGCCGTTCGACCACTGGCCCAAGTCCTGGGGCTTCGACCACTGGTGGGGTTTCCTGTCCGGTGCCGCCGGCCAGTACGACCCGGTCATCACGATGGACGACTCGGTGCTCGGCGTGCAGGAACCGAAGCCCGGCGAGGACGAGTACTACTTCCCCGACGACCTGACCGACAAGTCCATCGAGTGGCTGCACCGCGTCCGCGCGCAGGACGTCGAGAAGCCCTGGTTCATGTTCTACTCGACGGGCTGCGCGCACGCCCCGCACCATGTCGCGACCGAGTGGGCGGACAGGTACAAGGGGCAGTTCGACGACGGATGGGACGCGCTGCGTGAGCGGATCCTCGAGCGCCAGAAGCAGCTCGGGATCGTGCCCGCGGACACCGAGCTGACGCCGCGCCCCGACGCGCTGCCCGCGTGGGACGACCTCGACGAGACCGCAAGGGCGCTGTACGCCCGGCAGATGGAGGTCTACTGCGGCTACCAGGAGAACGCCGACTGGAACGTCGGGCGCCTGCTCGACGCCGTTGACGAGCTCGGCGACCTCGAGGACACGCTCATCTTCTACATCTGGGGCGACAACGGCGCGAGCATGGAGGGCACGACGACCGGCTCGTTCAACGAGCTGACCTTCCTCAACGGTCTCGTGCTCGACCCCAAGCAGCAGACCGAGCTGATCGAGCAGTACGGGGGCCTCACGGGGCTCGGCGGGCCGGACACCGCGCCGCACTGTGCGGCCGCCTGGGCGCACGCGCTGAACACGCCGTTCCAGTGGGGCAAGCAGGACGCCGCGCACCTCGGCGGGACACGCGACCCGATGGTCGTCGCGTGGCCGAAGCACGTGCAGCCGAGCGACGAGATGCGCTCGCAGTTCACGCACGTCATCGACATCGGCCCGACGGTCCTCGAGGCGGCGGGCATCCCGGAGCCCGAGCAGGTGGACGGCATCGACCAGGAGCCGATGGACGGGACGAGCTTCCTCTACACGCTCGACGAGCCACAGGCGGCCGAGCGGCATGCGACGCAGTACTTCGAGATGTTCGGCGCGCGCGGGATGTACCACGAGGGGTGGTGGGCGGCATCCCGGCCGGACCGGCTCCCGTGGGACCTCGCACCCGAAACGCTCGCCCCGATGGGCCCCGACTCCGACTGGGACCCCGACCGCGACGTCGGCTGGGAGCTCTACGACCTCACGACGGACTTCTCACAGGCGAAGGACGTCGCGGCCGAGCACCCCGGGAAGGTCCGCGAACTGCAGGAGCTGTGGTGGGCGGAGGCCGAGCGCAACCGCGTGCTGCCCCTGATGGCGGGCCTCTCGGTGCTCTACGGGATCCTGCCGCCGATGCCCACGCAGACGCGCTTCGCGTTCGGTGGTGACGTGGACAACATCCAGTGGGGCATGGTGCCGCGGGTCTTCGGGCGCTCCTACGCGATCGAGGCCGACCTCGTCGTGCCGGACGGCGGCGCCGAGGGCGTGCTCGTCGCGATGGCGGACTTCATCGGCGGGTTCGGCCTGTGGGTGGACTCCGGCGGCCTGCTGCACCACACGTACTCGCTGCTCGGCGTCGAGACCTACCGGCAGGTGGCGGCCACGCCGCTGCCGACCGGCGAGGTCCGCGTGAAGATGCTGTTCGAGTCGGCCGAGCCCAAGCCGGGCAGCGGCGGGCATGTGACCCTGTTCGTCAACGGGGAGCCCGTCGGTGAGGGGGACATGCCGCAGACGGTCCCCGTGACGTTCACGAGCTACGCCGGCATGGACATCGGCAAGGACTACGGGCTCGTCGTGGACCGCGCATACGAGGACAAGGCGCCGTACGCGTTCACCGGGACGCTCAAGCGGGTCGTCTTCGATCTGAGCCCCGTGGAGGCGGCCGCCAAGCACTCCGACACCCACGACCTGCATCACCACGCGCACGTCCAGGGCGTCGCGGCGGGCGTCGCGGGCTGAGAGCGACGCGACGCGACGCGGCGCCCCGGCCGGAGCCGGGGCGCCGCGACGACGAGTGGCGGTCAGGTCGAGTAGGAGTCCCGCGGCTTGGCGAGCTCGTACAGCACGATGATCGCCAGCGCGAAGATGCACAGCGACCAGAACGGGTAGGCGGGGATCGACAGCAGCGCGGAGATGGCGCTCGCCGCGGCGGCGAAGATGCCGATCCAGCGGCCGAAGCCGCCGCCGCTGAACAGCGAGAACGCCGCGATGAGCTGGACGATGCCGATGATCAGCGTCACCCAGCCCCAGGTGTGCAGGCTGCTGATGATGAACTTCTGATCGGCGATGAAGAACTTCGCGTCGCCGATGGCGCCGATGCCCCAGATGATGTTCAGGACACCGGCGACCATCAGGATGATCCCGGCGAACATCCACCATCCGGTGGCGCGGCTTGGGTCCTTGGTCATGTGAGAGTTCCTCCTCTGGACGTGGTCGACTCCGTATCGGACCAGCGGACGGGCGCGGCCGCCTCACCCAGAACGGCTGAAGCGGCGGGCCAGCGACCGCCGCTTCGGCGATCGCCGCATGCGCCCGCGCCGGGCCCGCACCGCCTGCACCCCGTCGACCATCGTGTAGTCGAGTCCCGCGAGCAGCGGCGGGAAGCGCATCAGCGGGGGCTTCCCGTCCGCGGTCCGCGCGAGCTGGATCCGGTGCCAGCCGGTGCCGGAGGCGGCGCCCATGAGCCCGCGCAGCGCGGGCGGGCCGCCGAGCCGGGGTGCCGGGCGGGCGAGCGTGTCCGTCTCACCGCGAACGAAGCGGCCGGCGAGGTCCGGGCGCACGGCGAGCGGGCGTCCGGCGCCGACCATGTCGCAGACGCCCGAGCCGAGCGCGAGGTCGACCTCGGCCCGCGTGCGGAAGCCGCCCGTCAGCAGCACCGGGACGCTCGTCGCCGCGCTGACCGCGGCCGCGCTGTTCCAGAACGGGGACTCGTGCTCGGTCACGAGCTCGCGGCCGTCGGCGTCGACGCCGGCCATCGCCGGGGACTCATAGCTGCCGCCCGAGATCTCGAGCAGGTCGGCGCCGGCGGCCTCGAGCATGCCGGCGAGCTGCGCGAGCTCGGCGTCGGCGCCGGCGCGCGCATCGAGCTTGATCGCCACCGCGGCGCCGCGCGGCAGGACGGCGCGCAGGCCGGTGACGATCTCCACGAGCAGCCGCGCGCGCCCGTACAGGTCGCCGCCGTACGCGTCCTCGCGCCGGTTGTGCGCCGGGTCGAGGAAGGTGCTGACGAGGTAGCCGTGGGCGGCGTGGACCTCGACGCCGGGGAAGCCCGCGGCGACGACCCGCTCGCCGGCGTCGATGAAGCGGTCGCGCACGTCCTCGACCTCGGGCGTGGAGAGGCCGCGCGGTCGCGCGTACATCCCCGCCAGCGCGACGGCCGGGCCGTCGGACGGCGCGACCGGGTGGGGATTCACGAGGCGGCTCGTCTGACGGCCGGGATGCGAGAGCTGGACGAGCGTCGGGGCTCCCGCCGCGGCGGCCGCCAGGCGGCGCAGCGCGTCCCGGTCGGTCACCGCGTCGATGACGATGTTGCGCGCGCGCTCGAGCGAGCGCCGGTCGACCATCATGTTCCCGGTCAGCACGAGGCCCGCGCCGCCGCGCGCGTTCGCGGCGTAGAGCCGCTCGTGACGCTCGTTGGGGTCGTTGCGCGGACCGGCGATGCCCTCCGTCATCGCGGCGCGGCAGAGCCGGTTGGAGAGCGTGAGGCCGCACGGCAGGGTGAGCGGGTCGGTCAGCGCGCTCACGGCGTCACACCCGCGTCCCGCGCGCGACGGGGCCCTCGTGCGCGTCCAGCGCGACGAGCTCGTGGGCGCGCGCCGCCCAGTCGCAGAGGATCGGCCGCGTGTCGCGCGGGTCGATGATCTCCTCGGCGGAGAAGCGCTCCGCGGTGCGGAAGGGGGAGAGGACGCGCGTGAGGCGTCCCTCGATCTCGGCGCGCAGGGCGACCGGATCGGCGCTGGCCTCCAGCTCGCGGCGGTAGGCGGCCTCGAGGCCCCCGGCGATCGGCAGCGAGCCCCACTGACCCGACGGCCAGGCGAAGCGCAGGTTCAGCCGCGCACCGTTCCCGTGCCCGGCGCCCGCGACGCCGTACACCTTGCGCACGAGAACGCTCGCCCACGGCGTGCGGGCCTGCATCACCGCGCTGAGCGCGCGGCTCCCGCGCCGGATCGTGCCGCGCCGCTCGGCATCGGTGCCGATCACGAAGCCCGGCTGGTCGACGAGGTGGAGCACCGGCAGGCGGAAGGCGTCGCAGATGTCGACGAACCGCCCGAGCTTGTCCGATGCCTCCGCCGTCAGCCCGCCGCCGTAGTGCTTGGGGTCGGAGGCGAGCACGCCGACGGGGCGGCCGTCGAGCCGCGCCAGCGCCGTGATCAGCGAGGGCCCGAAGCGCCGCCCGACCTCGAAGACCGAGCCGCGGTCGGCGATCAGGCCGAGCGCGCGGCGCATGTCGTACGGCTGTCGCGGGTCGCGCGGGACGAGCGTCGCCAGGTCGTCCTCGCGGCGGCCGGGATCGTCGGTCGAGGCGGCGATCGGCGGGG
>DAIPYF010000002.1:20801-24571 GCA_036782855.1 Solirubrobacteraceae bacterium
ACGGGCATGTCGAAGACCTGGGCCGTGCCGCCGATCCGGGGCGCGAGCGCGTGCAGCCCCATGCCCATCAGGGCGTCGATCACGAAGATGATCTGGATGAGCCGGAAGGGCTTGGCGCGCACCCCCGCGCCGGCGTCCTCGGGACGGGCGCGGGCGGGCGCGGATCGGGGGGGGCGGCGAGGGGCGGGGTCCCCCGGGCGCGGCGGGGCAGGTAGGACAGGAACCGCCGCAGCTGGTCGAGCGCGTCGTCCTCGTCGGCGGCCTCGTTGTCCACGGCGCCGGCGCGGGTCTGCGCGCGGGCGCCGCCGAGCGCCTCCTTGTCCGGGGACTCGCCCATCGCCGCGGCGACCACCGGTGGGCCGGCGACGAACAGCTGGGCGCTGCCGCGGACGATCACCGAGAAGTGCGAGAGCGTGACCCGCACGGCGCCGAGGCCGGCGCACGGGCCGAGCGCCGCCGCGACCACGGGGACCCGCGACAGGTTCTCCACGGCCCACTCGAAGCCCGGCAGCGGCGGCACGTAGCTGAAGCCCATCGTCTCGAGGGTCTTCACGCTCCCGCCGCCGCCGGTGCCGTCCACGAGGCGGATCAGCGGGACGCGCAGCTCGTGTGCGGCCTGCTCGGCCCACACCAGCTTCTGCCAGATCGCGGCATCCGCCGCGCCGCCGCGGACGGTGAAGTCGTCCGCCTGGACCACGGTGCGCCGGCCGTCGACGCGCCCCTGCCCGACGAGCATGTTCGAGGGCAGGAACCCGGTCAGCTCGCCGTGCTCGTCGTACTCCCCGACGCCCGCGAGCTCGCCCGTCTCGTGGAAGGACCCGTCGTCGAGCACGCGGTCGATCCGCTCGCGGACGGTCAGCTTGCCCGCGGCGCGCTGCCGCGCGACGCGGTCCTCGCCGCCCAGTTCGCGCGCGAGCGCCCGGCGGCGGCGCAGCTCCTCGAGCTCGGGCTCCCAGGTCATCCGGCCGCAGCCTACGCGGGATCGGCCATCCCTCGTCACCCCGCGCCGCGTACCCTCCCCGCCATGTCCGCCACGCTCACCGACACGTACACCATCCCGCAGGAGCACCTCGACTTCCGCGACACGATCCGCCAGATCGTGCAGGAGAAGGTCGCGCCGCGCGCCCACGACATCGACGCCGCCGCCGAGTATCCGTGGGACATCCGCAAGCTCTTCGCCGAGAACGACATCCTCGGGCTGCCGTTCGAGGCCGAGTACGGCGGCACCGGCACCGGGACGCTGATGCTCTCGATCGCCGTCGAGGAGATCGCGAAGGCGTGCGCCGCCTCGTCGCTCATCCTCATGGTCCAGGACCTCGGCACGCTCCCGATCCAGCTGTTCGGCGACGAGGAGCAGAAGCAGCGCTTCCTGCCGAAGTGCGCGACCGGCGAGTGGTCGCCCGCGTTCTGCCTCTCCGAGCCCGAGGCCGGGTCGGATCCGGCGTCGATGCGCACCACCGCCAGGCGGGACGGTGACGAGTGGGTCATCAACGGCGCGAAGAACTGGATCACGAACGCCGGGATCGCCGACTTCTACGTCGTGATGGCGAGCACCGACCGCGAGAACCGCAAGACGACCGCGTTCATCGTCGAGAAGGACCGCGAGGGCTTCTCGATCGGCGGCTACGAGCACAAGATGGGCATCAAGGGCTCGCCCACCGGCTCCCCGGTCTTCGAGGACGTGCGCGTGCCGCACGAGAACGTGATCGGCGAGGCCGACAAGGGCCTGCCCGTCGCCCTCGGCACGCTCGAGCGCACGCGCCTGGGCGCCGCCGCGCAGGCGCTCGGCATCGCGCAGGGGGCGACCGACTTCGCCACGCAGTACGCCAAGGAGCGCGTGACGTTCGGCAAGCCGATCTTCGAGCACCAGGCGATCGCGTTCAAGCTCGCGGAGATGGAGGCCCGGATCGCCGCCGCGCGTGAGCTGACCTACCGCGCGAGCGCCGCCGCCGACCGCGACGAGCCGGGCCTGGCGAAGTGGACGTCGATGGCCAAGCTCATCGCCTCCGACACCGCGATGTGGGTGACGACCGAGGCCGTCCAGGTCCTGGGCGGCTACGGCTACGTCAGCGACTACCCCGTCGAGCGCATGATGCGCGACGCGAAGATCACGCAGATCTACGAGGGCACGAACGAGATCCAGCGGCTCGTGATCTCCCGCGCGATGCGATAGTCCGCAGGCCGCCATGCCGCCGACCCGCCGGATCGCCTTCGCCGCCGTCACCGCGCTCTGCGCGGGGCTGACGGCGGCGCTGCTGCTCGGCGGGTTCAGCGTCAATCCCGTGGTTCGGGCGGTCCAGACGGTCGGCGTGATCGGGCTGATCGCCGCGGTGATCTTCGGCGGGGCGATCGCGATCGGGCTGAAGCTCGCCGGCTGGGAGGAACCCGAGTCGGAGGAGGAGTTCGAGCAGGTCGTGCTGCGCAGCGAGCGGCTCGCGGCCAGCGGGCTCGCCGCCGACCCGTCGGAGACGCAGTTCCTGGAGCTCGACCCGTGGGACGACGAGGACTTCGAGGAGCTCGTCCGCGAGGCGATGGACGACCTGCCCGACCTGCTGCGGGTGGCGCTCGACCGCAACGTCGCGGTCGTCGTCTCCGACCAGGGGCGCCGGCACGGCGCGTACGGGCTGTACCAGGGCGACGGCGCCCACCGGGACAATTACCCCGACCGGATCATCATCTTCCGCGACACGCTGCGCCGCGACTTCGGGCACGATGCCGATCTGCTGCGCGAGCAGGTCACGGTCACCGTCCGGCACGAGCTGGCGCACCACATCGGGTTCGACGAGCTCGGCGTGCGCGACCTGGGGCTGTAGCCGGGGGGTTGCCGCTGGCGCTGCACGCGCCGGAGCGCGATGATGGCGACGGGCATGACGTCCACGAACCCCGTCCCCGGCGTTCGAGAAAGGGAGCTCTCGATGACCGCACCACTGCGCAGGAGCATCGCGGGAGCCACACTGGCCGCGGCGCTCTGCCTGCCCGCGGGCGCGCCGGCGGCCGCGCCGGCGCCCGTGACGTACACGGTTCACTCGTGCCGTGGCCCGGAGGGCGACCCCGTCGCCACGCGCGCGTGGCAGGGGGACATCGGCGACACGGGCGTCACGGACGCCTGCGCGAAGGGCGGCGCGCTGACGGTGGAGGCCGCCGGGCCCTCCGGTGGCCCGGCCCTGTTGAGCGGCGTGCGCTTCGCAGCGCCTCCAGGGACGGCGATCGCGGGGTACCGGATCCACCTGACGGCCGCCACCCGCGATGCGCCGACGTGGAAGCACCTCGAGGCGGGCCTGGCCGTCGGGTCGTTCGTCGGCCTTCCCCCGATCAGCGCGGGCTGCACGGTCCCGGGCTGCACCTTCGGGGACGAGGGGGATCCGCTGTCGGACGACAACCTCGTGACCGCGTCCGGCCTCCCGGTGTCCGGCCTCGTGCTGGCCGCGACCTGCGTGCACGGCTCCTGCGAGCCGCCCGACCCCGACCCCGAGCCCGGTGCCGTGGCGGCGCGCGCCCGGCTCTGGAGCAGCGCCGTCGACGTCGTCGACCCTGCGGCGCCGGTCCTCGGCACGCCGTCCGGGTCGCTGCTCGCGCCCGGCCCCGTCTCCGGGCGTGCGTCCGTCAGCGTGCCGGCCAGTGACGCCGGCGGCGGCGTGGCATCCGTCGTCCTGCGCGTCGACGGCGCCGAGCGCGCCCGCCTCGACGCCGGCGGGGGCCCTGCGCCCCCGCACGGGATCGCCCCCCCCCCTCCCGCCCCCCCGCCCCCCCCGCCCCCGCGCCCCCCGCGC
>DAIPYF010000002.1:24581-36631 GCA_036782855.1 Solirubrobacteraceae bacterium
GGGGCCTGTGCGCAGCCGTGCGTGATCCCCGCCCCCTGCCCGGCGCCCCTGCCCGCCTCGCTCGAGCTCGACACGCGCACGCTCGCCGACGGCCCGCACGCCGCGGAGCTCGTCGTCACCGACGCGGCGGGGCGCACCGCCGCCTCCGGGCCCCTCTCCTTCTCCGTGGCGAACACCGGCACCGGGACCGGCGGCGCCGGGAGTGCGGGCGGCGCCGGCCCGACGATCGTCGTCACGGCCGATCCCGCGCGGGCGGAGATCGCGGTGGACCGCACGCGATTCACGCTGCCCGCGCGCGGAGCGCGGATCACCGGCAGCGTGCGCCGGCGTGACGGCGCGCCCGCCGCCGGCGCGCAGCTCGTCGTGCGCTCGCGCCGGTTCGGCGCCGACGCGCCGCGCCCGGCAGACGAGCGGACGCTGCGCGCCGACGCGTCCGGGCGGTTCTCGATGCCCCTCGGCACGACTCCGCGGCGGCTCACCATCGTGCTCGACGACCCGGGCTACCGGTCCGCGGAATCCGACGAGGTCCAGGTGCGCGGCGACCTGCGCGTGGTCCTGAAGGCCGTCGGCCGGGGACTGCGCAACGGCTCGACGGTGACGCTCGATGCGCGACTCAGCGGCGCGGGCGACGGCGCATCAGGCGGCCGGCCGGTACTCGTCCAGGCGCTCGTGGGCGGCCGCTGGGCGACCGTCGACAGCGTCGAGGCCCAGCGGAACGGCCGCGCGACCTGGCGCTACCGCTTCCGCAGCACGACGCGCGCGACGGTGTACCGGTTCCGCGTCCGCGTCCCGCGCGGCGGGGCGGACTGGCCGTGGCCGGCGACGACCTCGCGCGCGGTCAGCGTCCGGGTGCGCCCCTGACATGGCGACGCTGCTGGCACGCCGGTCGGAATCGCGCGCCGAGCGGCTGGTGCAGCGCGAGTACGACGAGCTGCGCGCCCCCACGCTGCGGGCGCTGCGCTCGCGGCTCGCGGGACAGGGGATCACGTTCGACGACGCGGACCTCGACGCGTTCTACAACCAGGCGTGGCACGGCCTGTACGAGCAGCTCGTGCGCGGGGAGGAGGTCGAGAACCGCGGCGGCTTCCTCGTCGTCGCCGCCCACCGACGGGCGATCGAGGAGCTGCGCCGGCTGCATCCCGACCGCCGCGCCGACGGGGTCGACCCCGGGGAGACCGCCCAGGAGCTCGACCTCACCCAGCGGCTCGACGACCGGCGCCGCCTCACCGGGGTCATGGAGGGCATGCGCGAGCGGCTCAGCGAGCGTGAGCGGCAGGCGGCGGCGCTCTGCTACCTCCACGGGTACAGCCGCCCCGAGGCGGCCGCCGCGCTCGGGCTCGCCCCGAAGCGCATGGAGAAGCTGATGGACGGCGTCTCGAGCAAGCTCGGGACGCTGACGACCGAGATCGACGACGGCGACTGGTGCGAGAGCCGCCAGTCGCTGATGAAGGCCTACGCGTACGGCGTCCTGGACCCGGACGGTGAGCGCTACGCGCTCGCGCGCGCGCACCTCGAGGAGTGCCCGGCGTGCCGGAAGTACGTGCGCGGGCTGCGCGGGATCGCGGCCGTCGTGCCGCCCGTGTGGCTCCCGCTCGCGGGGCTCGGGATCCTCGGGCTCGGTGGAACGACGGCGGCATCGGCCTCGTCGGCGTCCGCAACTGGCGGCGGAGGCGGTGCGGGCGCGGGCGGGTCCGGCGCCGCCGCGGGATCGGGTGCCGGCGGGGGCGGTCTCGGGATCGCGGCCGCGGCCGTGAGCGTCGCGATCGTCGCCGGTGGCATCGCAACGTGGGCGGTGGTCTCGAGCGGCGGCGACGATCCCGCGCGCTCCGGCACGTCGGTCCCCGCGTCGACACCGGCGTCGACCGGGACCGGGACGGCCGCCGGGCGCGCCGCGGCGGCGAAGGCCTCCGCGAAGGCGAAGGCGGCAGCACGGCGCGCCCGCGAGCGCCGGACCGCCGCGCGCGCCAGGGCACGGAAGGCGTCGGAGGCCGCTGCGTCACAGCCCGCCGCCACCGGCTCGCCCGCCGCGGCCGCGGCACCCGTGCCGGCCACCCCGGCGCCGGCCGCGACCCCGCCGGCGCCGCCGGCGAGCGCCCCGGAGCCCGTGCCCGAGCAGGACCCGGGCGCCGGCTCCGAACCGGAATTCGGCTTCGAGCGCTGATCGCGAAAACTCGCAGGGGGGGAAGCCGGGGGTTCGCTCGACAAGGGGGTGTATGGCTCAGCACCACCTCAGGAGCAGCCCATGATCAGGACCACCCGCACCGGACACGCCGAGTTCCTGCTGGTCGATCTCTACCGCGAGATCGCCCAGTCGCGCTCGGTCGTCATCGAGGAGGCACTCGCCGACGTTCGCGAGCTGCCCGAAGCACCCGCCGAGACGCTCACGCTCGCGGCGGCGGCCCTCGCACACCTCGCCGGCGTCCCGTCGGCGACCACGGCACGGGCATCACTGGTCGCACGGCGGCTCACGGCCGAGGCACGGCGCCTCGATCCGCGCGCCGGGGCGCTCGCCGAGGACTGGCTCACGGAGCTCGAGACCGTCGAGCCCGTGGCACCCAAGGAGCTGCTGCAGGAGACCGCCGACGCCCTGGCATGGGCGGCGGCGACCCTGCGGCACATGGCCCGGTTGCTCGAGAGCGCGGAGGACGGGAACGCCGAGCAGTTCGAGCTCGCGTGGCTCTGCCTCGAGGAGGCCGCCGAGCTGCTCATGGCCGGCGACCGCGTCGCGCTCGACGAGCGCGAGGGCCGGGTGTAGCTGAGCCATGGGGGGAACCGGACCGCGCCGACCTGGGGGGGACCCGGCGCGCATCCGGCGGACAAGGGGGGGAAGGCCGGGAGGCCGGTGATGGCTGAAAGGTCCCGCAGCACGGGACCGCGTCACCGGCCTTCTGGGCCGTCCGTGCGCTAGCGTCGCGGACCGTGTCCGACGGTCCCGCCGAGATCGCCGCAGCGCCGCTGCGCCACCCGCCGCGCCTGCGACCGGCCGATGCCGAGTCGCACCGCCACGCGACGTGGATGGAGCTGTTCTTCGATCTGGTCTTCGTCGCGGCGGTGGCGCGCCTGGCGACGATGCTGATCGAGCGTCACGACGCGATCGGCTTCGCACGCTTCATCGGGCTGTTCGTGCCCGTGGCGTGGGCGTGGATGGGCTACACGTACTACGCCAACCGCTTCGACACCGACGACGTGCCCTACCGCGCGATGGTGTCCGCCGGCATGGCCGCCGTCGCGGCGATGGCGGTCGCGATCGGCGACTTCACCGACGAGGGTCTGATGCGGTTCGCACTGGCCTACGCCGCGGTGCGGGTCGTGCTGCTGCTCATGTACCTGCGGGCCCGCCGGCACGTGCCGGAGATGCGCTCCGCGATCGACTTCTACCTCGTCGGGTTCGGCCTGGGCGCGCTCTGCTGGATCGCGTCCGCATTCGTCACGGGGCCGGCGCGCGAGCTGTTGTGGTTCGCCGGCCTCGCGCTGGAGTTCGGCACCCCGATCGTCGGCTGGCGCGTGATCGCGACCGCGCCGATCGATCGCCATCACCTCGAGGAGCGCTTCGGCCTCTTCACGATCATCGTCCTCGGCGAGGCGGTGATCGCGGTCGTGATCGGCACCGACGTCAGCGACTGGGAGGCGCAGTCGGTGCTCGTGGGCGTGGCGGGGTTCGCGGCGGTCGTCGCGCTGTGGTGGACGTACTTCGACCTCAACGGCGCGGTCCGGCCCAAACGCGGCTGGTGGGCCTTTGTCTTCGCCTACGGGCACGTGCCGCTGTGGATCGCCCTGACCGCCTTCGGCGCGGGCGTGAAGCTCGCGATCAAGCACGCCGAGGAGATCGCGCATGACCCGGGGTCGCGCTGGGCGCTCGCCGGGGGCGCCGCGCTGTTCTTCGTCGCCCTCACGTTCTTCCACCTCGCGTCGTCGCGCCGCGAGCCGCCGCTGATGAGCGTGCTGCGCGTGGGCGTGGTCGCGGCGCTCGTCGGGCTCGCCGCGGGTGGTGGGCACCTGCCGCAGACGACGCTGTCGGTCCTCGTCACCGTGGGGATCCTCGTCGGCCTGATGATCGAGGCGCTCAGCGTGCGCGACGCCGAGCGCGGCGCGCTCATGCGGATGGTCCAGCCCGCGGCCCGGCCGGCGGGGTTGCCGCCGCGCCGGGGCGAAGCCGTGTAAGGCGGCGCCCGGCGCGCGTGACGCCGACGAACGTCCCGCGGTGGCGCGCAGGGGGAGGCGTCGGGGACGTTCGAGCGTGTACCGGCGGCGCTAGCGCGGCGCCATCCGGATCGCCCCGTCCAGCCGGATCGTCTCGCCGTTGAGCATCGTGTTCTCGGCGATGTGCGCGGCGAGCTGGGCGTACTCGGCGGGACGCCCCAGCCGGCTGGGGAACGGCACCTGGGCGCCGAGCGACGCGCGCGCATCCTCCGGGAGCCCGGCGAGCAGCGGCGTGTCGAAGAGGCCGGGCGCGATGGTGCACACGCGGATCCCCTTGTCGGCGAGGTCGCGCGCCGCGGGGAGCGTCATGCCGACGACGCCGCCCTTCGTCGCCGAGTAGGCGATCTGCCCGATCTGGCCGTCGAACGCGGCGACCGATGCCGTGTTGATGAGCACGCCGCGCTCGCCCTCGGCGTCCGGCTCGTTGTCGGTCAGCATCCTGAACGCCGCCAGGCGCATGACGTTGAACGTCCCCACGAGGTTGATGTCGACGAGGACCTTGAACGCCTCCAGCGGGTGCGGCCCCTTGCTCGAGGCGACCTTGATCGGGATGCCGGTGCCGGCGCACGAGACCGCGATGCGCAGGCCCCCGTCGGCCTCGGCGGCCTTGTCGACCGCGGCCTGGACCTGGTCCTCGTCGCGCACGTCGCACTGCACGAACGGGATGCCGAGCTCGGCGGCCAGCGCCTCGCCCTTCTCCGGGTTGACGTCGGCGATGACGACGCGCGCACCGTCCTCATGCAGTCTGCGGACGGTGGCCTCGCCGAGCCCGGACGCGCCGCCCGAGACGAGGGCGCCGGCTCCTTCGATCTTCATCAGTGTCGCTCCTGGGTGGTGGGGGCGGCGGATGCTATGCCGCTGCGGCGGCGCGTGCGTTCGTTGCGGGTTTCGACCAGTCACCGGTCATTTCTCGCAGCGAGCGCGTGCGCCCGACCCGCGTGGCGTAGACTCCCTCGTGACCGGCCCGTACATCGCCGGTCACAAAGGCCCCGTGGAGTGCGACCGCCGGGGAGAACGCCCGTGGAGTGCGACCGCCGGGCACACATTCGAAAGGACCACCGTCCATGCCACAGGCAGTCATCGTCGATGCCGTCCGCACCCCCGTGGGGCGCGCCTTCAAGGGCTCGCTCGCCACGCTGCGGCCGGATGAGACGCTCGCCTACGTCATCGACCAGCTCCTCGAGCGCAACCCCGGGGTGGACCCGGCGAGCGTCGAGGAGGTCGTCGCAGGCTGCGGCCTGCCCCAGGGCCTGCAGGCGAACAACATCGCCCGCATCGCCGTCCTCCTGAGTGAGAAGCTCGGCCAGGAGACCAACGGGATCACCGTGTCGCGCTACTGCGCGTCCGGCCTCGACGCCATCCGCGCCGCCGCGAACAACATCGTGGCCGGCCAGGGCGACGTGTACATCGCCGGGGGCGTCGAGTTCGTCTCGCGCTACAACGCCGCCCAGGAGGCCGCGCACCCGGAGGACCAGAACGACCAGCTGCAGGGCAGGGAGCCCGGGCAGCCCGACGCGTACATCGCGATGGGCCTCACGGCGGAGAACGTCGCCGAGAAGTGGGGCGTCACCCGCCAGGCGCAGGACGAGTACGCCCAGCGCTCGCAGGAGCGTGCGGTGGCCGCCCAGGCCGACGGGTTCTTCGCCCGCGAGATCGTCCCCGTGACGCTTCCGGACGGCACCGTCGTGGACAAGGACGACGGCCCGCGCGCCGACTCGACGGTCGAGCGGCTCGGCTCGCTGAAGCCCGCCTTCCGCGAGGACGGCACGGTCACGGCCGGCAACGCGTGCCCGCTGAACGACGGTGCGGCCGCCGCGCTGATCATGAGCGAGACGAAGGCCGCCGAGCTGGGCCTGAAGCCGCGCGCGCGGATCATCACCGCCGCGACGTGGGGCAACGAGCCCGAGTACATGGGCGTCGCGCCGATCGGCGCGATCAAGAAGGCGCTGGACCGCGCCGGGCTGACGATCGAGGACATCGACGTCGTCGAGCTGAACGAGGCGTTCGCGGCGCAGGTGCTGCCGATCGCCCAGGAGTGCGGGATCGACATGGACAAGCTCAACCCGCACGGCGGCGCGATCGCGCTCGGCCACCCGTTCGGGATGACCGGCGTGCGCATCATGACCACGCTCCTCAACGACCTGGAGACGATGGGCGGCCGCTACGGCATCGAGACGATGTGCGTCGCCCAGGGCCAGGGCGAGGCGATGATCATCGAGCGGCTGGCGTAGACAGCGACAGGGCGAACAGCCCGTCGTCGTCCGTCAGCACCTGCTCGAGCTCCAGGCCGGCGGCCGCGAGGTCGCCGGCCAGGCGCTCGGGCGTGAACTTCGCGCTGATCTCCGTGCGCAGCTCCTCGCGTGGGGCGAACTCGACGCGCAGGTCGAGCGCTGCGAGCGTCACGGTCATCCGGCGCGTCGCCCGCAGGCGCATCTCGATCCACTCGTGCTCGCGGTCGAAGAACGCGTGGTGCTCGAACGCGTCGACGTCGAAGTCCCCGCCGAGCTCACGGTTGAGCACGTGCAGCGCGTTGCGGTTGAACTGCGCCGTCACGCCTGCAGCGTCGTTGTACGCCGCCTCGAGGATCGCCGGGTCCTTGACGAGGTCGGTGCCGAGCAGCAGGTGATCGACCCCCGGGCGCAGCAGCCGGGCGAGGGAGCGCAGGAACCGCCGCCGCGCGCCCGGCGTGAAGTTCCCGATCGTGCCACCGAGGAACGCCACGATCCGCGGCCCGTCCCCGGGCGGGGGGACGTGCTGCAGGTGGCGCTCGAAGTCGCCGACGATGCCGTGGACCTCGACGCCGTCGAACGTCGTCGTCAGCTCGTCGGCGACGCGCACGACCATCGCCTCGGTCACGTCGACCGGGATGTAGCGTTCGAGCGTTCCCGCGGCCGCGAGCGCTCCGAGCAGGATGCGGGTCTTCTCCGCCGTGCCCGGCCCGAGCTCGACGACCTCGCTCGCGCGCGTCGCCTGCGCGATGCGCGCGGACTCGGCGACGAGGATCGCGCGCTCGGTGCGCGTCGGGTAGTACTCGGGCAGCTCGCAGATGCGGTCGAAGAGCTCCGCGCCGACCGTGTCGTACAGGTGCTTCGGCGGCAGCTCCTTGAACGGGCGCGTCAGCCCGTCGAGGACGTCGTCGGCGAGCGTGCGCTCGTCGCCGGGGGTGAGGTAGGAGTGAATCGTGATCGGTGCCGGGGGGGCGGCGGCCTCGGGCGGGTTCATGCGGCGGGCTCCTCGTCGGTCGCCAGGCGGACGCCGGCGAAGATCTGGCGGCGCTGGGGCAGGTCCCAGTTCCGGAAGGTGGGGGTCGCGACACGCGCCTGCGTCGCCCAGGAGCCACCGCGCAACACGCGATGGCCCGTGCGGAAGAAGACCTCGGAGTACTCGCGATACGGGTGCGCGGCGAAGCCGGGGTAGCCGTCGAACTCGGTCGACGTCCACTCCCACACGTTGCCGATCAGGTCGAGGGCGCCGCAGTCCGCGGCGCCCGCGGGGAACGCGCCGACGGGCGCGGTCGCGAACGTGTCCTGGCCGACGTGCGCCGCCGCGTCGCCGGGCCACGTCCCGCGCCGGGCCCAGGTCGCCGCCGCCTCCCATTCCGCCTCGGTCGGGAGCCGTGCATCGTGGGCGCGGGCGAAGGCGGCGGCCTCGAACCAGCTCACGTGGCACACCGGGCGGTCCGGGTCGAGGTCGCGCGGCCCGCAGGCCGTGTGCTCGCACCAGGACCCGTCGGGCCGGCGCGCCCAGTGCAGCGGCCCGGTGATGTCCCACTGCTCCTTCCACGCCCACGCCTCGTCGCTCCACCATTCGCGGCGCACGTAGCCGCCGCCCTCGGCGAACGACAGCCAGGTCGCGTTCGTGACGGGGGTGCGGGCGATGCGGAACGGCGTGATCGTGACGGCGTGCGGCGGACGCTCGTTGTCGTACGAGAAGCGGCCGGCGCCGGACCCGATCTCGACCTCCCCGGCGGGGACGTCGACGAACTCCAGGCCCGTGTGCGCTCCGGGCGCCGGGCTCGGAGGCGGGGCCGTGCGGAACGGCGGGTCGAACCCGTCGAGGCGGGCGAGCGCCAGGGTCTGGAGCATGGTCTCCACGTGCTGCTGCTCGTGCTGCAGCACGAGCTCGTGGATGACCGGGTCGATCCCGTGGCGCGCGGCTGCGGCGAGCGCGCGGTCGCGGACCGCGGCGAGGTACTCGCGGGCGCCCGCGGCGTCGAGCAGCTCGATGTCGCCGCGAACCGCGCGCGGCGTCTCGAACGCGTCGTACGTCGCCGCGAGGTCCGCGCGCAGCAGCGGCTCGTCCGCGTGACGGGGGGCGAGCCACAGGTCCTCGTACGCCGCGATGTGGGCGAGGTCCCACACGAGCGGGCTCATCAGCGGGTCGATCTGGCGCTCGAGGTCGGCGTCCGGCAGCGCCGCGGCCAGCGCGAGCGTGCGCTCGCGGGTGCGCGCCAGGGCGTCGAGGACGTCAGCGGCCTGCTCGGATGTCCTCGTCGTCACGGACACGATGGAGGTCGGTCCACCCAACCGCGCGAAACGCTACACGTCGGCGTTCGCCGCCTCGGGAATCGCCCATTCCACCGGGCCGCGGGAGCGTCACGACGGGGGATACCCCCACCCGCGGCCGCCCGTCTGCGCCATTGGCGGGCGACCGGTTCCGCGAAAGCCTTCACCGCGACGGTCCGGCATCCCGCCACCCCGCTGTGAGGAGCACCTTCGTGCAGAACAAGACCACCTTCGCCGCCCGCGCCGGCCACTGGAGCGCGCACCACCGCAGGACCGCGATCGGCCTCTGGCTCGTCTTCGTGATCGGCGCCGTCGTCGCCGGCCAGCTGGCCGGCCTGCAGAAGGCCGACGAGGCGTCCGGCATCGGCGAGTCCGCGAAGGCCGAGCAGGCCATCGACCGCGGGTTCCCGCAGGAGACGGTCGCCGAGTCCGTCATCGTCCAGGCACCCGCGGGCGGGCGCGTGACCGATCCCCGCGTCAGGGCCGCGATCGACGACGTCGTCACGCGCGTCGCGGCGCAGCCGCGCGTCCAGGACGTGCGGTCCCCGCTGAACCGCGGCAACCAGGGTCAGCTGTCACCCGACGGGCGCTCCGCGCTGGTGCAGTTCGACCTGCGCGGCACCGACACGCAGGCCGAGGAGGCCGTCGCGCCGGTCCTCGCCGCGGTCAAGGACGTCGCGGCCGATCACCCCGGCGTGTTCGTCGGCCAGTTCGGCGGCGCGAGCGCGAACAAGGCGCTGTCGGAGGCGCTGGACGACGACTTCCAGAAGGCCGAACGCCTGTCGCTGCCGCTCACGCTGCTGATCCTGCTGCTGGCGTTCGGATCGCTGGTCGCCGCCGGCGTGCCGCTGCTGCTCGGCATCACCGCCGTGATGGCCGCGCTGGGACTGGTGAACCTGCTCAGCCACGCGGTCCCGATGGACGAGTCGATCAGCGCCATCATCCTGCTGGTCGGTCTCGCCGTCGGCGTGGACTACTCGCTCTTCTACCTGCGCCGCGCGCGTGAGGAGCGGCGCAGCGGCCTGTCGACGATCGCCGCGGTCGAGAAGGCCTCGGCGACCTCCGGGCGCGCCGTCCTGATCTCGGGCCTGACCGTGATGATCGCGATGTCGGGCATGTTCATCGCCGGCGACAGCACGTTCACGGCGCTCGGCCTGGGCGCGATCATCGTGGTCGCGATCGCGGTCGTCGGCTCGCTGACGTTCATCCCCGCGCTGCTCGCCGCGCTCGGCGACCGGATCGAGCGGGGACGGATCCCGTTCCTGGGCAAGCGGCTGGCACGGCGCGAGGGGCACAGCCGGTTCTGGGAGGGCGTCGTCGGCATGTCGCTGCGCCGCCCGCTCGTCAGCGCGATCGCCGCCGGCGGCCTGCTCGTCGTCCTCGCGATCCCGGCCTTCTCGATGAACACGGCGCTCACGGGGATCGACGACGCGCCGCGCAGCATCGAGGTGATGCGCGTCTACGACCGGATGCAGGCGGCCTTCCCCGGCGGCCAGATCCCGGCCGTCGTCGCCGTCACCGCGAGCGACGTCCGCGCGCCACAGGTGCGGCAGGCGATCGCGGACCTTCGGCGTCGCGCGATCGCGTCCCCCGGGTTCCAGGCCCCGGCGGAGGTCACGTTCTCCGGGGACGGCACCGTCGCGCAGGTGAACCTGCCGATGGCCGGCGACGGCACGGACGCTGCGTCCGAGCGGGCGCTCGCCGACCTGCGTGAGGACCTCATCCCCGACACCGTCGGCCGGGTGGACGGCGCGCGGGCCCACGTCTCCGGCATCGCGGCCGGGACGAAGGACTTCAACGACCTGATGGTCAGCCGGGCGCCGTTCGTGTTCCTGTTCGTCCTGACGCTCGCGTTCGTCCTGCTGCTCGTGACGTTCCGGTCGATCGTCGTCCCGGTCAAGGCGATCATCCTCAACCTGCTGTCCGTCGCCGCCGCGTACGGCGTGCTGAGCTGGGTCTTCGTCCAGGGGAACCTCGAGGACGTGCTCGGCTTCACGAGCAACGGCGGCATCGCGAGCTGGCTCCCGATGTTCCTGTTCGTGATCCTGTTCGGCCTGAGCATGGACTACCACGTGTTCATCCTCAGCCGGATCCGCGAGGCCGTGGATCGTGGCCGGACGACGGACGAGGCGGTGCGCGAGGGCATCCTCTCGACCGCGAGCACCGTGACGAGCGCGGCCTTCGTGATGGTCGCGGTGTTCGGGGTGTTCGCGACGCTCGGCGCGCTGGAGTTCAAGCAGATGGGCGTCGGCCTCGCCGTCGCGATCCTCATCGACGCGACGATCGTGCGCGCCGTGCTTCTGCCCGCCTCGATGAAGCTGCTCGGCGAGCGCAACTGGTACCTGCCGTCGTGGCTGGAGTGGCTGCCGCGCCTGTCGTGGGAGGGCGAGACCGTCGGCGAGCCGGACGCCGCGCCGCGCCCGGAGCGGGCCCCGCGCCCGCAGCGGGCGGCCGAGCCGGAGCCGGTGAGCGCGTAGCGCTCAGGCCTGCGCGAGCGCCGGCGGGTCCGCGAGGACCACGAGGCCGTCACGGCGGATCAGCGACCCGGGCACGTCCGTGCTCGGGTCGCCGAGCGTCCCGGCGAGCGCGGCCGCCTTCCCGGCGCCGGTCACGAGCAGGATGCGGGCGCGGGCGCCGTCGATCGTGGCGCGCGTCAGCGTGATGCGGTCCGGCGGCGGCTTCGGGGAGTCGTGGACGGGCGCGACCCGGCCGCTCGCCTCGAGGACGGGGTTGCCGGGAAACAGCGAGGCGGTGTGGCCGTCCTCGCCGAGCCCGAGCAGGACGGCGTCGAGGACCACGTCGCCGAGCTCGCGCTCGTAGGCGTGGGCCGCGGCCTCGGCGCCGAGCTCACCCTGCATGCGATGCGTCACCGCGCCGGGGGCGGCGAGCGTCTCGCGCACCAGCCGGGCGTTGGACTGCGGGTCGTCGGGCCCGACGCAGCGCTCGTCGGCGAACCAGACGTGGACGCCGTCCCACCGCGGCAGCAGCGGCCCCAGCGCCGCGTAGGTCGCGCACGGCGTGCGGCCGCCGGAGAGCGCGATGTGTGCGGCGCCGCGCTGGGCGAGCGCCTCGGTCACCGCGGCGGCGAGCAGGTCGGCCGCGCGGCGCGCGGCGGCGGGGCCGTCCGGCATGCGCTGGACGACGGCGTCGCTCATTCCGTGTCCCTGCCCCGGAAGACCGCGCCGTGCGTGCCCGGACGCGGGACGATCTTGCCCGGCGACGGCGTCGAGGCGAGCATCTCCTCCTCGGCGGCGATGAGCTTGATGACCGCGTTGATCAGCGCGAGGTGCGTGAACGCCTGCGGGAAGTTGCCGAGGTGGCGGCCGGTGACGGCGTCGATCTCCT
>DAIPYF010000002.1:36731-38173 GCA_036782855.1 Solirubrobacteraceae bacterium
GTGAACGCCTGCGGGAAGTTGCCGAGGTGGCGGCCGGTGACGGCGTCGATCTCCTCCGCGTACTGGTGCAGCGGGCTCGCGTAGGCGAGCATCTTCTCGCAGAGCTGGCGGGCGCGGTCCAGGTCGCCGATCTCCACCAGGGCCGACACGAGCCACCACGTGCAGATCGCGAACGTGCCCTCCTCGCCCGTGAGGCCGTCGTCGGTCTCGTGGACCTTGTAGCGCAGGATCAGCCCGTCCTGGCCGAGCTCGTCGGCGATCCCGAAGACGGTGTTGCGGACCAGCTCGTCGTCCCCGGGCAGGAACCGCACGAGCGGGATCAGGAGCAGCGCGGCGTCGAGCGCGTCGCTGCCGTAGTGCTGGACGAACCGCTGCTTCTCGTGGTCGACGCCGTGCTCGAGCACGTCGGCGCGGATCTCGTCGGCGACCTGCTGCCAGCGCTCGGCGGTGGCGGTGTCGCTGCGCAGCCGCGCGAGGCGGGCGCCGCGGTCGCACGCGAGCCAGCAGAAGATCTTCGAGGAGGTGAAGTGCTTGGGCTCGCCGCGCACCTCCCAGATGCCGCGGTCGGGCTCGCGCCAGTGCTCGATCGCCTGCTCGACCTGACGGGCGAGGATCGGCCACGCGGACTCGGGGAGCTGGTCGCGCTCCTTGGTGTGGATGTACACCGAGTCGAGCAGCGTGCCCCACACGTCGTGCTGGTTCTGGTTGTACGCGGCGTTCCCGACCCGCACGGGCCGCGAGTGCTCGTAACCCTCGAGGTGGTCGAGCTCGGACTCCTCGATGTGGCGCTCGCCGCCGATCCCGTAGAGCACCTGCAGCTCGTCGCCGGCCGCGACGTCCTCGATGAAGTAGTAGTAGTCGCCGGCCTCCTGGGTGAAGCCGAGCGAGTGCAGGCCCCAGAGCATGAAGGCCGAGTCGCGGATCCAGGAGTAGCGGTAGTCCCAGTTGCGCTCGCCGCCCGGGGTCTCCGGCAGCGACGTCGTGGACGCGGCGCACATCGCGCCCGTGGGCGCGTAGGTGAGGCCCTTGAGCGTCAGCGCGCTGCGCTGCAGGTAGGTGCGCCACGGATGGTCGGGGAAGTCGCCGTGGGCGAGCCAGTCGTGCCAGAAGTCGGCGGTGAAGCTCATCCGCCGGTGCGCCTCCTCGTAATCGGCGGGCGCCGCGTGCTCGGTCCAGCTCAGCGCGACGAACGCGCGGTCGCCCTCGCGCAGCTTGGAGCGCGCGCGGGCGCGCCCGCGCTCGAAGCCGAGCCGCAGGTCGGTCGTCAGGCGCAGCTCGACGTCGTGCCCCTCGGTGCGCGCGATCCCCATGCCGTAGCCCTCGTCGCCGTAGGCCCAGGTGACGGCGTCGCGGCCGTAGTCGAGCTTCGGCTCGCACTCCATGTGCATCTCGACCTGGCCGTTGATGCAGTGGATCATCCGCAGCAGGACGTGGTCGGCGTC
>DAIPYF010000003.1:0-213 GCA_036782855.1 Solirubrobacteraceae bacterium
CCCGCACAACAAGAACGGCTTCTTCCCCTACACGCCGGCGACCAACCTGCTCTACGGCCTGGCCGAGGCCGTCGACATGCTGCACGAGGAGGGGCTCGATCGCGTGTTCGCGCGCCACGCCCGCCACGCCGAGGCGACACGACGCGCCGTCGGCGCGTGGGGTCTCGAGGCGCTCTGCCGCGAGCCGCGCGACTACTCCTCCTCGCTCACCGC
>DAIPYF010000003.1:223-22196 GCA_036782855.1 Solirubrobacteraceae bacterium
TGCCGGTGGGCCATGACGCCGATGCCTATCGCAAGATCGTCCTCGACCACTTCGACGTGTCGCTCGGGACCGGCTTGTCCAAGGTCCAGGGCAAGGTGTTCCGGATCGGTCATCTCGGCGACACAAACGACCTTACAATCATCGCGACCATTGCCGGATGCGAGATGGGTCTCGCGCTGGCGGGCGTGCCGCACAAGGCCGGCGGTGTTCAGGCGGCCATGGACTATTTGCGCAGCACGGCCAAGCCGTCGTCTTGAGCCGGGGCGGGCCGCGAGGGGTAGCGAGTGATGAGCGTGCGGCGGTCGTCGGTGGGGTTTGTGATCGGGCTCGGGCTGCTCGGCGGCGGTTGTGCCGGCCAGAGCGAGATACCGCCCCAGTCCATACTGCCCCCGCCGGCCGCGCTCGCCGTGGGCCGCGACGGCGAGAGCGGCCGGATCGACGCGATCGTGACGCTGCCGCAGGGCGATGTCGCCGGTGTGCTGACGCGCCGCGCCGTCGGTCGCTGCCCGGATCGCCCGACGGGCGTCGCCGAGGGCCGGCAGGCTGCGGCCGGAGCGATCGTCCGCGTCGACGTGACGCCGCGCGGCACGCTCGTGGGCCTCGGGGCACAGACGCTGTGCGTGAGCGCCTGGACGTACGACCCCAACGGCCGCATCAGTGCCGAGCCGGCCACGCAGCAGTTCGGTCTCGCGCCCGCCGGACCCTGAGCGTCCGTCACGGGGTGGGGGGCTCGCGGTCCTCCCAGTCCTCCCATGCGACCCCCGTCTGGCGGAGGTACGCCGACACCGCGGCGCCGAGCGTCGGCCAGAACCACTGGCGGCCGATCGCGTCGTCGATCCCATAGCTGACCAGCCGGTCGCGCACGGGGTCCTTCAGCTCGGCGAACGCGATCTCGATCCCCATCGCGTCCAGCTCCGCGTTCAGGGCGCCGAGCATCTCGCCGGCGGTCGCGTCCACGTCGGTGATGGGCTCGGCCGCGACGACGATCCAGACGGTGCCGGGCTCGCGCGCGAGCCGCCGGACGCGCTCGCGAAAGGCGTCGGCGTTCGCGAAGAAGAGGGGCGCGTCGAACCGGAACAGCGTGAGCCCGGGGATCCGGCGCGCGTCGGGATGGCGTTCCAGGTCGTGGTAGCCCTTCATCCCGTCCACGCGGCCGAGCACGGCGTCGTGCGGGCGCCACGCCCGCCGGACGAAGTTCAGCAGCGACACGACGATCGCGATGCCGACGCCCCACAGCACGCCGAACAGGGCCACGCCCGCGAACGCGACCATCGCCAGCCAGAACTCCGAGCGACGCCAGCGGCGCAGACGCAGCGCACCGCGAACGTCGAAGAGCCCGAGGACCGCGACGATGACGATCGCGGCGAGCGTCGCGACCGGCAGGTCCTGCAGCAGGCCCGTCCCGACCAGCAGCAGGACGGCGAGGATCACGGCGCCCACGAGCCCGGCGAGCTGGCTGCGGGCCCCGAGGTCCTCGGCGACCGCCGTGCGCGAGCTGCTCGTCGAGAGCGGGAAGCCCTGGAACAGCCCCGTGGCGACGTTCGCCGCGCCGAGCACCGCGAGCTCCTGGTTCTGATCGACCTCCTGGCCGATCCGGCCGGCGTAGCTGCGCGACAGCACGCTCGTGTCCGCGAACGCGACGAATGCGATCCCGACGGCGGCGGGGATCAGGGTCTTGAGGTCTTCGAGCGAGATGTCCGGGACGGCGAACGCGGGCAGGCCCTGCGGGATGGTCCCGACGACCGGGACCTCGTCCGAGAGGCCCAGGACCGCGACCACCATCGTCGAGCCCAGGACCGCGAGGAACACGCCGGGGACGCGCGGCGCCACGCGGCGCAGCCCGAGGATCAGCACCAGTGAGCCGGCGCCGAGGGCGAGCGCGCTCGCGTTCGTCTCGTCCAGCGCGCCGGCGAAGCCCCGCAGCGCGGGGATGAGGCTCTCCGCCTCGACCGAGAAGCCGAACAGGCCCGGGAGCTGGGCGACGATCACCGTGACCGCGATGCCCATGAGGTATCCGAGGCGGACGGGCATGGACAGGAGCTCGGTCAGGAAGCCGAACCGGGCCATCCCCCCGACGACCATGAGGATCCCGACCATGAGCGCCAGCGCCCCCGCGAGCGCCACGCGCTCGGACGGGTCGCCGCCGGCGGCGAGCGGGATGATCGCCGCGGCGACCAGCGGGGAGACCGCCGAGTCCGGCCCGAGGATGAGGATGCGCGACGGGCCGAGCAGGAAGTACACGACGAGCGGGACGAGCGTCGCGTAGAGCCCGGTGACCGGTGGGAGCCCCGCGAGCTGCGCATACGCCATGCCCTGCGGCACCAGCAGCGCGGCGAGGACGGTCCCGGCGAGGAGGTCGTGCCGCAGCAGGCGGCGACGACCACCGCGGAGCAGGGCGATCCCCGGGACCCAGCGGCTGAGACCGGTCGGGGCGTCCATCCCGAGAACCTAGTCCGTCGACCGGTGCCGGACGGTCAGGTGCTCCGCGCGCTCGCGGATGCCGCGGAGCATCCGGCGCTCCATCACGAGCGAGCCGGGCTCCATCGGCGCCATCGCGACGCGCGCCGCGAGCGTCGGGAGCCGGAAGCGGTTGCGGCTGATCAGCCTGGTCCGCCCGCCCTGCTCCTCCAGGACGAACGCCCAGACCCAGCTGCCGTCGAGCGAGCGCCACACCAGCACGCATCCGGGTTCCAGGCGCTCGATCCGCATCGTGTTGGAGCCGAAGCTGATCGTGTCGCCGACACGCGGATCCTGGAACTCGGGGAGTACGCGGTCGACGCTGTGGATGTCGAGGCCCAGCAGGTTCTCGATCCAGTCGTAGGTGTAGACACCGCCGCGCGGGGACGGGCCCATCTGCGCCAGCCACGGCCAGACCGCCGCGGCGGGCGCGTCGATCCCGATCGCGCGTGTCGAGATCCCGTCGGCGTCCTCGAGCAGCTCGTCCCCGGGAAGGCGCTCCGCCGCCTCCGCCGCGGTCGCCCCCCATGTGAGGACCGGTTCGCGCAGCAGCGCGGCGTAGAGGACGCCGAGCGCGGTGACGACGAGGGCGATCGAGCGCGGGCGGGGCATGGCTCCAGGCTAGGACCGCCGAGTTGGTATGACGAGCGTCATAGTGTAGGTTCGGCGCCATGACCGACACCGCCGCCGCGCCGGCCGCCGACTGGCAGCCGACGGCCTGCATCCTGTGCAGCCTCAACTGCGGGATCGAGGTCCGCGTGGACGACCGTCGCATCGCGAGCGTCCGCGGCGACCGGGCCAATCCGCGCTCCCACGGGTACGCGTGCGAGAAGGCCCAGCGCCTCGACCACTACCAGAACGGCCGTGACCGGCTGACCGGGCCGCTGCGCCGCGCCGCCGACGGCACCCTGGAGGCGGTCGGCTGGGACACGGCGATCCGTGAGATCGCCGAGCGCCTCGGCGCGGCCCGCGACCAGCACGGCGGCGCGTCGATCTTCTACTACGGCGGGGGCGGCCAGGCCAACCACCTCGGCGGCGCGTACGGCTCGGCCACCCGCGCGGCGTTCGGCGTGCGCTACATGTCCAACGCGCTCGCCCAGGAGAAGACGGGCGAGTTCTGGGTCGACGGGCAGCTGTTCGGCCGCTCGCGCTGCCACACCACGCCCGACTTCGAGCGCGCCGAGGTCGCGGTGTTCGTCGGGAAGAACCCGTGGGAGTCCCACGGGTTCCCGCGCTCGCGCGTGGTCCTGAAGGAGATCGCCAAGGACCCGGCGCGGTCGCTCGTCGTCATCGACCCGCGCCGGACGAAGACCGCGGCGCTCGCCGACTTCCATCTGCAGGTGCGGCCCGGCACCGACGCCTTCTGCCTCGCCGCGCTGCTCGCCGTGCTCGTGCAGGAGGAGCTGCTCGACGAGGACTTCCTCGCCGAGCACGCCGGCGAGGGTGAGCGCCTGCTCGGCGTGCTGCGCGACATCCCCGTCGACGACTACGCGGGCCGCTGCGGCGTCGGCGAGGACCTCATCCGCGCGACGGCCCGCCGGCTCGCGGGCGCCGGCAGCGTCGCCGTCCTGGAGGACCTCGGCATCCAGCAGGCACCGCACTCGACGCTGAACTCGTACCTCGAGAAGCTGCTGTTCCTGCTCACCGGGAACTTCGGGCGCGCCGGAACGATGAACATCCACAGCGGCATCGCGAGCCTCGGCGGCGACTTCCGCAAGGACCGTGAGACGCCCGTCAGCGGGGCGCGCATCATCACGGGGCTGATCCCGTCGAACGCGATCGCGGACGAGATCCTCACCGACGATCCGGGCCGGCTGCGCGCGATGATCGTGGAGAGCTCGAACCCGGTGCACTCGATCGCCGACTCCCCGCGGATGCGCGAGGCGCTGGAACGGCTCGACCTGCTCGTCGTCTTCGACGTCGCGCTCACCGAGACCGCGCGCATGGCCGACTACGTGCTCCCGTCGCCGTCGCAGTACGAGAAGTGGGAGGCGAGCTTCTTCTGCCTGGAGTTCCCCAGGAACGCCTTCCAGCTGCGGCGGCCGATCATGGGTCCGCCTCCGGGAAGTGACCTGCTGCCCGAGCCGGAGATCCACCGGCGGCTCGTGCGCGCCACCGGGGTGCTCGACGACGTGGACATCGACGGCCTGCGCGACCTGGCCGCGCGCTCGCGCGCGGAGTTCGGCGGGGCGCTGTTCGCCCTCGTCGGGGAGCGGCCGGAGCTGCGGCCCCACCTGCCGGTCATCGTCTACGAGACGCTCGGTGCCACGCTCCCGGACGGCGCCGCGGCGGCCGCCGCGCTGTGGCTCAACGCGCACGGCGTGGCCCAGATGATGGGGGATTCCGTCCGCCGCGCCGGCATCGAGGGCGAGGGGTTCGCGCTCGGCGAGGCGCTGTTCGAGCGGATCCTCACCTCGCACTCGGGCCTCGTGTTCACCGACGACGCGTACCCCGAGACGTTCGCGCGCCTCGCCCACCCGGACAAGCGCGTCCGCCTCACGATCCCGGAGCTCGTGGACGAGCTGGAGGGCCTGCGCGAGGAGCGGCAGGGCCCGGCGGACCCGGACTTCCCGCTCGTCCTCTCCGCCGGCGAGCGGCGTTCGGGCACCGCGAACACGATCTTCCGCGACCCGGCCTGGCGCAAGCAGGACCGCGAGGGCGCACTGCGCGTGCATCCGCACGACGCGGGGCACATCGGCCTCGCCGACGGCGCTCGCGCGCGGCTCACGACCCGTCGCGGCAGCGCCGAGGTGGTCGTCGAGGTCCACGACGGACTGCAGCCGGGCCACATCTCGCTGCCCAACGGGCTGGGGCTCTCCTATCCGTCGGAGGACGGCACGCAGGGCGTCTGCGGCGTCGCGCCGAACGACCTGACCTCCTCCGACGAGCGCGACTGGTTCGCCGGGACGCCCCACCACAAGCATGTGCCGGCCCGGCTGGAAGCCGCGTAGGGCCGATCGGACGGGCGGCCGCGTGCCGGCGCGCACGGCGTCCTTCGCAGCGCGGCCGTCGTGGCGTACGCTCCCGCGACGATGAGCGAGCGACGGGGGACAGCACGATGATCGACGCGGCCGGGCCGGGAGGCCGCGACGTCGCCAATGCCGCGCGTGACCTGGCGTCCCGGGTCCCCGAGCCGTTGGCCCCGCTCGCGTGGGCGGCGCACAACTACCGCTGGTCCTGGGAGCCGGGCGCGGACGAGCTCTTCCAGGCGGTCGATCCGCACCGCTGGAGCCTGTGTGGGCAGAACCCCGTGCGCCTGCTGCTGGAGGCGCCCCAGGACGCGCTCGAGCGGGCCGCCGGGGACGCGGACCTCGTCCGCCGCGCGGCGGCGCTCGCGCAGGCCATCGGCGAGGACCTCGCGCGCCCGGCCGCCGAGGGTCCCTGCGGCCCCGATCGCCCGGTCGCGTTCGTGTGCGCGGAGTTCGGCGTCCACGGGTCGCTCCCGATCTACTCGGGGGGCCTCGGGGCGCTCGCCGGAGACATCCTCAAGGAGGCCAGCGATCGCGCCTACCCGCTCGTCGGCGTCGGCCTCATGTACCACGACGGCTACTTCCACCAGCGCCTGACGGTGAAGGGGCGCCAGGTCGAGTACTGGACCGACTCCGACCCCGAACGGCTGCCGATGGCGCTCGTGACCGACGACGACGGCGCGCCCCTGACGATCACGGTGCCGATCCGCGACGCCGAGGTCGTCGCGCAGATCTGGCGCGTCGACGTCGGGCGCACCCCGCTCTTCCTCATCGACGCCGAGCGCCCGGAGAACTCGCGGCTGGCCCGCTGGATCAGCCGCCGTCTCTACGTCGGCGACCCGGTGACGCGCATCGCCCAGTACGCGCTGCTCGGCATCGGCGGCATGCGCGCGCTGCAGGCGCTCGGGATCGAGCCGGGCGTCGTCCATCTCAACGAGGGCCACGGGGCGTTCGCCACGCTCGAGCTCGCGCGCGCGGGCGTCGCCGCCGGCGAGCCGCTCGACGAGGCGCTCGCCGCGGCGCGCTCGCGCGTGGTCTTCACGACGCACACGCCGGTGCCCGCCGGGAACGACACCTACCCGCCGGAGGAGGTCACCGACACGTTCGGGGCGTTCATCGCCACGCTGGGCCTGGAGCCGCCCGCGCTGCTGCGGATGGGTCGCACCGACCCCGATTCGGCGGACGAGGACTTCGGCGTCACGCAGATGGCCCTGCGGGGCAGCCGGTCGGCGAACGGGGTCAGCCGCCGCCACGGCGAGGTCGCACGCGGCATGTGGAACGACCTCTGGCCGGACCGCGCGGCCGCGGACGTGCCGATCGCGCACGTGACCAACGGCGTGCACGTGCCGACCTGGCTCGGCAGCCCCATGCGGGAGCTGCTCGACCGGCACCTGGGCCCCGACTGGCTGCTGCGCGCGGCCGATCCCGACACCTGGGACCCGCTCGACGCGATCTCCGACCCGGAGCTCTGGGGTGTGCGCAACCGCCAGCGCTCCGAGCTGGTCGACTACGTGCGCGACCGCAGCGTCGCCGATCGCCTCTCGCGCGGTGAGCCGCGCGGCTACGTCGAGGCGGCCGCCCGCGCGTTCGACCCGGACGTGCTGACGGTCGGCTTCGCGCGGCGCCTGGCGACGTACAAGCGCCTGCACCTCATCGCCCAGGACGCGCAGCGTAGCCTGAAGCTCCTCAGCGGGAACCGCCCGATCCAGATCATCCTCGCGGGCAAGGCGCACCCGAGCGACGACGAGGCCAAGCAGCTCGTCGAGTTCCTGTTCTCGCTGCGGGGCGCGCCCGAGGTCGGCGCGCGCGTGATCTACCTCCACGACTACGACCATGCGATGGCCGCGCGCCTGGTCCGCGGCTGCGACGTGTGGGTGAACCTCCCGCGCCCGCCGCTGGAGGCGAGCGGCACCAGTGGGATGAAGTCGGTGATGAACGGCGGGCTGCAGCTGAGCGTGCTCGACGGCTGGTGGGCCGAGGCCTACGACGGCGTCGGCGGCTGGGCGCTGTCCGGCGACGTCGAGACGGACACCGCCGCCCAGGACGCGCGCGACGGCGCCGAGCTGTTCCGCGTGCTGGGGGAGGAGATCGTCCCGGAGTTCTATGGCGCCGATGCGGACGGCCTGCCGCGCGCGTGGCTGCAGCGGATCCGCGCCTCCCTGCGCACGTTCGCGCCGGCGTTCTCGGCGACGCGCATGCTGGAGGACTACGAGCGGGTCTACGCCGGCGCCGACCTGCCGCGCTGACGGCGCGGCGCGCCGGTCGCCGCGGGCGCCGGCGGCGGTGGGGTGATCGTCGCGTAGAGCTCGCGGGTGGTCTGCGCGACGTCGGCCCAGTCGAATCGCAGGATGTGCTCGCCGGCCTCGATGACGAGGCGCTCGCGCAGCCGGTCGTCGGTGAGCATCCGCTCGATCATGACGCCCAGGTGCTCCGCGTCGCCGCCGTTGAAGCGCAGGCCCACGCGCTCGCCGGGCGGGACGACCTCGGCCAGTCCGCCGGTGTCGGCGACGATGCACGGGCAGCCGCTCGCCATCGCCTCGAGCGCGACGAGGCCGAAGGGCTCGTAGAGGCTGGGCACCACGCACAGGTCCGCGATGCGGTACAGCGAGTGCAGGACGTCGTCGCCGATCCAGCCGAGGAACGTGCCGTGCTCCATCAGCCCGAGATCGCGGGCCTGGCGCTTGAGCTGCTCCTCGTGCGTCCCGGAGCCCGCGACGAGGAAGCGCACCGCCGGCATGCCGGGATCCTTGACGATCGGCTCGAGCGCGTCGAGCGCGAGCTGGAACCCCTTCTCGTACACCAGGCGCCCGACGAGCAGGACGAGCTTCTCCTCCGGCTCGGCGAATCGCGCGCGCAGCGTGTCCAGGTCGTCGATCGGCTGGAGGTCCTGTGGGTCGATCCCGTTCGGGATGACCGTCACCTGGCCCTCGCGCGTGCCGTAGATGTCGCGCACGTGCTCGCGCATGTAGTGCGAGCACGTGATCACGTGGTCGGCGCGGCGCGCCATCCACGACTCGACGCCGTGGATGTGGGCCTGCGGGGCGCGCTGGACGTGGCCCTGGTGCCGGCCCCACTCGGTCGCGTGAACGGTCGTCACGTACGGGATGCCGGCGTCGGCGGCGAGCATGCCGGCCGCGGGCGCCACGAGCCAGTCGTGCCCGTGCACGAGGTCGAAGTCGGAGTCGGCGAGCAGCTCGTGTCCGGCGGCGAGCATGTGGTCGTTCATCTGCCCGACCCAGTCGACGAACGTTCCCAGGTCGCGTGGGCGCGGCGGCTCGGGGACGCGGTGCACGCGGACACCGGCGCGGGTCTCGTGCCGGCGGTCGCGAGCCCGGCCGCGGGTGATCACGTCGACGCCGGTGCCCTGGAGCACCAGCTGCTCGGAGAGCTTGCGGACGTGCCGGGCCAGCCCACCCTCGACGATGGGCGGGTACTCCCAGGTGAGCGTCAGGATCCGCCGGGTCACGCGTCGTCAGCGTATCGAGCGGGTGGCGCGACGCCCGCCGCGCTCACGAGATCCGGCGCAGCAGCAGCATCGAGCGGGGCGCGACGTAGAGGTTCGTGCGCGCCTCCAGGCGGCCGGTGCCGGCGCGGATCTCGGGGTCGTGCGTGCAGAGCTCGTGGGTCCACGCCGAGCCGTAGCGCCGGGACGGGAGGTGGAACTCGACGTGCCGGTGATGGCCGTTGAAGATCAGCAGGAACGAGTCGTCGACGATCCGCTCGCCGCGGTCGGTGCGGTCGGCGATCTCCTGGCCGTTGAGGAACACGCCGATGACGCGCTCGCCCTGCTCCCAGTCGCGCCTTGTCATCCGCCGCCCGTCGGTGCGGAACCAGCGGACGTCGGGCAGCCCGGACCCGTTCACCTGCGTGCCCTCGAGGAACTTCCCGCGCCGGAAGACGGGGTGGTTGCGGCGCAGCTCGAGCAGCCGGCGCACGAAGTCGTGGTGGTTGCGGTGCAGCGGGTCGGGCTCCCAGTCGTGCCAGGAGATCTCGTTGTCCTGGCACCACGCGTTGTTGTTGCCGTGCTGCGTGCGGCTCACCTCGTCACCGCTGAGCAGCATCGGCACGCCCTGGGAGAGCAGCAGCGTCGCGAGCAGGTTGCGCTGCTGGCGGCGTCGCAGCTCGAGGATCGCCGGGTCGTCGGTCTCGCCCTCCGCGCCGCAGTTCCACGAGCGGTTGTCGTCGGTGCCGTCGCGGTTGTCCTCGGTGTTGGCCTCGTTGTGCTTGTGGTTGTAGGCGACGAGGTCGTGCATCGTGAAGCCGTCGTGGGCGGTCACGAAGTTGATCGAGGCCGAGGGGCCGCGGCCGTCGGACTGGTAGAGGTCGCTGGAGCCGGTGAAGCGCGAGGCGAGCGCGCTGACGGGCGCCTCGCCGCGCCAGAAGTCGCGCACGACGTCGCGGTAGATGCCGTTCCACTCGCTCCAGAGGACGGGGAAGTTCCCGACCTGGTACCCGCCGGGTCCCAGGTCCCACGGCTCCGCGATGAGCTTCACCTGGCTCAGCACCGGGTCCTGGTGGATCACGTCGAAGAACGCCGACAGGCGGTCCACGTCGTAGAACTCGCGCGCGAGCGCCGAGGCGAGGTCGAAGCGAAAGCCGTCCACGTGGCACTCGGTCGCCCAGTAGCGCAGCGAGTCCATGATGAGCCGCAGGACGCTCGGGTGCACGGGGTTGAGCGTGTTGCCGGTGCCCGTGTAGTCCATGTACCGGCGCGGGTCGCCCGGCAGGAGCCGGTAGTACGAGGCGTTGTCCACCCCCCGCAGCGACAGCATCGGCCCGCGGTGGTCGCCCTCGCCGGTGTGGTTGTAGACGACGTCGAGGATCACCTCGATCCCCGCGCGGTGCAGCGCCTTGACCATGCCCTTGAACTCGCGCACCTGCTCGCCGTCGACGCCGGTCGCGGCGTATCCGCAGTGTGGGGCGAAGTACCCGATCGAGCTGTAGCCCCAGTAGTTCGTCAGTCCGCGGGCCTGGAGGAAGTGCTCGTCGGCGATGTGGTGGATCGGGAGCAGCTCGACCGCCGTGACCCCGAGGCCGACGAGGTACTCGACGGCGGCGTCCGACGCCAGCCCCGCGTACGTCCCGCGCAGGTCCTCGCGCACACCGGGGTGGCGCATCGTGAAGCCGCGCACGTGCGTCTCGTAGATCACCGTCTCGCCCCAGGGCCGCTCCGGTCGCACGTCGCCCTGCCAGTCGAACGACTCGTCGACGACGACCGACTTGGGGATCGCCTCCGCGTCGTCCTCGTCGTCCGGATGCAGGTCGGCGTCGGGGCCGTCGTCGGGGAGGTAGGGGAAGGCGTTCGCCGCGTCCCAGTCCACGCGGCCGTCGATCGCCTTCGCGTACGGGTCGACGAGGAGCTTGGCGGGATTGAAGCGGTGGCCGCGCTCGGGGGCGTAGGACCCGTGCACGCGATAGCCGTAGCGCTGCCCGGGGCCCACGCCGGGCAGGTGGCAGTGCCAGACGAACGCCGTCCGGCGCTCGACCCGAACGCGCTCCTCGGTCCCGTGCTCGTCGAACAGGCAGAGCGTCACACCGTCGGCGTGCTCGGAGAAGATCGCGAAGTTCGTGCCCGCGCCGTCCCAGGTCGCGCCGAGCGGGAACGGCCGGCCGGCCCAGACCTCGCGGCTCATCGCAGCAGCGCTCCCGCCAGCGCCGGCAGCTCGACGTCCCCGTCGCGCAGCGTCGCTCCGTCGTGGGTCGCGAGCACGATCTCGCGTGCCTCCCCGGCCGGCACCGGCGTGGGCTCGTCGCCGAAGTTGCAGGCGAGCGCGAACGGCCCGCGCCCGGCGCGCAGCCAGCGCGCCTCCTCGTCGAAGGCGACCGGCCCGCACTCCCCGGCGGGCAGCGAGCGGCGTGCGTCCAGCAGCGCGCGGTAGAGCGCCGCCAGCCGCTCGTCGCGCCGGCGCGTGAGCCTCGAGGCGGTGAACGTCGCCGGGTCCTGCGGGTCCGGGACGTCGACGCCCGCGAACGCGCTGAACTGCGCGAACTCCGCGCGCCTGCCGGTGCGCGTGTGCTCCGCGATCCGCGCCTCCGGATGGTCGGTGAAGAAGCGGAACGGCGCGTCCTCGCCGTACTCCTCTCCCATGAACAGGAGCGGCGTGAACGGCGCCAGGAGCGTGCAGAACGCCGCCAGCGGGCGCGCCGCCGCGGGCAGCCGGTCGCCGCGGGCGCGGTTGCCGACCTGGTCGTGGTTCTGGGAGTAGACGACGAACCGCTCACGCGGCACGTCCCCGGCGGGCGCGCCGAAGCGCCGCCGGCGGAAGGCCGAGTAGCGCCCGTCGAGGACATGCGGGCGATCGAACGCCTGCGCGAGCTGGGCGACGCTCCCGAAGTCCGCGTACCAGCCCTCGCGCTCGCCGGTCAGCAGCGCGTGCAGCGCGTGGTGGAAGTCGTCGGCCCAGGCCGCGTCGTGCCCGAGGCCGCCGACGCGGGCCGGGCGCAGCACGACCGGGTCGTTGCGGCCGCTCTCGGCGATCACGAGCGCGGGGCGCCCGGTGCCGCGGGCGCGGTCGGCGATCTCGCGCAGGATCGGCCGCGCCGAGCCGTCGCGGATCGTGTGGATGGCGTCCAGGCGCAGGCCGTCCACGTGGAAGTCACGCACCCAGCCCTCGGCGCTCTGCAGCACCCACTCCCGCACGGGGTCGCACCGTTCCTCGTCGAAGTTGATCGTTCGTCCCCACGTCGTCACGTCGTGCCCGCTGGCGTACGGCCCGAACGCCTCGAGCAGTCGCACCCCCGAGACGCCGATGTGGTTGTACACGACGTCGAGGATCACCCCAAGCCCGGCGGCGTGCGCCGCGTCGACGAGCCGCTGGAAGGCGAGCGGCCCGCCGTACCCCGCGTGGGCCGCCGACAGCAGCACCCCGTCGTAGCCCCAGTTGCGCGCACCGGGGAACTCGGCGATCGGCATGACCTCGATCGCCGTCACGCCGAGGGCCGCGAGGTCCGGGAGGTGGGGGATGACGGCGTCGAAGGTGCCCTCAGGCGTGAACGCGCCGACGTGCAGCTCGTAGAGCACGAGGCCGGCGAGCCCGAGCCCCGGCCAGCCGCCGTCCGTCCAGTCGAACGCCCCGGTGTCCACGACGCGGGAGGGCCCGCGCAGCCCGTCGGGCTGCCAGCGCGAGCACGGGTCGGGCAGCGTGCGGCGGCCCAGCACGAAGCGGTAGTCCTCGCCGGGGGCCGCCGGGACCCGTGCGGCGTAGACCCCGTGCCCCTCGGGTGCGAGCGCGTGGCGGGCGCTCCCGACCCGCACGTCGACGGCCTCGTGCCGGGGCGCCCAGACGCGGAAGTCGGTCAGTCCGTCCCCGGCGGGCCGCGCCCCGAGCGGCCGCTCCCCGGGGTAGCCCGCGCCGCTGCTCATCCGGTGCCGGGCACGAGCCACAGCACGGCGAGCGGCGGCAGCACGATCTCGGCCGAGAACGGCTGGCCGTGCCAGGCGATCGGCTCGGCGTGCACGACGCCGGTGTTGCCGACGTCGGAGCCGCCGTAGAAGGTGGAGTCGGTGTTGATCGCCTCGCGCCAGGCGCCCGCGCGCGGGAGGCCCACGCGGTAGCCCTCCCGGACGACCGGCGTGAGGTTCGCCACGCACACGACGACGTCCTCGGCATCCTCCGAGGCGCGGCACCAGGCGAGCACGCCGTTCTCGGCGTCGTTGGGCTCCAGCCACCAGAACCCCGCCGGATCGCTGTCCAGCTCCCACAGCGCGGGGTGCGCGCGGTAGACGCGGTTGAGGTCGCGCACCAGCGCCTGCACGCCCTGGTGCTCGGGATGCTCGAGCAGGTGCCAGTCGAGCGACCGCGCGTGGCTCCACTCGTCGTTCTGCGCGAACTCGCCGCCCATGAACAGGAGCTTCTTGCCGGGGTGCGCCCACATGTAGCCGTAGAGGGTGCGCAGGTTGGCCAGCCGCTGCCAGCGGTCCCCGCTCATCTTCGCCAGCAGCGAGCCCTTTCCGTGGACGACCTCGTCGTGGGAGAGGGGAAGGATGAAGTTCTCGCTGAACGCGTACAGCAGGCTGAAGGTCAGCTCGTGGTGGTGGAAGCGGCGGTGCACCGGGTCGTGGCGCAGGTATTCGAGCGTGTCGTGCATCCAGCCCATGTTCCACTTCAGCCCGAAGCCCAGACCGCCCAGGTAGGTCGGCCGCGAGACGCCGGGCCAGGCGGTCGACTCCTCCGCCGCGCTGATCACGCCGGGCGCGCGGGCGTGGACGACCTCGTTGAGCTCGCGCAGGAACGCGACCGCGTCGAGGTCCTCGCGCCCGCCGAAGGCGTTGGGCACCCACTCGCCCTCGGCCCGCGAGTAGTCGAGGTAGAGCATCGACGCGACGGCGTCGACGCGCATCCCGTCGGCGTGCATCTCGCGCAGCCAGTAGAGCGCGCTCGACAGCAGGAAGTTGCGCACCTCGTTGCGGCCGTAGTTGAAGATCAGCGTGCCCCAGTCGGGGTGGGCGCCGCGGCGCGGGTCGGCGTGCTCGTAGAGCGACGTGCCGTCGAAGCGCGCGAGCGCCCACTCGTCCCGCGGGAAGTGCGCCGGAACCCAGTCCAGGAGGACGCCGATGCCCGCTCCGTGCAGGTGGTCGATGAACGCGCGCAGGTCGTCGGGCGAGCCGTGCACGGGCGTCGGCGCGAAGTACGAGGTCACCTGGTAGCCCCACGACCCGCTGAAGGGGTGGGCCATGACCGGCAGGAGCTCCACGTGCGTGAAGCCCATGTCGAGCACGTAGGCCGTCAGCTCCTCGGCGAGCTCGCGGTAGGTCAGGCAGCGGTCGTCCTCCAGCGGGTTGCGCCGCCACGAGGCCAGGTGCACCTCGTAGATCGAGACGGGCTCGCGCAGCGGGTCGGTCGCGGCGCGCCGGGCCAGCCAGTCCGCGTCCTCCCAGTCGTGGTGGGAGCGGGTGACGACCGAGGCGGTCAGCGGCGGGAGCTCGGCGGCGAACGCCACCGGGTCCGCGCGCAGCAGCAGCTCGCCCTGCTGCGAGCGCAGCTCGAACTTGTAGCGGCTGCCCTCCGCCACGCCGGGGATGAAGACCTCCCAGACGCCGGAGGAGCCGAGCGAGCGCAGCGGGTGCAGCCGCCCGTCCCAGTCGTTGAAGTCGCCGACGACGCTCACCGTGCGGGCCGACGGCGCCCACACCGCGAAACCGACCCCCTCGACGCCGTCGATCGTGCGCGGGTGCGCGCCGAGCTTCTCGTAGAGCTCCTCGTGGCGGCCCTCTCCGACGAGGTGCAGGTCGAGCTCCCCGAGCGTGGGCGCGAACGCGTACGGGTCGCGGAACGTGACGGGCGGCCCCTCCGGGTAGCCCGCCTCGACGGTGTAGCGCAGCGGCGACCGCGCGCCGGCGATCTCGCCCTCGAACAGCCCGGCGGGGTGGCTGCGGGTGAGCGCGACGCGCTCCTCACCGTCCGGGATCACCGCGACCGTGGCCGCTCCCGGGCGGAAGACCCGGACGACGACGCCGCCGGCGGACGGGTGTGCGCCGAGCAGCCGGTGCGGATCGCTGAGGTCCAGGGCGACGAGCGCCTGCGTGTCCTGCTCGACGCTCATGCGGTCCCGTCGTCGTCGAGCAGGCGTGCGATCCCCGCGACGGGGATCGCGACCCAGTCCGGCCGGTTGTTGCGCTCGTACCGGAGCTCGTAGATCGCCTTCTCGAGCTCGAACACCGCGATCAGCTCCCCCACCGTCGCGGTGCTCGGCGGCAGCAGCGCGGCGTCCACGGTCTCCAGGTAGCCGGCGCCGAGCGCGGCCCGCGCGCGCTCCTCCCAGCCCGCGGGCGCCGGCACGCCGCGCTGCAGCTCGGACGCCCAGGCCGCGTAGGACACCGAGCGCAGCATGGCGGCCAGGTCGCGCAGCGGCGAGCGCTTGAGGCGGCGCTCGCGCAGCGGGCGGGCCGGCTCGCCCTCGAAGTCCAGGATGACCCAGCGCCCATCGTCCTCGAGCAGCGTCTGCGCGAGGTGCAGGTCGCCGTGGGTGCGGATCGCCCGTCCGGCGACGCCGGTGCGCGAGAGCGCCTGGAGCCGGTCGCGCAGCTCGGCGCTGCGACCGGCGATCGGCGCGTAGACCGGGTCGTCCTCGGGCATCGCGTCGAAGGCCTGCAGGATCTCCTGGTCGAGCGTGGCGACGAGCAGGGCGTACTGCTCGCGGCCCTTCTCCTCCGGGGCGAAGTCCGGGTCCAGCGGGTCGGACCCCAGCTCGGTGTGCAGCGCGCCGATCACGCGGCCCAGTCCGTGCAGCCGCGTGACCAGCAGGTCGGGATCGCGCTCCAGCAGCTCCAGCGCCATCTCCCACCCGTCGCGGCCGCGGCTGACGAAGCGCTGTGCAACCCCGAGCGTCGCGTACAGCGGAGGCCCGGAGTAGTCGTACCAGCCGACGAGCTCGGGGACGTGGTCGAAGCCGCGCGCCGCCAGGAAGCGGAGCATCTCCAGCTCCGGGTTCTCCCCCGGCTCCAGCCGGCGGAAGCACTTCAGGATCACGGTGCGGTCGAAGACGACCGAGCTGTTCGACTGCTCGGACGGCATGAGGTGCACGGGGCCGTCGGGGACGGGCACCGGGGCTCCCCCCTCGGGCTCGTGGAAGGTCACGCGCGAGTCGGCGCCGGTGCGCACCGCCCCCTCGCGCAGCAGCGCGCCGAACACGCCGGTGGCGCGCGGGTCGGCGAGCGCCTCGCAGAGCGCGACGCCCGCGTCACCGGAGGCGACCGGCTCGGACGGGGGCTCGGCCCCGGGGGGCACGACCTCGAAGACCACCTGGTACAGCTCGTGCGCGCCCGTGTGGAAGGTCGCCTCGACGATCGCCAGGACCGTCGCCGGATCCTCGGTGCGCAGGGTCAGCGCGTCGACGACGTGCGCGCGGGCCAGTTCGCGGGCCTTGGACGCGAACCAGCGCCGCTGGCGCAGCCAGGCGCCCAGCACCGCCTCGTCGATGTCCCGCACGATGTCGACCGGGTCCCGCACGACCCTCATCCTCCCTTGTCGTCGTGGTCCGGCGCCGGCTCGCCGTCCGGCTCGCCGGACTCGGGCACGAGCAGGAACCAGAAGAACCCCCGCGGGGCGAGCGTCAGCAGGTAGGGAAGCTCGCCGATCCGCGGGAACCGCGAGTTGCCGAGCATCTCGACCGGCCGGTGCCCCTCGTAGGCGGAGAGGTCCAGCTCGACGGCCTGTGCGGTGCGCGCGAGGTTGTGGACGCACAGGGCGATGTCGTCCTCGTGGGTGCGGATGTGGGCGAACACCCGCGGGTTGCTCGGCGGGATCGGCGCGTACGTGCCGAGCCCGAACACCGGGTGCTCCTTGCGCAGCTCGATGAAGCGCCGCAGCCAGCGCAGGAACGAGGACGGGTTGCGCAGCTCGGACTCCACGTTGACCGCCTGATACCCGTAGACCGGGTCCATGAGCAGCGGCGCGTACAGCTGGGCGAAGTCCGCGTGCGAGAAGCCCGCGTTGCGGTCGCCGGTCCACTGCATCGGGGTGCGCACCCCGTCGCGGTCGCCGAGGTAGACGTTGTCGCCCATGCCGATCTCGTCGCCGTAGTAGAGGACCGGGCTGCCGGGGAGCGAGAAGAGGATCGCGTGCATGAGCTCCATCTCGTCGCGGCCGTTGTCGAGCAGCGGCGCCAGGCGCCGGCGGATGCCGAGGTTGATCTTCATCCGCGGGTCCTTGGCGTACTCGGCGTACATGTAGTCGCGCTCGTCGTCGGTGACCATCTCGAGCGTCAGCTCGTCGTGGTTGCGCAGGAAGAGCCCCCATTGGCAGTTCGCGGGGATCTCCGGCGTGCGTTCGAGGATCTCGTAGATGGGGGTCGCGTCCTCGCGCCGCGCGGCCATGAACATGCGCGGCATCACCGGGAAGTGGAACGCCATGTGGCACTCGTCGCCGTCCCCGAAGTACTCGACGACGTCCTCCGGCCACTGGTTGGCCTCGGCGAGCAGCACGCGGTCGGCGTACTCCGCGTCCACCGTGGCGCGCACGCGCCGCAGGAACGCGTGGGTCTCCGGCAGGTTCTCGCAGTTCGTCCCGTCGCGCTCGAACAGGTAGGGCACCGCGTCCAGGCGGAAGCCGTCGAGCCCCAGGTCCAGCCAGAAGCGCAGCGCGTCGAGCATCGCGTCCTGCACCGCCGGGTTGTCGTAGTTGAGGTCCGGCTGGTGCGAGAAGAACCGGTGCCAGTAGTAGGCCTGGGCCTCGTCGTCCCAGGTCCAGTTCGAGGTCTCGGTGTCGACGAAGATGATCCGCGCGTCCTCGTAGCGCTGGGTCGTGTCCGACCACACGTACCAGTCGCGCTCGGGACTTCCCGGCGGCGCGGTCCGGGCGCGCTGGAACCACGGGTGGTCGCTGGAGGTGTGGTTCATGACGAGATCGGCGATGACGCGGATCCCGCGCTCGTGGGCGGCGTCGATGAACGCCCGCACGTCGGCGATGGCGCCGTAGTCGGGATGGACCTCGTAGTAGTCGGCGATGTCGTAGCCGCCGTCGCGCAGCGGTGAGGCGTACATCGGCAGCAGCCAGATGCAGTCGACGCCGAGCCACGCGAGGTAGTCGAGCTTCTGCGTCAGCCCGCGGAAGTCGCCGGAGCCGTCGGCGTCGCTGTCGAAGAACCCGCGCAGGTGGATCTCGTAGAAGAGCGCGCGCTTGAACCACAGCGGCTCGGCCTCGAACCAGCGGGCTGCGGGAGCGGGGCTCACGCGCGTGCCTCCACGCGCAGCACGTGGGCCGGGCGCTCGGCGGGATCGAGCCGCACGTAGTTGCCCCCCATCCGCCAGGTGTGCGTCGTGTCCTCGAGCAGGTCGGTGACCTCGAAGACGGGCGGCACGCCGAGCTCGTAGGGCACGGTCACCAGGCCCTCCTGGGGACCGTGCGGATCGAGGTTGACGACGGTGAGGATCGTCTCCGTCCCGACGCCGCGGGCGTAGGCCATCAGCGCGTCGTTGTGCGTCTCCAGCAGGCGCAGGCCGTCGAAGCGCTGGAGTGCCGGGTGCTCGCGCCGGATCGCGTTGAGCCGGCCGATCAACGGCAGCAGCGGGCCGTCGAGGCTGCGGTCGCGCAGCTCGTACTTCTCCGAGTGGCGGTACTCCTCCGACCCCTCGCGCACCGGCTCGTTCTCGAAGGACTCGAAGCCCGAGTACAGGCCCCAGCTCGGCGACAGCGTCGCGGCGAGCACGGCCCGCAGGGCGAAGGCCGGCGGGCCGCCGTGCTGCAGCTCGGCGGTGAGGATGTCGGGCGTGTTGACGAAGAAGTTCGGCCGGAAGGCGTCGCCGTCCGCCAGCAGCGTCTCCAGCTCGCGGCTCAGGTCCCAGCGGCTGCTCTTCCACGTGAAGTACGTGTAGGACTGGTGGAAGCCGGCCTGCGCGAGCGCGCGCATCACGGCGCGCCGCGTGAACGCCTCGCTCAGGAACACGACGTCGGGATCGCTGCCGCGCACGTCGGCGAGCAGCCACTCCCAGAACGCGAGCGGCTTGGTGTGCGGGTTGTCGACGCGGAAGACGCGCACGCCGTGGCCCATCCAGAACCGGACGACGTCGCGCAGCGCGCTCCAGAGGTCCCGCCAGCCGGGGCCGTCGAAGTTCAGGTTGTAGATGTCCTGGTAGCGCTTCGGCGGGTTCTCCGCGTACTTCAGCGTCCCGTCGGGGCGGCGGTGGAACCACTCGGGGTGCTCGGTGAGCCACGGGTGGTCGGCGGAGCACTGGATCGCGAGGTCCAGCGCGATGTCGATCCCGTGCCCGCGCGCGGCGCCGACGAGCGCATCGAAGTCGGCGATCGTCCCGAGGTCCGGGTGCACCGCGGTGTGACCGCCGCCGGCCGCGCCGATCGCCCACGGGCTGCCGGGGTCTCCCGGCCCGGCCACGAGCGCGTTGTCGCGGCCCTTGCGGTTCGTCACGCCGATCGGGTGGATCGGCGGGAGGTAGAGGACGTCGAAGCCGAGCTCGGCCAGGCGGGGAAGCTCGTCCTGCACGCCGCGCAGGCCGCCCCAGGAGCGCGGGAACAGCTCATACCAGGAGCCGAAGCGCGCGCGCAGCGGGTCGACCTGGATCTCGAGCGACGGGCTGCGGGTCTCCTCGTGGCGCGCGCCGCAGCGGGCGAGCAGCTCGGCCGCGGCGGGCTCGAGCAGCGGGTCCAGCGACGCGCCGGGCGCGAGCGCCGCCGCGAGCGCGCGCAGTCGCTGCGCGTCGCGCGCGGACGCGCCGCCGACCTCCGCGAGCAGCAGCGCCGCGCCCTCGGCGCGCTCACCGTCCAGCTCGGTCTGACCGGCCTGCACCTTGCGCTCCAGCTCGTGCAGCCACGACGTCAGGCGGTCGACCCACGCCACGATGCGGAAGGCGGCGGTCCCGAGCTCGTCCACCGGGAAGGCGCCCTCCCAGCGCACGCCGTCATGGTGGGCGTCGACGGCGGCCATCGGCGCCTCGCGCCAGCTGCGCTTGCGCGGGGCGCGATACTGCACGGCCGCCCGGATCACCTCATGCCCGTCACGGAAGATGTCCGCAGCGACCGTCACCCGGTCGCCCACACAGCGCTTCACGGGAACGCGTCCGCAGTCCAGCGCGGGCGCGACGCGCTCGATGCGGATGCGCGGCGGCGGGCTCGGTCCTGGGGGCAAGGGGGCGGGACGCGGGCTCATCGGATGGTGGGCGGCCTCCTCGGCGGCCGGGAGTGGTGATGGATCTCGAGCGCTCGAGCGGCGTCCAACTGCACCTGACCTCGCTGCCGGGCGGCCGTCTCGGGCGCGAAGCCTACGGCTTCGTGGACTGGCTCCACGCCGCGGGTCAGTCCTGGTGGCAGATGCTGCCCGTCGGCCCGCCGGGGCGCGGGCGCTCGCCCTACAAGTCCCCGTCGGCGTTCGCCGCCTGGCGCGGACTGCTCGCCGACCCCGCGGCGCCGGTCACCGCTGCCGAGCGCGAGCGCTTCCGCGAGGGCCACGCCGCATGGATCGGCTCCTGGGAGGCGGTCGCCGGCCCGCGCGCGGCAGCCGACCAGGTGCGCTTCCAGCGCGAATGGACGGCGCTGCGCTCCTACGCCGCCGGGCGCGGCGTGCGCCTGATCGGCGACCTGCCGATCTACGTCGCTCGCGACGGCGCCGACCAGCGCGCCCACCCCGGGCTGTTTCGCGCCGACCTGCAGGCTGGGGTGCCGCCGGACGCCTTCTCGGCCACCGGGCAGCTCTGGGGCAACCCGCTCTACGACTGGCCGGCACTCCAGCGCACCGGCTACCGCTGGTGGGTCGAGCGCCTGCGGCGGATGTCCGAGCTCTTCGACCTGGCGCGGATCGATCACTTCCGCGCGTTCACGGCGGCGTGGGCGGTGCCGCGGGGGGCACGCGACGCGCGCGGCGGGCGCTGGCGCCGCGGCCCGGGGATCGCGCCGTTCCGCGCGGCCCGGCGCGAGCTGGGGGATCTCCAGCTGATCGCCGAGGACCTCGGCGTCATCACGCCGGGCGTGGAGCGCCTGCGCCGGGCCCTGGGCGTCCCCGGGATGGCGGTGCTGCAGTTCGCGTTCGACCCCGCCGAGCCGGGCACCGTCCACTGGCCCGAGCACCATCGGCGTGATCTCGTGCTCTACACCGGCACGCATGACAACGACACCCTGCGCGGCTGGTGGGACGGTCTGCCGCCCGAGCGGCGCGCGCTCGCCGAGCACGCCGTGCGCGGCTACGACGACCCCGAGCCGTGGTGGCGCGTGATCCGGCTGGCGCACGACTCGCCGGCGGCGCTGGCGATGGTGCCGGCGCAGGACGTGCTCGGCCTGGGCTCGCAGGCGCGGATGAACCATCCCGGCCGCGAGCGCGGGCAGTGGCGCTGGCGGCTGCGCCCCGGGCAGCTCACGCGCGCACATGCCGAGCGCCTGCGCGCCGTCACCGCCCGGGCCGGGCGCCTGGCGGGGTCATGACGGGGCTGCGGCGCGGCCTCGTCGCCCTCGGCGACTCGATCACCAACGGCTACGGCGAGCCGATGCTCGGCGTGCGGGCCCAGTCCTGGGCGCAGTGGGCGGCGCAGGCGCTCGAGCTGCCGTTCACGAACCTCGCGCGCGACGGCGCGCGCGTCCACGACGTGCTGTGCGAACAGGTGCCGCTGCTCCGCGGTCCCTACGACCTGAGCTGCGTGTACGCCGGCGTCAACGACGTCCGCGACGACGCCTGGGACCCGGACGCGTTCGCCCGCGACCTCGACGCGGTCCTCGCCGCCGCCGCAGGGGCGAGCGACGCGCTGCTCGTCTGCACGATCCCCGAGGATCTCGGGCGCCCGGCGGCGGCCCCCAAGCCCCGCGCGGCCAACGTGCTCGTGCGCGCGTCGGCGGCGCGCCACGGAGCGCGCGTCGTGGCGCTCGACGACCTCGGCGACCAGCTCACGATGCTGCCCGACGCCGTGCACCCGACGGCCATGGGGCAGGTCGCGATCGCCGCCCGCGCGGTCGCCGCGAGCGGCCTGCCTGCGGGCCGGTCGCCGGCGCGAGCACGATCTCTTCGGGTGTGCCGACCTGGATCACCGCGCCGTCCTTCATGATGGCGATGCGGTCGCCGAGCCTGATGGCCTCGTCGAAGTCATGGGTAATGAAGACGATGGTCTTCTT
>DAIPYF010000003.1:22206-35505 GCA_036782855.1 Solirubrobacteraceae bacterium
CGGCCTGCCTGCGGGCCGGTCGCCGGCGGCCCTCGCCGCCCCCGACCGCAGCCCCGCGGCACGCCTGCGCTGGCGCCGGCGGCGCGCGGTCCTCGCCGCGCAGGACCTGCGCCGCCGCGCCGCCGAGCGCCTCGGCGGCTGAGCTGGCCGCGGAGCCGCCGCGCGGGCGCACGGGCCGTCTACGCTGCCGTCCGTGGACCGGTTCACCCTGCTGCTCCTGCGCACCCGCACCCGCGGCCGCGTGACGATCGACCGGACGGTCGCGCTGGGCCGCGGCGTGCGCCTGGAGGCGACGGGCGCCGGGCGAATCGTCGTCGGACAGGGGTGTGTCCTCGGCGACGGGACGCGGATCGAGGCCCGCGGCGGCACCGTGCTGATCGGGGCCGGAACACGGACCGGCGAGGGATGCATCATCTGCGCGCACGAGCGGATCAGCGTCGGAACGCGTGCGCGCCTGGGCGACGAGGTGGTCGTGCAGGACGCCACGCGCCGCTCCGACGACCCCGAGCGGCCGGTCCGCGAGCAGGGCCTGCGCGCGTCCGCCGTCACGATCGGCGAGGGCGTGACGCTCGGCGCGCGCGCGGTGGTCGAGCCCGGCGCGTCCGTCGGTGACGGCGCGATCGTCGAGCCGGGGTCGGTCGTCGTCGGGACGGTCCCGGCCGCGGCGACCGTCATCGGCATCCCCGCGCGCCCGGCCGTCGCGCCGCGCCGGCACGGACGGGGCCCGCACTGAGCGGTTACGGTCTGCGGCGATGACCGAGGTCGAGGGGCAGACGGCCGCGCCGTCGGCGCTGAGCCGCGACGAGACCGAGCGCGTGCGCCGGCGCGTGCGGCTCATGGTCGAGATCACCGCGAGCACCGGCAAGTGGCGCTCGGGGCTCGCCCTCGCCGCTCGCCGGCTCACCCCGTCGGAGGCGGCGATCATCGCCGACCTGGAGCGGCACGGCCTCGACGTGCAGCAGCTGCGCGAGGTGCTGCGCGGCGCGCACGTCCTGGTGGACCGGCCTGAGCTCTACGACGCCTGGCGCTTCCCCAAGAGCCGCGAGCGCCTCTCCAGCCACCACAAGACGGTCGACAAGGCGCAGTACCCGGACATCGGCCTCAAGGGGCCGCTCGTGCGCGAGAAGCTGCACGGGCGCACCGCGGCCGGCACCTGGATCCAGCTCGAGAAGACGCCCGCATCGATGGGCAAGGGCTTTCACATGCCCGGCATCAACGACCTCAAGCACCTCGTGGACTACATCGTGTACCGCATCACGAAGAGCAACGTCGGCCCGTGGGGCCTGTCCGGGATGACGGAGCGGCGGCCGATGTACCTGTCGCCCGACCTCGGCGCGACGACGCCGCTGCCGGCCGCCGCCGAGGCGGAGCTGACCGGCGCGCTCGAGCGGATCGAGGACGACGACGACACCACCTCGGCCTCCGCCGACCTGGCCGCGCGCTTCCCGCCGCCGGATCGCGCGAGCACGCTCGCCGAGATCGTGTTCGTCCCGGGGTCACGGGCCGGGCGCGGCCTGTTCGGCGCCTCCGACGTCTGGGTGACCGAGACGCCGTCGCGTCCCGCGCGCGCCCTGCTGGCCACACGGCCCGACCCGCCGCGCTGGACGCTGCCGCCGGCGCCGCGCACGGTCGAGGGCACCCTGAAGGCGGGCGACCGCGAGATCCGTTGTGCGGTGCGGCAGGTCCGCCCCGGAGAGGAGGACGAGCGATGAGCGGGACCGTGAGCGCGGGGGACGCGGACGTCCCCAAGGGCCTGATCGACTCGGTCGTGCACCTGGTGAGCACGGGCCCCGTGCCGCTGGGCGCCTACACGCTTGCCGAGATCGACGCGGTCAACGGCGTCATCGACTTCATCGAGCGCGAGCCGGCACCCGAGCTCGTCGCCGAGGCGGTGCGGTCGCTCGCAGCGCGCAACCTCATCACCACGGCGCCCGGCGCCGACGAGGTGCAGGTCCGCGGGGATCTGGGCATCGCGATCGCCTTCCAGGAGCGGGCCCGCATCGTCCTCGACGCGCGCGTCACGGGCAGCGAGCCCGACCAGCCGTGGCGGTTCCTGCTGCTGCCCCAGCCGGAGGGCGTCACGCTGGAGATCCTGATCGACGCGCTCGGCATCCACTTCTACGAGCTGCGCACGACCGAGGATGCGCTCGAGCGCCTGTGGGAGCGCCTGCCGCACGGCGACCGCGGGCCCGCGGACGCGAGCGCCGACGCCGTCCTCGCGGCGAGCCCGCGCACGGCGCTCGTGAGCGTCAGTCACTGGGAGGCCGACGGGACGCGCGACACGCACGACCTCGTGCTCGCCCGCGACGACGACGTCTGCCACACGTTCGTGCGGGACCCGGCGTCACCCCGGTCACTCGTCGCCCAGGGCATGGACGAGGACGAGTGGCGGGCGCTCGTTCGCGGCCTCGCGGTGCCGCGCCCGGTCGCCGGATTCGGCGGCTGAGGGCTGCGGCCGTCCCGCTGCCGCCGGGGGGATGGCGGCAGCGAGACGGAACGCGGCACTTGGTGGCGTCCCCGATCCGTCGGGCGACGCCGTGGCGGCCGCCTGACAACGACGACCATGACCATCATCGAGCCTCCGCGAGACCTGTGCAAGTCTCAACCGCCGCCTGAGGCTTGCCGGTTGAGCGGCGGCGCGCCAAATCCGATCAGCTGCCGGTGCGCGACCGCAGCTGCCGCTTCATCACCGGCAGCAGCACGCTGCGCGGGGAGTAGCGGCCGAGGAGGCCGGTCACGCGATTCACCGTCCCGGGGTTCACCGAGCGTCGCCCCGCGACCATCGCCGCGACCGCCTGCCGGGCGACTTCGCCGGGCTGCACGATCATGATCCCCGGGGAGCCGCCCTCGAGGTCGAGTCCGGCGTTGTCGCCGAACTCGGTCGGGACCGGCCCGGGGTAGAGCGTCGTGACGGACACGCCGGTCCCGGCGAGCTCCTCGTGCAGCGCCTCGGAGAAGGCGTGGACGAACGCCTTCGTCGCCGCGTAGGCGGCCATGCCCGGCAGCGGCTGGTAGGCGGCGACGGAGGCGACGTTCAGCACCGCGCCGGTGCCCGCGCGGATCATGTCGGGGACGACCAGCAGCGTCAGGTCGTGGAGCGCGACGACGTTCAGCTCGATCATGTCGCGGCTCTGCGCGAGATCACGCTCCCACGCGAGCCCCGCGAGGCCGTAGCCCGCGTTGTTGCACAGCCCGGTGATCGTGCGGCCCGTGCCGGCGACGAAGCCGATCAGGCCCTCGCGCGCGGCCTGGTCGGTGAGGTCGGCGGCGTGCACGAGCACGTCGCGGCCGTGCTCCCCGCGCAGCTCCTCGGCGAGCTGTTGCAGCCGGTCCTCGCGCCGGGCGACGAGCACGAGGTCGTGGCCGAGCGCCGCAAGGGACCTCGCGAGCTCGGCGCCGATGCCCGATGACGCCCCGGTGACGACGACGACGCTGCCTGGGGCGGGTGCGGGGAGGCTCATGGAGGGATCCTGTCACGGGTCCGCGGCGTAGCATCGGCCCATGCCCGACCTGCGCATCCCGCTCCCCGGCTTCCCTGCCGGCCCGCTCGTCGTCTCGACCGGCGAGGTCGCCCGCTCGGTCGGGCGCGTCGCCCGCGCGACGGCCGCCCCGCTGCTGCCGACCCGGTCGCTGGAGGCCGCGGTCGGCGGGCGCACGGTGCTCGTCACCGGCTCCTCGTACGGCATCGGCCGCGCGACCGCGGCGCAGGTGGCGCAGGCCGGCGCGACGACGATCCTCGTCGCGCGCGACGAGGATCGCCTCGCCGAGCTCGCGTCCGAGATCGCCGCGGGCGGCGGAGCCGCGCACGCATACCCCGCCGACCTCGCCGACATGGAGGCGATCGCGCGCCTGGCCGACCGGCTCGCCGCGGACGGGCACGAGGTGGACGTCCTCGTCAACAACGCGGCGCGCTCGATCCGCCGCTCGCTCGCCGAGACCTACGACCGGCTGCACGACTTCGAGCGCACGATGCGCCTGAACTACTTCGGCGCCGTGCACCTGACGATGGCGCTGCTCCCGGGAATGCGCGAGCGCGGGCGCGGCCACGTCGTGAACGTCAGCACGATGGGCACGCAGACGAGCACGCCGCGCTTCGCCGCCTACCTCGCGTCGAAGGCGGCGCTCGAGGCGTTCACGCGCGTGGCGGCCGCCGAGTGCCTCGGCGACGGGGTGCGGTTCAGCGTCGTCCACATGCCGCTCGTGCGCACGCCGATGATCGAGCCGACGGCCGCCTACGAAGGGCTGCCGGCGCTCTCGCCGGAACAGGCGGGCGGACTCATCGGTGAGGCGCTGCGCTCACAGGCCGAGTACGTCGGCCCGCGTGTCGGGACCGCGTCCGAGGTGCTGTCGGCGCTGTTCCCGGCGGGCGCCAACGAGGTGCTGCACGCGCTGTACAGGGGCATGCAGGAGCCGGAGTGAGCGTCAGCGCGCGCGCATCGTGAGCGGCGCGCGCACCATCGTCGAGCGGTTCCCCGCCGCGTCCACCGCGACGACGCTCACGCGGTAGGAGCCGGCGGCGAGCGCGCGCCCGCGCTTGCGCACCGCGATCGACAGGCGCGCCGCCCCGGAGGGCGCGTCGCGGGTGACGGTCCCGACGGTCGCCGGCTTCACGCAGCGCACGCCGGCGCGGGGCGGGCGGACCGTCCGGCAGCGACCGCCGGAGCGCCGGCCCGCGACGAGCCGCTCGACGGTCACGGTGACCTTTGCGGCCTCGGAGAGGGTGAACGTCGCGACCGGCGTCCGCGGCCTCGGGCGCCGCACGATGCTCGGGCTGACCCGCAGCCTGGAGACGACCGGCGCCGTGGTGTCGGCGGGGGGCACCGGCGTGCCCGCGCCGCCGGGAGGCACGACGACGGGCGGCACGACGACGGGCGGCACGACGACGGGCGGGGGGTCGACGCCGGTGACGCGGGCGACCTTGTTCGAGAGCTCGAGCGAGACCCAAAGGGTGTTGTTCGGCCCGCTCGTGATCTCGCGCGGGCTGTTCGTCGGCAGCCCCCCGATCGTCGTGACGACGCCGTCGGTCGTGACGCGCGCGAGCGTGCCCGACGCGAACTGCGCGACCCAGTAGGCGCCGTCGGGCCCGAAGGTGATCCCGAACGGGTCGGTGAGCGGCAGCGGCGTGGTCTGCGGCAGCCCGCCCGCGACGATCCGCCCGACCGTGTGCGGCGTGGTGCCCGGGTTGGCGTAGAGCACCTGGCCGGACGGGCTGCCCGCCACCTCCTGCGGCAGGCCGCCGACGGAGTACGCGGTCTGCACGCCGGCCGTCGTGAGGCTGACGATCGCGCCGTTGCCGAAGTCCACCGCCCACAGGAGGCCGCCGGCGCTCGTGATGCCGCGAGCGCTCGGCGAGAGGGCGCCGGTGAGGGTGAAGAGCGTGGGGTTCGCCGGGTCGGCGGTGGAGATCCTCAGGACCTTGTCGTTGCTCGCCGTCCAGAGGTTGCCGTCCGGGCCGGTGACGATCGCCTGCGGCGTGATGATGTCGTTGACGGTGAAGGCGGCCTGTCCGGCGGGGTTCGCGGGCGGGATCCGGACGAGCTTCGTCGAGGCGGTCACCCACAGGTTGCCGTCGGGCCCGGTGGTGATGCCCTTCGCGCCGGTGACCCCGGTGAGCGGGACGTCGGTCTTCGTCCCGTCCGGCGTGAACCGGGCGAGCGCGTTGCCGCCGATGATCACCCAGATGTTGCCGTCAGATCCCTGCGCGAGCTTCTTCGGCGAGTCCGGCACGTCGTAGATGCCGTTGACGACCGGCGCCGCGGAGGCGGTCCCGGTGAGCGCGGTGACGAGGACGACGGCGAGGACGGCGAGCGAGCGGGCGGTGCGGAGCATGTGCGCACGGTAGTACAGGGCGCTCAGCCCCGTGGGGCGTCGAGCCAGCCGAGAAACGCCGCCGGGGTGAAGACCGGGTAGCTGCCTGCGAGCGCGAGGAGCGCGCCGTCCCCGGTGACGAGCACGGCGCGGCGGTCCGCGGCGAGCGCGATGAGATAGTCGTCCCCGCTGTCGCTCGCGCGGGCGGGCGGGTCGGGAATGTCGGCCGCGATCGTCGCGTCGCGGGCGAGCAGTGCGGTGAACGCTCCTGCATCGGCGGCGGGGATGCGGTGTCGCAGCTTCGGGTACGCGAGGGCGCGCTCGAGCTCGCCGAGGAGGCCCGGCGAGGCGAACAGCTCGAACCGGCCCGCCCGCCAGGCCACCAGGGTGCGGGCGGGCGCGCCGCCCGGGGAGAGCAGCGCCGCGATCAGGACGTTCGGGTCGAGCACCGCGCGCACGGGTCAGCGCCGCGCTGCGCGCTGCGCCTCGCGGGCGAGGTCCATCGCCTCACCCTCGGGCAGCGCGTCGATCGAGCTCCAGATCTCGTCGAGCACATCGAGCCCGAGATCGCGGCGCAGCGCCTCCTCGATCACCTCGCTGTCGCCCTTGCCGGTGTGCGCTGCACGGAGCTTCACCGCGCGCAGAACGTCCTCGTCGACGGTGAGGGTCGTGCGGACCTTGGCCACACGACGCATCGTAGCGGAATGATGCGTTGATGCCAAGGTGCTCCGTGGGGGGTGGTTCACGTCTCACCTAGTGCCGCATCGGCGCGGTCTCCCCCCGGGGAAGCGGCTCACCCCGCGGCCGTCTCCGCCGCCTCGGCGAGCACGTCCGCGGCCGCGCGGCAGTCCTCCTCGGTCACGTCCAGGTGCGTCACGGCCCGCACCGTCCGGTCGGCGAACGCGAGCACGCGCACGCCCTGGGCGCCCGCCAGCCGCACGACCTCGGCGGCGTCCGGCGCGCCCTCACGCAGGTGGAAGACGACGATGTTCGTCTCCAGGCGGCCGAGGTCGATGACGACGGCGTCCGACTGCGCGAGGCGCTCACCGATGACGCGCGCGTTCACGTGGTCGTCGGCGAGGCGCTCGACGTGGTGCTCGAGCGCGTGGACGCCCGCAGCGGCGAGGATCCCCGCCTGGCGCAGGGCGCCGCCGAGCATGCGGCGATAGCGCACGAGCGCCTCGATGTCCTGTGCGCGACCGGCCATCACCGAGCCCGCCGGGCCACCGAGGCCCTTGGACATCGCGATCGTCACGAGGTCGAACGGCTCAGCGAGCGCGGCCGGGTCGTCGCCCCGCGCGACCGCGGCGTTCAGCAGCCGCGCACCGTCGAGGTAGGAGGCGATGCCGAACTCGCGCGCCGCGGCGCCGATCCGCCGCAGCTCCGCCGGGTCCCAGACCACGCCGCCCGCGCGGTTCTGGGTGTTCTCGACCTCGACGAGCGTCGTCGGCGGGAAGATCATGTGCCCACGCGGCTTGATCGCGGCGACCAGCTCGGCAGCGGTGAACAGCGCGCCGGTGCCGATCTCCGCGAACTGCACGCCGGCGTTCGCCGCACCCGCACCGGTCTCGTGCCAGACGGCGTGGGTCTCGCGCCCGACGATCACCTCGTCACCGGGATGGGTCAGGAGCTTCAGCGCGAGCTGGTTGGCCATGTGCCCGGTCGGGACCCAGAGCGCCGCCTCCTTGCCCAGCAGCGCCGCGACGATGTCCTGCAGCCGGTTGACGGTCGGGTCCTCACCGAACTGGTCGTCGCCCACGGGTGCGGCGGCCATCGCCGCGCGCATCGCGTCCGTGGGCTGGGTGACGGTGTCCGAGCGCAGGTCGATGGGCATGGCCGGACCCTACGGCGGCGCGCGCGGCGTAGGGTGCCCGCCATGACCGCTCCCGGCGCCTACTGGCCGCGTCCCTGGACGTGCGAGGACGGCGGGCCGCGGCGCCTCGGGGCGCCACAGGGCCAGGCGGGGCTCGCGATCGCCCCCGGCGAGCGCCTGGAGCTCGCGGCCGTCCGCGATGCCGCCGCGACGGGGATGCTGATCCGCCGCGAGCCCGGCGAGCTGTTCGCGCTGCGCCACGAGCTGCCGCGCCGCGCGCAGGGCCCGCCGGTGCGCTCGTGGGTCGAGCGCCTCGACCCGCTGACGCTGGAGCCGCTCGCCGCGAGCCCGCGGCTTCCCGGCGGGCCGTTCTGGCCGGGCGGGATGGCCGCGCACGCGTGCGGCGACCTTCACGTCGTGCTCGGGCACTGGGCACACCGCTTGTCGGCGGAGCTGAAGGTCCTCGCCTCGCACCGGCTGCCGGTGGAGCGCCCGCACAACTCGTTCGTCGTCCTCGACGGCGGGGAGCTCGTCATGAAGGACTGCGACGCGCCCGCCGGCCTCGCGCCCTCGACGATGTCGGTGCTGGACCCGCTCACGCTGCTGCCCGTCGCGCCCCCGCTCGTCCTGCCGGAGCCGAGCATCGCGCGGCTGTCGAGCGACGGAGCGCACGTGATCGCCGTCGGCACCACCCGGGTGTTCCGCATCGCGCTGGACCGCGCGGCCGGGCGGCTCGTGCTCGACGAGGACTGGCGCCCGCGCTACGGCCCGGCGCCGGGCCGCAGCTACGGCTGGGACCCCGTGCTGTCGGACGACCACGTCTTCTGGATGGACAACGGCCGCAACGCCACGGACGCCACGATGCTCGGCTCCGGGTCCTCGCCCGGGGCGGTGCGGCTGTGGTGGGCGCGGCACGACGACGACGACGCGCGCAGCATCGAGGTGAGCGGCCTGCCGTACGGGACGCAGTCCAACCCGCCGGGCTGGGACCCGGTCGGCCGCGTCGTGGTCGGGTACGACGCGGGGAACGCGGTCCTGCGCGCGTGGCGGATGACGGGGGAGGACCTCGAGCCGCTGTGGCGCCATGACGGCTTTGCGCACGCCGGCCACCTGATCCTCCACCCGGACACGCGCGAGCTGATCGTGCAGGACTGGCAGGACCGCCCGCCGCCCGCGCTCGCCCGCCGCGTGCTGCGGCCGGCCCTCGGCGCGCTGGCGCGCGTCCCGGCGGCGCGACGCGCCGCCGCGCGGGCGGGGCGCGGCGACCGGCTCGTCGTGCTCGACCTCGACACGGGCGCGGAGCTGGCCTCGTGCGCGGTGCCGTCGGCGACGCAGGCCTACCTGTTCCCCGCGCCCGGGTTCGGCCGCGACGTGTACCACCAGTCGCTGACGACGATCGCGCGGGTGGAGGTCCGGGGCTGACGGCGGGCGCCTCCGCGTCTTCCGCGGACGGCACGTGGGGGAAAGCCGCGGATGCGGTGGGTCCGCAAGCCCGTGATCGTTGGGCGCGTCCCCGGCACCGGAGGTTTCCCGATGCAGCACCCCTCAGCTCGCCTCCTCGCGGCCGTCGCCGTCGCGCTGGCCGTTCCGCTCGCGGCGTGCGGCGCGGACGAGGAGTTCTCCGAGGAGCGGCTCGTCTCAGAAGTGCGCCCGAGCGTCGTGCAGATCACGGGCCGCGTCGGTGAGAGCGGATCGTCCGGCACCGGTGTCGTCATCGATGCGAAGCGCGGGCTGGTGCTGACGAACGCGCACGTGATCGCCGGGGCCTCGGCGCTGCGCGCGAAGGCCGGCGACCGGGCGGCGACCGAGGGCCCGGCGCGCGTGGTCGCCCAGGCGCCGTGCGAGGACCTGGCGGTCATCGCCTTCAGCGAGCCGACGCCGGGCCTCCAGGCGCTGCCGCTCGGTGACTCGTCGAAGGTCAAGGTCGGGCAGCACGTGACGGCGCTCGGATACCCGGCGTCGTTCGAGAACCCCGAGCGGCAGCGTGTCGTGGCGACCGACGGGACGGTCTCCTCGACGAACGTCGCAGCGGAGCCGGACGCCTCGCTGCCCGAGTACACCTCGACGATCCAGCACCAGGCGCCGGTGAATCCCGGCAATTCCGGCGGACCGCTCGTCGACGACGACGGCCGGCTCGTCGGCATCAACACGCTCGCGAACACCCAGCAGAACGACCGTGCGGTGCAGGGCCAGTACTACGCGATCTCCGTGAACCATGCGAAGCGCTTCCTCCCGTCGCTCAGCGCCGGGAAGGACCGCGCGTACGTGGGCTGGAGTCTCGCCCCGCTGGCCGCCGTCCCGGTCGCCGACGTGTTCGCGAACGACCCCGACTGGGAGGCCGACAGCCGTGCGCGTCTCGGTGCCGAGACGCAGGCCGAGCTCGAGCGCTCCGGGATCGACGGCATGTTCGTGCTGGGGAGCGACACCGGTTCGAGCGCCCAGGAGGCGAACATCATCTTCGGCGACCTCGTGACGAGCATCGAGGGTGCCAGCGTGACCTCGATGAAGGACGCGTGCGAGGTCCTCGAGTCCAAGAGCACGGGCGACGAGGTGAAGGTCCGCGGGCGCTACCTCAACAGCGCCAAGGACGGCGGTCAGGTGCTGAAGCGCTGGTCGGCCGAGCTGGGCGTCCGCTGACGGCTGGGACTCCGGCCGGCGCCGTGGCGGGGAACGACGACGGACCGGCGCGCGTTGACGTGTTGCGCTGCCGCACCGATACTCCGCCGCGTCGGTCCGTTGACTGTGAGGGGGATGGGATGCGCAATCGGGGGCACAGGTCCAGCCTGGGATTCATTGCGATGGCGGTCGCCGTCGCGGCGCTCGCGCTGAGCGCGCCGTCCGCCTTCGCGGCCGACATCACCGGGACCTGGGACATGGCGTCCCCGGACATCGCGGACCAGACGTGGACCTTCACGGCGGGGACCGGCACGCTCGCCGGGTCCGGCGCGGGTGGGCCGTACACCTGGCCGATGGAGGGGACGATCAGCGGCAACGCCGTCCAGATCAAGACGACCTACAACGAGCTGCCGTCGTATACCGCGTACCTGGTGGGGACGGTCTCGGCGGACGGCACGACGATGTCCGGCACCTGGTCCACGAGCGGGTTCGCCGCTGCGGCGACCTCCACCCTGGTCTGGGCCGGCACGCGGCGCGGTGCCGCGCCCGGCCCGGCCCCGCAGCCGGCGGTCAAGCCCGCGGGGGTCCAGGTCATCTGCAACCGCGGACCGGACCCGGACTCGCTCTTCACGTGCACCGCGACGGTCGGTGGCACGACCGCGCCGCCGACCGGCTCGGTGAAGTGGTCCGCCGGCAAGGGCGGCTTCCCGCTCGGCGACACGTGCACGCTCGCCGCGACGCCGCTCTCGCCGAACGTCGCGTCCTGCACCGTGACGTGGAACCCGGGGGTGGGCGGGTTCCCTGCGGGCGTCGCACCGCCGGTCACGGCGACATATCAGGGCGATGCGAAGAGCGGCGCGGCCAGTGGCGCTCCGCAGCTCTACGGGATCGCGTCGTTCGACCCCAAGCTGCCGCCGAACCTGTGCGCGTTCAACGCCTCGTGTGACGGGATCGACGTCCTCGCCTCCGGCAAGGCGAAGCTCAACGCGAAGACCGGGCAGCTGGCCAAGCTCACGGCAGGGTGCTACGGATCCGGGACGGGCGCCAAGACGGCTGCACGCGTGGCCCAGGCGCCGGTGTTCAGCTGCGGCGTGTCCGCCGAGGCGGTGATGAGCGCGGCGGGCAACGCGGAGGTCGAGGCGCTGCTTGCACGCGCCGACAAGCTGCTCTCCAGCGGGAACAAGCAGGATCAGCTCAAGGGCCAGCAGCTCGTGCAGCAGGCGAACAAGAAGTTCGGGGAGATCGTGAAGGCCCTGGAAGCGTCCGGCGACATCCTCCAGGCTGGGCTCGACCTCTCCTTCGACGAGGCGATGGCCAAGGCGACCAAGCTGCTCGCCAGTCCGAAACCGGCCGATCAGCTCGCCGGTCAGAAGCTCGTCCAGGCGGCGAACAAGAAGATCAACAGCGACATCCAGACGCTCCAGCAGCGCTCGCAGCAGCTCGCCAAGGCCATCGGCTCATCCGTGCGCAGGCGCCGCACCGCGACGCTTGCGACGGCGCGCGTCAAGGTGGCCGGTGGGCGGCGCGGGACGCTCAACCTCGCGGTGGCGCCGAAGCAGCGCCGGATCCTGATCGCGCTCCGCCGGGCCGGCATCCGCAGCGTGACGCTGCGCCTGCAGCTGAGCGCCGTGCGCAGCGGTGCGCCGGCGCCGGTCTCGACGCTGACGACGCTGAAGGTCGCGCTGCGCTGATCCCCGGCGCGGGAGCGCCGGGGCGCCGGGCTCCTTGATCTCCCGCAAACGGTGGTTTGTGCGGATGACTACAAGGGTATGCGGTGGTGAACTCCATCGACACCCCCCAAGACCTCCCGAAGGAGGACCACATGGCCACGATCGAGAAGCCCGCCGTCTTCGCGGCGCCTGGTGAGTCAGGCAGCCCCGTCGAGCTCAAGGCGCGCTACGAGAACTTCATCGGCGGGAGGTGGGTCGCGCCCGTCGACGGGGAGTACACGGACAATCTGTCTCCCGCGACCGGCAAGCCGTTCTGCCAGGTCCCGCAATCGACGCCCGCGGACATCGAGCTCGCGCTCGACGCCGCGCACGCGGCGAAGGACGCGTGGGGCGCGGCCTCGCTGACGGAGCGCTCCGCCGTCCTCAACGCGATCGCCGACGCGATCGACGCGAACACGGAGATGCTCGCCGTCGCCGAGAGCTGGGACAACGGCAAGCCGGTGCGCGAGACGCTCGCCGCCGACATCCCGCTCGCCGCCGATCACTTCCGCTATTTCGCGAGCGTCATCCGCGCGGAGGAGGGGTCGATCGGCGAGATCGACAAGGACACGATGGCCTACCACTTCCGCGAGCCGCTCGGCGTGGTCGGGCAGATCATCCCGTTCAACTTCCCGATCCTCATGGCGGCGTGGAAGATCGCCCCGGCGCTCGCCGCGGGCAACTGCACGATCGTCAAGCCGGCGAGCCCGACGCCGTGGTCCCTGCTGAAGCTCTGTGAGCTCCTGGAGGACATCGTCCCGGCGGGCGTCCTCAACGTCGTCAACGGCCCCGGTGCGGAGACCGGCCGGGCACTCGCGTCGAACAAGCGGATCGCGAAGATCGCGTTCACGGGCGAGACCGTGACCGGCCGCCTGATCATGGGCTACGCCGCGCAGAACATCATCCCCTCGACGACGGAGCTCGGCGGCAAGTCGCCGAACATCTTCTTCGCCGACGTGATGGAGCACGACGACGAGTTCTTCGACAAGGCGATCGAGGGCCTCGTGCTCTACGCCTTCAACAAGGGCGAGGTCTGCACCTGTCCGTCGCGGGCGCTGATCGACGAGGCGATCTACGACGAGTTCATGCCGCGCGTCCTCGAGCGGATCGCGGCGATCAAGCAGGGCAGTCCGATGGATCCCACCACGATGCTCGGCGCGCAGGTCTCGCAGGCGCAGCTCGAGAAGATCATGAGCTACGTGGAGATCGGCCGCGGCGAAGGCGCCGAGGTGCTGATCGGCGGCTCGCGCAACATGCTCGACGGCGATCTGGCCGACGGGTACTACTTCGAGCCGACCGTCCTCAAGGGCACGAACGACATGCGCGTGTTCCAGGAGGAGATCTTCGGCCCGG
>DAIPYF010000004.1:0-32875 GCA_036782855.1 Solirubrobacteraceae bacterium
CGATGTAGCTGTGGCCGGTGATCCAGCCGACGTCGGCGCTGCACCAGAAGACGTCGGTCTCCGGCTTGACGTCGAAGACGTGCCGGAACGACCAGGTCACGCCCGTGAGGTAGCCGCCGGTCGTGTGCTGGATCCCCTTCGGCTTCGCCGTCGAGCCGGACGAGTAGAGGATGAACAGGGGGTGCTCGGCGTCGAGCGGCTCGGCCGGGCACTCCGGGTCGGCGGCCTGCAGCGCCTCGTGCCACCAGACGTCGCGGCCCTCGCGCATCTCGCACGCCTCGCCGGTGTGGCGGACGACCATGATCGTCTCCAGGTGCGAGAGGTCGCGCATCACGCGGTCGACCTCCGCCTTGACCGGCGCGGTCTTCCCCTTGCGCCGGCCGCCGTCGGCGGTGATCAGCGCGCTCGCGTTGCTGAACGCCATCCGCTCGTGCACCGACTCCGCGCTGAAGCCGCCGAAGACGACGTTGTGCGGCGCGCCGATGCGCGTGCACGCGAGCATCGCGACGACGACCTCGGGAATCATCGGCAGGTAGATCCCGACGACGTCGCCGGGGCCGATCCCGCGCGCCTTCAGCGCGTTGGCGCAGCGCTGGACGTCGGCGAGCAGTTCCGCGTAGGTGATCGCGCGCGACTCGCCCTCCTCGCCGTGCCAGTGCAGCGCGACGCGGTCGCCGAGGCCGGCGGCGACGTGCCGGTCCAGGCAGTTGTGCGAGACGTTGAGCTTGCCGCCGGAGAACCAGCGGTAGAACGGCGCGTCCTCGTCCTCCAGCGCGTGCTCCCAGGGCTCGAACCAGTCGAGCGCCCGCGCCTGCTCCTCCCACCAGCCCACCGGGTCGCGCTCGGCGGCCTCGTGCACGGAGAGGTCCTTGACCAGCGCGCCCGCGACGAAGTCCTCCGGCGGGTCGAACCACTCGCGCTGCAGCAGCGCCTCGAGCTCGGCTTCCAGCGTGGCGTCATCGGACATGGGCGGATCCTATGCCGTCAGAGCCACCCCAGTCCCACACCGAAAACGAGGGCGAGGACGACATTGATCGCCGCAAGGCCGCCCAGGCGCCGCCAACGCGCCCGCTGGTCCGGCGCGTCGTACACCCACGCGGCGTAGAGGTAGAACCAGAGGTACCCGAAGACGAAGACCAGCGGGACGAACGGTGTGTTCCACCACCAGTAGTCCCAGTGGAAGGTGCCCGTCTCGTGGAGGAACAGCTCGACGAGCACGCTCAGCAGCGACATGCCGAGCGCCATCGTCAGCCGGTTGGGCATGCCGAGGATCCGGACGCTGCGGTCGGCCGGCAGGAACTTCGCGTAGACGATGCCGCCGAGGGCGAACATGAAGGAGATCTCGAGGTTCAGCCCGACGAGGAACTGGTAGGCCGTCGGCCCCGTCGTGGCCCAGAGCGGGGCGCGGTCGGAGACCTCGAGGATCACCGAGTTGAGGATCTCGTTGAACCAGTCGGCGAGCCAGACGGCGAGGCCCGCGGCGACGATGTCGAGCCGGCCGCGCTCGACCTCGTTCGCGTAGATCACGAAGACGATCGCGAGCAGCGCGACCGCATACCACTTGAATTGCGTGGGGTCGCGGACGAGCTCCTGGGCCTGGAGCGTGACGTCGGAGCGGGTGGCGAGAAGGGTCGTCATGGCGCGCGAACGCTATGGCCCCGATCCGGCGCGTGTATCCGGGGAAGGCCGTAGGAGTGCGCGCGGCTACTTCTTGCGCTTCTTGCGCCGCTGCCCCTGCGTGAGGCCGTCCGTCGGCGACGGGAGCGTCGGGGCGGGGGTCTCCGGCGCGGGGGCGGGGCCGCCGCGGGCGGCCGCGCGGGCGTCGCGCGCCTCGCGGGCGCTCGGCCACGGCTCCGCCTCTCCGGACGTCCAGGCGGGAACCGGGCTCGGCCAGCGACCGGCGATGAGGAAGCCGACGGCGCCCAGCCAGAACGCGCGGATGATGCCCTGCTGGTCGAGCGGCAGGACGAAGGTGGCGCCCGCGATCATGCCCAGGATGCCCATGAACCGGGTGAGCAGCCCGACGCGCATCGCGTGCAGCGCGACGAGGACGAACGCGAAGCCGAGGCTCAGCGAGCCGAGCAGCTGGAGGATCGTCCCGGCGACGATCGGGCCGGACCCGATCGCGTCGAGGGCGTCGGAGTTCGTGGCGTCGGCCGCGAGGTTGCCGCCCTCGATGACCCGCACGACCCCGACGACGCCGGTGCCGACGGCGTACGTGACGGCGCCGACGGCGATCGCGATGAGCGCGACCTGCGAGAGCTGCCCGCCGCGCGCGCGGGTGGCGCGGTAGAGGAACGCGAGCACGACGAAGATGAACAGCGCGCCGAGCGCCGAGAGCAGCGGGCCTGCGGCGTACTCGAGCTGGTTCTCGCCGATGTGGCGCAGCTGCCCGACCGCGCGGCCGGCGGGGATCGCGGTCCCGGCGGCCAGGTCGCCGAGCGCGTCGTTGATCGTGACGACCTGGTTCTCGAGGTCCGGGAGCTTTCCGAACGCGATCCCGCTGATGACCGCCCCGGCGAGCGTGAGGATCGCGGCGAGCCACGCGGAGACGGCTGCGCGCATGCGCGTCGCGCCCTCCTGGGCGAGCGTCTCCTGCGGCGGGGCGGGGATGATCGGTGCGGCCATCGGAGCGGGGAGTCTAGGGAGCGCCGCGTCCGGGAGCGGGTAGCATCGCCGAACGATGGTGATCCGCGACATCATGACCCGGACCGTCGTCACGGCGGCGACCCACACGTCCGTGCGCGAGGTCGCCGAGATCATGCGCGAGCGCAACGTCGGCGGCGTCGTGCTCTGCGCCGAGGACGGGGCGCCGGTGGCGTTCATCACCGACCGGGACGTCGCGGTGAGCGTCGTCGCCGCCGGGCGTGACGCGCTGGCCGCCGCGGGCGAGCACGCGTCGTCACCGGTGGTGACCGGCGAGCCCGACATGGACCTCCGCGAGGCGGCGACGCTGATGGCCCGCTTCGGGATCCGCCGGCTCCCCGTCCTCGAGGACGGACGCCTCGCCGGGATCGTCACGCTCGACGACATCGCCGTGCGCACCGCGGATCCCGAGCTTCAGAGCCACCTCACCGCGACGATCACGCGCAGCGCGCTGCCGGAGTTCTACTTCCATCAGCGGGGCGGCTAGCACCGACCCCCGGCGCTCCGAGGAAGGGGCCTCGGGCAGCGTGGCGAACCCCGTTTCGTCGAGGGCCGCGGAACGCTCGTCGCCGAGCCGCGGGGCCCGACACCCGGGAACATGCGCGTCGCCACCGGTATCACCGCAGCCCTGCTCGTCGCCGCGTTTCCCGCCGGGGCGCCTGCGCGCACGGACGCTCCGACGCCGAAGACCGCGCGCGCGTTCACGGCCGCCCACGGGCGCACGCTGAGCCTCGGGGTCCGCGGCAGGGACGTGCGCCGGCTCCGCCGCGACCTCGTCCGGCTCGGGTACCTGCCGCCGCGCGCGTTCGGACCGACCTACGACGAGCGCGTCATGCACGCCGTCACCGCGCTCCAGAAGTGGGAGAACCTTCCTCGTGACGGCACCTTCGGCACGAGCGCACGCCGCGCGATCAGGCGTCTGCGCATGCCGCGCCCCGAGCTGCAGCTCAACCGGAGGCTGCGCGCCGAGGTGCTGCTCGACCGGCAGCTGCTGCTGATCATCCACGGCGATCACGTGATCCGCGCGGTGCCGATCTCGAGCGGCGTGGGCGGCGGCACTCCGGCCGGCACGTACAGCGTCTCCTCCAAGTCGCCGAACAGCTGGTCCAAGCGCTTCAAGGTGTGGCTGCCGTGGGCGAGCTACTTCAACGCCGGGATCGCCTTCCACGGCTACCCGGACGTCCCGGTGACCGCGGCCTCGCACGGCTGCGTTCGCGTGCCGCTGAAGTTCGCGCGCGAGATCTACCGGCAGCTGCCGGTCGGCACCCGCGTCGACGTGATCACGACGAGCTTCTAGACCGCGCCGCGCACCGCGCCCACGACGTCGCCGTCGACGGCGCGCCGCGCACCGGGAACCAGCTCCGCCAGCGCGTCGGCGGCCTCAACCGTCGCCGGGGACGATCCCGGGCCGGTGACGACGACCAGGGGCTGGGTGATCGCGCGCAGGGCGCCGCGGGTGACGGGCAGCGTCGCGAGCCCGGCGACGTCGGCGTAGAACGCGGCGTGCGCCGTCTCGGCCCGTTCGCGGTCCGCCTCACCCACGCGCCCGCCGAGATGCCGGGCGACGCCCGCTCGCGGCCCGCCCTCGGCGACCGCGATCCGCAGGCCCTCCTGCCAGTCCGACAGCTCGCGCGCGGCGTCGGGCGCCAGCGCGTACAGGGGAGGGTCGACGAGGACGGCGGCGCGCGCGAGCTCGCCGTGACGCAGCAGCAGGTCGAGCGCGATCAGCGCGCCGAAGCCCTCACCCGCGACGAGCGCACCCGTCGCGTCCAGCCCGCGCAGCACCGCGGCGGCATCCTCGGCCTGCTCCGCCACGGTCGTCCCCAGATACGGCTCCGGCGCATCGCTCCCGTCATACCCGCGTCGCGAGTACGTGATCACGCGCGCGCCGGCGCCCGCCGCCGCGATCTCCATCGCCGGCGACGCGAGCGCGATGTGGTCGCTCGCGAGCCCGTGGATGAGCAGGACCGGTGGGCCCGCCCCATGCTCCGCATACGCCAGGTCGACGCCCGCTCCGGTGACGATCGGGGACACGGGTACGATTGAAGCATGGAAGGCATGGGCGGTTTCGGAGATCTGTTCGGCGACCCGGACGAGCTGCAGAAGCGGATGGCGGAGTTCGCCGAGCAGCTGCAGGGCCAGCAGTCGCTGGCGTGGGCGGACAACGCGATCAAGCTCGCGGTCGACATGACGGTGGCGGCGATCAACCGCGTCAACGTCCAGGGGACCACGAACGAGCAGGCGGAGCAGATCCGCGCCGTGATGGCCACGGTCTTCCCGGAGGCCGTGACGCTCGTGCGCGAAGCCCGCCAGGGCCTGCGCTAGCGCGGCGCGGCGCGGTCGGCGGCGCGATGCGCCCTGCCCGCGGCGGCGACGTCGCCGAACGACCGGAATCCGAAGATGAAGAACAGCGCTCCGAAGCCGATGCCGAGGGAGACCACGGCGATCGCGATCTGCTGTCCGACCGAGTAGGCGGCGACGGTCGCACCCGCCGCGGTCCCGGCGAAGACCTTCACGAGCAGCGCCTGCTGGACCCCGGCACCGCCCGGCGTGAACGGCACGAGCGCCGCGACCGCGTTGATCCCGAGCACGAGCAGGACGTTGCGCACGGACCCGCCGACGCCGAACGCGTCGAGCAGCAGCCAGAAGGCCGTGCAGCGCAGCAGCCAGCCGGCGAACTGCACGAGCCACACCTCGCGCACGTAGCGCGGGCGGTCGAACAGCACGGTCAGGCCCTGCCGCACGTTGAGCCAGAACGCGACGACGCGCCGTGAGAGGAACGCGAACAGGGCGAGGATGAGAACGGCGAGCCCGGTGACGACGAACAGTGTCAGCTGCGGGTTGGAGGCGAAGAACGACAGGTCGAACGCATCGAGGTCCGAGAAGTCCGGGGGCTTGGGGAAGACGCCCTGGCTGAACGCGAACAGCAGGACCGGGATCGCCATCGTCAGGTCGAAGATCTGCTCGACGCCGAATGCCGCCACGACCGCCGGGTAGCGTGAGTTCGGGACGGACGTCTTGACGAGGAACAGCTTGATCACGTCGCCGCCGCGTGCCGGGACGACGTTGTTGAACCCGTACGCGGCGATGTAGGCGCCCCAGATCAGGCGGTAGGGGATGCGTTCGTCGGGGTAGGCGGCGCGCAGCGTGTTGTGCAGGGCCTTCGCGCGCAGCGACAGGTAGCCGACGAACGCGACCATCCCGAGCAGCAGCGGGACGAGGCTGACCGACGCGAGGCTGTCGAAGAAGCTTCCGACCGCGTCGAAGAAGTTCCCCGCGCCGTCAAGGATCGAGGCGAGCGCCACGGGGGCGAGGGTATAGCGCCCGCCCGGCCGCGCCCGCGACACCGTGGGTAGGCTGCCCGGCTCATGGGAATCGTGATCGGAACGCCGGAAACCCCTGGCGCCGTGCGGCTCGTCCTCCTCGGCTCGGGTGAGCTGGGGCGTGAGGTCGTCCTGGAGGCCAAGCGGCTGGGCTGCGAGGTCGTCGCGGTCGACCGCTACGCGGGAGCGCCGGGGATGCAGGTCGCGGATCGCGCGGCCGTCGTCGACATGGCCGATCCGGCGGCCCTGCGCGCCCTGCTGGAGGAGGAGCGCGCGCGGCCGTGCGCCGAGCTGCTCGTCGTCCCCGAGATCGAGGCGATCGCCACGCCGGTCCTCGAGGAGCTGGAGGCGGACGGGCTGCGCGTCGTGCCGACGGCGCGCGCAGCGCGGCTGACGATGGACCGCGAGGGGATCCGCCGGCTCGCGGCGGAGGAGCTCGGCCTGCCGACGTCGCCCTATCGCTTCTGCGACAGCCTCGACGAGCTGCGCACCGCCGTCGCCGAGCTCGGGACGCCGTGCGTCGTCAAGCCCGTCATGTCCTCCAGCGGCAAGGGCCAGTCGGTGGTCCGCGCACCGGAGGATGCCGCGACGTCCTGGGAGTACGCGCAGACGGGCGGGCGCACCGGCGCGGGCCGCGTCATCGCCGAGGGCTTCGTCGACTTCGACTACGAGATCACGCTCCTGACCGTGCGCCACGCGGGCGGCACGTCGTTCTGCGCGCCGATCGGGCACGTGCAGGTGGACGGCGACTACCGCGAGAGCTGGCAGCCGCAGCCGATGTCGGACGCCGCGCGGGCGCGCGCCGCCGAGATCGCCGCCGCCGTGACCGGCGCGCTCGGCGGCACCGGGATCTTCGGGGTGGAGCTGTTCATCCGCGGCGACGAGGTGCTCTTCAGCGAGGTCTCGCCGCGCCCGCACGACACGGGCATGGTCACGATGGCGACGCAGGCGCTGAGCGAGTTCGCGCTGCACGTGCGCGCCGTCCTGGGGTTGCCCGTGCCCGCGGGTGAGGTCCCGCTGCTGGCGCCGGGGGCGAGCGCCGTCGTGCTCGCGGACGGACCCGGGGACGCGCCGTCGTACAGCGGCCTTGCGGAGGCGCTGGCCGTCGGCGACGACGTGCAGGTGCGCCTGTTCGGCAAGCCCGACGCGCGGCCGGGCCGGCGGATGGGCGTCGCGCTCGCCGCGGGCGCGGACCTGGACGGCGCGCGCGACCGCGCCCGCCGGGCCGCCGCCGCGGTCCGCGTGCACGCGGACTGAGGCGCCGGGCGCGTGCACGGTCAGGACCGCGACCCCGTCGTCCACCGCCGGCGCCCCGTCTGGCCCGAGCCGCCGGCCGTCGACGAGACCGAGCGCGCGCGGCTGGAGGCCCTGGCCGAGGCCGAGCTGGAGGAGCGCGAGCGCGGTGCCCCGCGGCGCACGGTCCGCCAGATCGTCCGCATCACGCTGCTGCTGACGCTCGTCCTGCTGACGCTCTACGTCCTGGGCCCGGGGCTCGTCGAGGTGCTGTCGTCGGCGCCGCGCCTGCGCGAGATCGGCTGGTGGTGGTTCCCGCTGATGCTCGGGCTCGAGGTCGGGAGCTTCGCGTGCCTGTGGCTCGTGATGTGGGTCGCGATCCGGCGCGCGAGCCTGTGGCAGATCGCGACCTCACAGCTCTCGAGCAACGCGTTCGGGCGCGTCGTCCCGGGCGGCGGGGCGGCGGCGGGCGCCCTGCAGTACCGGATGCTGGTCGACTCCGGCGCGCCGCGCGGCGCGACCGCGACCGGCCTGACGGCGGCGAACCTGCTGACGTTCGGCGTCCTGCTCGGCCTGCCGCTGCTCGCGGTCCCGGCGATCCTCGAGGGCCGCGTCGACGAGGGGATCCGCTCGGTGCTCGTGTGGGCGGCCATGATCCTGCTCGCGCTCGTCGCCGGCGGCATCGTCCTCGTCGTCACCGACCGCCCCCTGCGCCGCATCGGCGCGATCGTCCAGCGCGTGCGCAACCGGCTGCGCCCGAGCCGCCCCCCGCTGACCGGCCTGCCCGCGCGGCTCGTGGAGGAGCGGGACCTGATCGTGCGCGTCGTCGGGGCACGCTGGCAGCTCGCCCTGGCGGGCTCGCTGGGGAAGGCGCTCCTGGACTTTGCCGTGCTCGCGGTGGCGCTGCAGGCCGTCGGCGCGGACGCGCCGCTCTCGCTCGTGCTGCTGGCGTACTTCACCGCGCAGCTGCTCGCCCAGGTCCCGATCACGCCGGGCGGGCTGGGCTTCGTGGAGGCGGGCCTGACCGGTTCGCTGGCGATCGCCGGGGTGGCGGGCGGCGACGCGGTGCTCGCGACGCTCGCCTATCGCCTGTTCTCGTACTGGCTGCCGATCCCGTTCGGGGGCCTCAGCTGGTGGCTCTTCCGTCGCCGGCACCCGGCCGGCGGTCAGGGCTGAAGGCCCAGGCGCGCCCAGAGCGCCGGGTCCTCGAGCGACCCGAACTGCGCGTCCACGAGGCCGTCGAGCGACACTCCCGGCACGGACGGGACGCCGAGCACCGCCATCCCCGCGGCGCGGGCGCTGGCGGCACCCGTGGGCGAGTCCTCGAGTACGACGCACGCGCCGGCCTCCACGCCGAGCGCCGCGGCCGCGGCGAGGTAGGGGTCCGGAGCGGGCTTGCCGTTGGGCACCTCGTCCCCGGCGACGGTCGCGGCGAACGCGTCAGTGAGCCCCGAGCCGGCGAGCGCGGCGTCGACGATCCGCCGCGGCGAGTTGGAACAGAGGGCGAACGGGATCAGCGCCGCGCCGAGCGCCGCGAGCAGCGCGCGGGCGCCGGGCATCGGCTCGCAGCCGGCGGCCAGCTCCTCGACGACGAGGTCGCCGAGCTCGTGGAGGACCGCCGGTCCCGTCCCGGGCTCCAGGTCCAGCATGCCCTCGAGCTTCGCGGCGGCGATCGGCCCGGCCGAGCCGACGAGCTCGAGCTTGTGGGCGTGGGTGAACGTGCGCCCGTGGCGCTCGAACAGGGTCACCTCCGCGCGCGTCCAGACGGTCTCGCTGTCGAGCGTCAGGCCGTCGTTGTCGAGGATCACCGCAACGGGACGGTGCACGACGCTCATCCCGGCCCGCCCTCCGGGACCAGGCCGTCCATGTCGTCGCGGCGGGCGAGCATGACCCGCAGGGCCGGCGGCACGATCAGCGTCGTGACGATCGCCATGCCGACGATGACCGCGAACAGCCGGTCGTTGATGACGCCTTCGGCGGCGCCGATGCTCGCCACGATGATGCCCACCTCGCCGCGCGGAATCATGCCCACGCCGACGACGAGCGCGTCGCGGGCACCCAGCCCGCGCGCTCCGAGCCAGCCGCCCGCGAGCTTCGTGACCACGGCGAGCGTCGTGACGCCGGCCAGCAGCAGGAGCGTCGCGCCGTCGGCGAGCGCCCCGAGGTCGAGCTGGATGCCGATCGCCGCGAAGAAGAACGGCGGGAAGAACGCGTAGAGCGGACCGACCTCGTTCTCGACCGCGTCCCGGTCGGGCGACTCGGAGATGACCATGCCGGCGAGGAACGCGCCGATGATGCCCGCGAGGCCGACCTCGCCCGCGACGACCGCCAGGCCGAGGCAGAGCAGCACCGCCGGCAGCAGCGGGGAGTCAGCGAACCGCGGCACGGTGAGCAGGCCGGGGCGGCCGCGCAGGAGCGACCCGCCGCCGAGCGCGACGAAGGCGACGAACGCGAACGACAGCCCGGCCGTCAGGGCGATGCCGGCTGCGTCCACCGAGCCGTCCGCCGCGATGCCCACGGCGACCGACAGCACGAGGATCGCCAGGATGTCGTCGACGACGGCGGCGGCCAGGATCGTCCGGCCGGGCCGGGTGCGGACCGCGCCGAGCTCGGCGAGGACCGCGGAGGTGATGCCGACGCTCGTGGCGACGAGCGCGGCCGCGAAGAACGCCGAGGTCGCCGTGTCCTCCCCGCGCAGCTCACCGAGCGCGAACCCGGCGATGCCCGGGAACACGACGCCGAGCACGGCGACGAGCAGCGCCGTGCGCCCGACCGACCGCAGGTCCGAGAGGCGCGTCTCCAGCCCGACCCAGAACAGCAGGAAGATGACGCCGAGCTCGGAGAAGACCCCGAGCACCTCGCCGAGGTCCACCAGGCCGAGCACCGACGGGCCGATGACGACGCCGGCGAGGATCTCGCCGACGACGGTGGGCTGATGGATGCGCTTGAACAGCTCGTCGCCGAGCTTCGCGGCGAGCAGGACGACGAACAGATCGGTGAGCGCGCCGACGGCGTCGGTGGATGCGGCGAGGGGGAACAGGAGGTCGGGCGTCACCGATGTGGAGCCTATGCGGCGCGGGCGGCCGGCCCGGCCGCATCGTCCCCGGGCAGGCCGGCGGTGACGGCGGCCACCGCGGCCGCGCTCGGGCCGACGACCCACAGCGTCTCGTGGTTGCGCACGTGTGAGACGGTGCCGACGCGGTTGCCCGCGGGGTCGTGGATCCCGATGCGCGCGCCGACATAGCGGGGGCGCTCGACGGTCACCGCGCGGACGTGCCCGCGGTCGGCGAGCAGGCCGGCGAGGTCGCGCGCGTCGTGGAAGCCCTCGTCGCTGAACGACAGGACGATCCAGGGCGCGTCGAGCGACGTGATGAGCCGCTCGAGCGCGCCCCACGCCTCGCGGGTGCGGTTGAACGGGCTCTTCGTCGTCCGGCAGTCCACGCGCTTGCGGGCGACGCCATAGGCCTCCGGCGCATCCCACCGCATCAGGGTCTCCCACACGTGGTAGTTCGAGTAGTAGGAGTGCTGGTTGTACGGCGGGTCGAGGTAGACGAGGTCGGTGCCGGTGAGCGCCGGCGCCAGGTCGAGCGCGTCGAGCCGGGTGACGGTCCCCGGCGGGCCGTCCACCGCGGCGGGCTCGCGCAGTTCGAGGTCGCGACGCGAGCGCGGCGCCCACTGCTTGACGTAGGCCATCTGCAGGCCGCAGGTGGAGTCCACGCGGTCGGCGGCCTCGAGCAGGCTCGTCAGCAGCGCGCCGCGCTCGATCGGCGTGACGTCGAGCTCGTCGATCGCGTCGCGGATCGCGTCGATCCGCCGGCCGTTGCGGGGCTGGAAGAAGCGCGCCTCCTCGCAGAAGGTCCGGGTGACATAGCCGTCGCGCCCCGGCAGCGCGCCGAGCTCGGCGAGCAGGCCGCGCAGCCGCGTGCGGTCGAGCGTCACGTCGTCGGCGGCGATGTAGGCCTGGCCGAGGGCCTCGCTGTAGGTGGCGAGGTCGTTGCTGTGGACGACGAGCCCTGACCGGCGCAGCTCCTGGCCCACGCGCGTCGTGCCCGCGAACAGGTCGCACGCCGTGCGCGCGGGGATGCGGCGCGCGAGCTCGCCGATCAGCGGGACGAGCTGCCGCTTGGAGCCCAGGTACTTGACCACCGGTGGGAGCGTACGGGCGGTGCGGGACGTGCGGCGCCCGGGGGCGCGTGCGGTAGGTTCGATCGCGGTGTGCCGGGAAGACTGGTCGGCGATCACGTTGTCGACCCCTTTGGGAGTTCCGTGCCCGATCTGACGCCGCACCCGACACCCGCCGGACACGGCTGATGTTCTTCGCCGTCGCCCTGTTCCTCCTCGTCCTCGCCGTCATCGCGTCGGAGCGGGTGGATCGCACGAAGGTCGCGCTGATCGGGGCGACGCTCGTCGTGTTGACGCAGACGCTCGATCAGGAGGGGGCGATCGAGGCGATCGACTGGAACACCATCGGCCTGCTGACGGGCATGATGGTGATGGTCCGCCTGACGGAGGCGACCGGGGTGTTCACCTGGCTGGCGATCCGCTCGGGCCAGTGGTCGGGCGGCCGGCCGCTCGCGGTGGTGCTCGCGTTCAGCGTCACCACGGCGGTCCTGTCGGCGTTCCTCGACAACGTCACGACCGTCCTGCTGGTGGTCCCGGTCACGTTCCTGCTCGCGGACGCGCTCGACATCGATCCGATACCGCTGATCATCGTCGAGATCATGGCGTCGAACGTCGGGGGCACCGCGACGCTGATCGGTGATCCGCCGAACATCCTCATCGCAGGCCACACGGGCCTGTCCTTCGGCGCGTTCATCGCGAACCTCGCCCCGATCGTGGTCGTGACGATGGTCGTGATCGTCCCCGGCCTCTACCTCGCGTTCCGCAGCCGTCTGCAGGTGACGCCGAAGGCCCGGGAGCGCCTGCTCGCGCTGGACGCGCGCGGCTCGATCGACGATCCGCAGGAGGCGCGGCGGACCGTTCCGATCCTGGTGCTGACGATCCTCGCGTTCTTCCTGCACAAGGCCCTGCACCTGGAGCCCGCGACCGTCGCGCTGGCCGGCGCGAGCATCATGCTGCTCGTGTCGCGGCAGCCGATGCAGGAGACGATCGGCGGGATCGAGTGGCCGACGCTGTTCTTCCTGATCGGCCTGTTCGTCCTGGTGGGGTCCCTCGAGGAGACCGGGGCGCTCGGCGAGGTCGCAGACGGGATCGCCTCCGTGACGGGAGGCGACCGCGTGGCGGAGCTGCTCGGTGTGCTGTGGGCGGCGGCCGCCGGATCGGCGGTCGTCGACAACATCCCGTTCACCGCGGCGATGATCCCCGTCGTCGACGAGCTCGGCGGGGCTGAGGACGACGCCTACTGGTGGGCCCTCGCGCTCGGCGCATGCTTCGGCGGCAACGCGACGATCATCGCGGCCGCCGCGAACGTCACCGCCTCCGGGATGGCCGCGCGCGCCGGGTCGCCGATCACGTTCATGACGTTCCTGCGCTACGGGCTGCCGGTGACGGCCGTCTCGCTGGTGCTCGCCACCGCGTACGTCATGCTGCGGTACGTATGAGCGGCACGGACATCGACCACCTGATCCGGCGTGATGCGCCGGTCCTGCGCGTCACCGATCCGATCGCATCGGGTGTGCAGGCGCTGCTCGATGCGGGACTCCCCGCGCTTCCCGTCGCCGACGAGAGCGGACATCTCGCCGGGATCTTCGGTGAGCGCGAGTTCATCGAGGCGCTGTTCCCGGGCTACCTCGGGCAGCTGCGGCACACCGCCTTCGTCCCGCGGTCGCTCGACGACATGCTCGAGCGCCGGCAGACGTGTCGCGAGGAGCCCGTCGGCAAGCACATGAACCGCGAGCGGATCCACGTCAGCGCCGCAGGCTCGGAGATCCAGATCGCCGAGCTCTTCCTCCACCATCGCGTGCTGATCATCCCCGTCGTCGCAGGCCGGCACGTGGAGGGACTCATCACCCGCCGTGACTTCTTCGCGGAGGCGGCCGGGCGGCTGCTCGCGAGCACCTGACGGCGCGCGTCGTCCCGCCGGTCCTGCGCTCGGTCTCAGCGCCGGGGCTTCGCCTTCTTCGCGGTGCAGGTGCGGTAGGTGCGTGTGCCGGTGATGGTGCGTCCGTCGGCGAGTCTGACGCGGATGTTCACCTTGACTGGGCCCTTGGGGAGGTTGCGCAGGTCGACGGGCGCGGTGAAGCGGGCGCGCTTGACGGTCTTGACGCGCTTGCCGTTGACGCGGACCTCGGCGGAGGTCACGCCCACGCCCTTGGGGACGCGCAGGCGGATGCGGAACTGGCGGCGGCTGACGCACCTCTTCGTCGAGGGGAGCGTCGCGAGGGATGTGAACCGGACGGCCGCGGGCTTGGCCGCGGGCGTGGCGGGCGCGGGCGCGGGCGGTGGCGGTGGCGGTGGGCCGCCGGCGGGGGCGGGTGGCTGGGGTGTGATCGTCAGGTTGACGGTGGCGGGGGGTGAGGTGCCCGCGGCGTTGGTCCCGGTGAAGGTGAACGCGTCGGTGCCGCCCGGCCCGGGGTTTGCGGCGAACGTGACGCGTCCCAGTGCCTGGTCGATCGGGCCGAGCGCTCCCAGTGCGGGGGCGGCTGCGATCGCGCGCGTGTCGACGGTCCCGGCGCACGGGAGGTCGACCGTGACCGTCGCGGCGGCCTGCGCGGCGGCGGTGGTGGACGTGCAGGTGGGGGGTACGACGCCGACCGCGGCGGCGAGGCCGCTGTCCCGCCACCACGACAGCGCGAGGTCCCCGTTCGGGTTGGCGCTGAGCCACGTCCCGTAGACGTCGGTCCCGCCCGCTGCGACGTCGACCGGCGTCGTCCAGGCGCCAGACGGCGAGGCGTGCGCCGCCTGGACGACCGGCTCGGTGCCGTTCGAGCGATTCCAGGCGACCGTCGCGTTCCCCGCGCGGTCGAGGATGGCCGCGGGATAGAGAGCGTTCTGGCCTGTGGCGGACAGGTCGTCGGCGGTCACCTGCCACGCGCCGCCGGCCGGCCGGCGCTTGGCGCGGATCAGCACGTTGACCCCGTTCGTCTGCTGCCATGCCGCCAGTGCCTGCCCGTCGGGGTCGACGGCGATCTGCGGCTCATTGGTCGTCGTCGCGGCGCTCGACAGGAAGTCCGGCAAGCTCCACGACCCGCCCGCGGGACGCGAGGCGGTCTCGACCCGGAAGACGCCGGAGAAGCGGCGCCAGACGGCGGTCGCGGTCCCGCTCGCGTCCATCGCCACGCTCGCGTCGCCCACGTTGCCCGGCGCTCCGCTGACCGTCACCGGGGCGTCCCACGCGCCGCCGGCATCCCGGCTCGCCGTCAGGACCACCGTCGGGGACTGGGTCCAGACGGCCGTCGCGCGGCCGCTGTCGTCGACGGCGATGCGCGGCAGCGCCTCACCGCTGGTCACGGGAGCCGTCGTCAGTTCCGTCGGGGCCTCCCACGCGCCCTGCGCGGAGCGCCGTGCGCTCACGACGCGGTAGCCGGCGCCATAGTCGGTGAACTGCCAGACGGCCGTCACGGCGCCGCCCGGCGCGACCGCCAGATCCTTCCGGTCAACGGCGTCGGGGCTGACTGCGGGCGCGGACACCGCCTCGATGGCCCCCCACGGCCCACCGCGCGGCCGTCGTACCGACTGGAAGACCGTGGTGTTGTCCCCGATCCCGTCCTGGTCGTAGTACTCCCACACCGCGGTCGCCGTTCCCGCGTCGTCGATCCTGATGATCGGCTCGCCCACGTAGTGGTCGGTGATCGCGGGCGTCAGGTCGACCGGGGCGGTCCACGCGCCGCCCGGCGGGCGCTGCGCGAACCGCAGCACGCTTCCCGATGGGACGTTCGCGTTCCAGACGGCGAGCACCGTCCCGTCCGCGTCGGTCGCCGTGGTCGCGCGCCCGATGCTCGGCGGGGCCACGTCGGCCGGTGCGAGCCACACCGGCGCGGCGGCGGCCGGCGCCGACAGCGCCAGCGTCAGTATCAGCACTGTCAGCGACAGGCGGGCCGGCCGACCCGCGCGAACGTCCGTGGTCACGATCCACTCCCCCTGGGATGCCAGACACCGTGACCGTACACCACGCCCGACCGTCGGGCGGGGGCTTCAGACCTCGATGACGATCGGGAGGATCATGGGGCGGCGGCGCAGGCGTTTGTAGACGAACTCGGCGAGGTCGTCGTGCAACACCTGCTGGACGAGCTCGACCTCGTGGATGTCGTTGTCCGAAGCGCGGTCGAGGGCCGCTTCGATGGTCTTGCGGGTCGCCTTGATGAAGGCCTTCTCGTCCTCGGTGAGCGGGATGCCGCGCAGGACGATCTCGTGGTCGGCGAGCGTGTCGCCGGTGTCTGCGGAGACGGTGGCGACGACGAAGAGGATCCCGTCGGCGGAGAGTTCGCGGCGGTCGCGCAGCGCGGCCTCGGCCGGGTCGCCGAGCTCGATCCCGTCGACGAACGTCATGCCGGACTGCACGCGCTCTGCGAAACGCGCCCCCTTGGCGGTGATCTCCAGCGGCAGGCCGTTGTCGCCGCGGAAGATGTTGTCGCTCGGGATGCCGACGGCTTCCCCGAGCTGGGCGTGCAGGCGGATGCGCATGTGGTCGCCGTGGACCGGCATCAGGTACTTGGGCCGGGTCATGTTGAGCATCAGCTTCAGCTCTTCGCGGTGGCCGTGACCGGAGGTGTGGATCGGCGCGTCCTTGTTGGTGACCACGTCGCAGCCGATGTGGAAGAGCCGGTCGATCGTGTCGTTGACGGCGCGCTCGTTGCCCGGGATCGAGTTGGCCGAGAAGACGACGGTGTCACCGGCGTGCAGCTTGACCTGGCGGTGCTCCTCGTAGGCCATGCGGCGCAGCGCCGCGAGCGGCTCGCCCTGCGAGCCGGTCGTGATGATCACCAGCTCCTCGTCGGGCACGCCGCCGAGGCTGCGCGGCTCGACGAGCATCCCGCTGGGGATTTTCACGTGGCCGAGGTCGCGGCCGATGTTCACGTTCTTGACCATCGAGCGGCCGAGGAGCGCGACGCGACGCCCGAGCGCGTCCGCGGCGTCGATGACCTGCTGGACGCGATGGATGTTCGAGGCGAAGCAGGTCACGATGATCCGCCCCGAGCACTTCGAGAAGACCGTCTCCAGCTGGGGGCCGACCTCGGACTCCGACAGCGCGAACCCTGCGCGGTCGGCGTTGGTGGAGTCCCCGCACAACAGCAGCAGCCCTTCATCGCCGAGGCGCGAGAGACGGCTGATGTCGGCGGGCCTGCCGTCGACCGGGGTCTGGTCGAAGCGATAGTCGCCGGTGAAGAACACCTTGCCCAGCGGCGTGCTCAGGATCACGCCGGCCATGTCCGGGATCGAGTGGGTGAGGTGGACGAGCTCGATCTCGAACGGCCCGGCCTTCACGACCTTCCCAGGGTCGAGCTGGCTGGCCTTGGTGTGCAGCTTGTGCTCCTCGAGCTTGGAGTTGGCCATCGCCACCGTCAGGTGGCGCCCGTAGACGACCGGCACCGCGTCGCCCAGCTCCCGCAGCACCCACGGCAGTGCGCCGAGATGGTCCTCGTGCCCGTGCGTGATCACGATCGCCTCGACCTTGTCGCGGCGGTCCTTGAGGTAGGTGAAGTCCGGCAGCACCAGGTCGATGCCGTGCATCTCCGCGGTCGGGAACCGGACTCCGCAGTCGATCACGACGATCCGCCCGTCGTACTCGACGATCGACATGTTCTTGCCGATCTCCCCGAGCCCGCCGAGCGGCAGCACCCGCAACGTTCCGCCCTTCCCGGGCGGCTTCCTCGATCGTCTGCGGTCTGTCATGTCCGTCCTTCCAGCCGGCCGCGTCTCGGCCGGGAGTCTCAAGATCTCTGCGTGGCGTGAGAGTAGGGCACCGTGCAGCGTTCGCGGACGCGGCGTCCACGCGCGTCGGCGAGCTCCGGGAGACCCTCGCCACGGCCGGTCGGGACTACCCGCCGGCGGCGAGCTCCTGCAGCGCCGCGAGCACCTGCTCGTCGTGCGTCGCGGGCTTGACCTTCGGGATCACGTGCCGCACGACCCCGTCGGCGTCGATGACGAACGTCGCGCGCACCGCGCCCCAGTACGTCTTGCCGTACATCGACTTCTCCGCCCAGACGCCGTAGGCCTCGCAGGCCTCGTGATCGGCGTCGGCGAGCAGGGTGAAGTTCAGCTCCTCGGCGTCGTGGAACCGCTTCACCTTCTTCACCGGGTCGGGGGAGACGCCGAGGACGACGGCGCTCGCGTCCTCGTACGCGGGAAGGTGGTCGCGCACGCCGCACGCCTGCGTGGTGCACCCCGGCGTCGAGGCGCGCGGGTAGAAGTAGAGGACGACGTTCCTGCCGCGCAGGTCCGAGAGCGTGACGGGCGCGCCGTCCTGATCGGGGAGCGTGATGTCGGGTGCGGCGTCGCCGGGCTCGAGCATGTGGGGGTCCTTTCGGGGCCGGTTCTGGAGGTCCGTCGACCATACGGGCGGGCCCGACGGGTTGGCCCATCCGGCGGCGAACGCTGAGCGGCCCTACTTCAGCAGTCGCGACAGCCGGCGGTCCTTCAGCACCCGTCCGCCGGTCTGGTCGGCCGGGCAGTAGCAGAGGACGTGGCTCACGTAGTGGATCGCCTCGATCGTCGTGCCGCAGCGCGGGCACGGCTCGCCGGCGTGGCGGTGCACCTGCAGCGGCAGCGGCAGCTTGTCCGGGATCGGGAGCGTGACGACCTGCTCGTAGTGCTCGATCGCTGCGCCCAGGCGACCGACGACGGCCTCCCGCAGCGCGGTCGCCTGCTCGTCGTCGAGGTCGCCCGCACGCTGGAACGGGGACAGGCGGGCCGTCCACAGGATCTCGTCGGCCCAGGAACGGCCGATGCCGGTGATCACGTGCTGGTCGCGCAGGACCGCCTGGAGCGGGCGCGCGCCCTCCGGTGCGAGCAGCTCGCGCAGCGGCGGCGGGTCCGGCCACGCCTCGGGGCCCAGGCTCGCGATCGCCGCGTCCTCCTCGACCGCCGCGGTCGGAAGGAGCTTCACCCACGCGGCCTGCCGGGTCCCGAACTCGCGCAGCCGCAGCTCGCGCCCGTCGGTCAGGCGCACGAGCAGCCGCGAGGTGCGATCCCGCGGACCGGCCTGCTTGTCGAAGAGCTGCAGGCGCCCTGCGGACATCAGATGCAGCAGCAGCGACAGGTCGCCGGTGACGTCGACGACGAGGTGCTTGCCGCGACGGCGCACCCCGGCGACCGCGCGTCCCGCGAGCGTGTCGAGCGGCGGGTCGAACGTCTTCAGCGCGTTGATCCCGGGCGCGAGCGCCGACGCGACCTCGGCGCCCCGCAGCGCCGCGTCGAGGCGGCGGGCCGTGATCTCGACCTCCGGCAGCTCGGGCACGTGGCCGAGTGTGACAGCGGAGTCCCTATCCTGGGCGCCGCCGTCGTACGCCGTGACCGTCAGGGGGGAAACCTGGGCGGGCCGGCACTAGGGCATGTATGCCCGACTCCCGCACCCGCGGGATCCCCTTCCAAGGAAGGTCCCAGATGTCGCTCTCCGCGTTCACCGATGCGCGGCGCCTCGGCGCCGTCCCCGCAGCGCTGCTGCTCGCGCTGCTGCTCGCGCTCCTCCTGGCGCCCGTCGCGCAGGCGGGCAGCTTCACCGTCCGCGCCTGCGATGCGACGAACACGAATCGCTCGTGGACGGCGGTCGGCGATACGAACCTGATCGCCTCGGACGCGTCGTGCCTGGCCGACGCCATACGCGGCATGAAGGTCCGCAACAGCCTGCGCGCCCCCGGTGGGGCTCCGGTGCTGGCGCCCCAGACCGTGCTCGGCGGGCTGCAGGTCACGGCGACGAACGGCACCGCCATCGTCGGCCTGCACGCCGATGCGACCGCGTACGACGAGATGGGCAGTTCGGGCGTGGAGGGCTGGCGGTCCGGGATCCGCGTCGACGCCAGGCACGACGTCTGGTGCGCCTTTCAGCAGGGGTGCTCGTGGATCGGTCCGCCGACGCGGCGGATCGACCTCGGGCTGAACGTCGGAAGCGTCCAGCTGATCGCGTTCTGCTGGCTGATGACGGGCTGCCAGCGCGACCGCGTGCGCGCGGCCGCCACGCTCAAGGACATCACGATCGACGTGCGCGACGACCTGCCGCCCGCGCTCACGGTGAAGCGCGGGGGCCTGTGGGGCGGCGGGGCGTGGCTGCACGGGAACGCGTCACTCGGGATCGACGGCGGGGACAACGCGGGCGTGCGCTTCCTGACGATGGAGGCGGGTGGACTGCACTTCGGCGGGCGCGAACTGCCGTGCGACTACTACACGATGCACCCCTGCCCGGGCGAGGCGTCCCTCGACGCCTCGATCGACACGAACCGCCTGCCCGACGGCCCGAACACCGTCGCCGCGCGCGTGACCGACGCGGGCGGCACCGCGGTCGAGCAGCGCTCGACCGTGTACGTGGACAACGGCGCGCCGACCGTCGGCACACCCGAGGCCCGCGGTGGCTCGGACTGGCGTGCCGCGAACGTCTTCGAGCTCGGGATCGACGCGCGCGACGTGGCCCGCGGGTCGGGCGTGCGCAGCGTGGCGTGGGAGGTGTGCCGGCTGGATGGCACGGGGTGCTTCTCCAGGAACGCCGCGGGCTCACCGTCGAGTCTCGCTGTCTCGGTCCCCGGTGGCGGTGAGTGGAAGGTCCGCGCCTGGGCCACCGACGCCCTCCGCGAGGGTCCCAAGAGCGGCTGGTCGGCGGCGCTCCGGTTCGACCCCGAGGCACCGGGCGCCGCACGTGTCGACGCCGGCGACCGGTGGACGAGCGCGGCCGACGCGGCGCGCGTGTCCGTCGATCTCCCCGGCATCGAGCCTCGCGGCCCCTCCGGCATCGCCGGCTACGCGGTCGCCCGCGGCGACGCGGACCCGGGGACGGCCGTCACCCACCGCGGCGAGCGCGCCGTCGTCGACCTCGGAGCGCTGCCCGAAGGCGTCACGAAGGTCCGCGCCCGCGCGATCAGCGGGGCCGGCGTCTCGTCCGGCCGCGTCGGCGAGGGGCTCGTGCGGATCGACCGCACCCCGCCCGGCGTCCGGCTGAGCACCGACGGCGCGCCGCTGATCGCCTCCGAGGGCGAGTGGCTGCGCCAGGGGGTGCGGCTCACCGCGCGCGCGACCGACCAGGCCCAGCTCTCGGGCATGGATCCCGCTCCCGAGGGCGAGCCGCTCACGCGCGGCGGCTACCTCGAGTACCAGGTGGACGACGCGCCGGCCGTCCGTGTGCGCGACGACCTCGTCACCGTCGACCTCCCCGACGACGGGCTGCACGTCGTGACCGTCCGGGCCGTCGACCGGGCCGGCAACGTCAGCGACCCGCAGCGCGCGACCTTTCGCGTCGATCGCGGCGCGCCGTCCGGGACCGTCGAGCGCATCGACCACCTCGCGCCGCGGCGGCTCCGCGCGACCGTCGCCGAGGAGTGCATCGACTCCGTGCTGCTCGAGCTCCGCGCCGAGGGCGGCCGGGAATGGAAGGGCTACCCGGCGCAGGCCGAGAAGCGCGCCGTCACCGGCGTCGTGCCCGACGACCGCCTGCCGGCCGGCGACTACGTGGCGCGCTTTCGCGTCCGCGACTGCGCCGGGAACGAGGGGTTCATCTACTACGGCAGCGCGGTGTATCCCCTGGGCCTGCGCCTGCCGCTGCGCGACACGCTCGTGCTCGACGCCGGGATCACCGCCGGCCGCGCGCGCGGCGCCGCACGCGCCACCGTCCGCACCGGCACGCCCGTGCTCGTCCGCGGGCGCCTCACCACCGTCGACGGGCGCTTCGTGACCGGGCGGCGCGTCGAGTTCCAGGAGCGCATCGGCACCGGGGACTGGCGCCTGCGCGCAGCGCGCGTCACCGACGACACCGGACGCGCGTCCGCCACGCTGCGGCCCGGCCCGAGCCGGCGCATCCGGCTCGTCGTCGCGGGCACCGAGCAGACCATCGGTGCGGCGAGCCGCACGCTGGCCGTGGCCGTCCCCGCGCGGGCGACGCTGCGCGCGAGCCGCCGGAGCCTGCGCAACGGGCAGGCCGTGCGCTTCACGGGCCGCATCCTCGGGGGGCACGTGCCCCGCAGCGGACGCGAGCTGGAGCTGCAGGGCTACAACCCGCTCAAGGGCCGCTGGCAGCCCGTTCGCACCCAGGGACTGCGCACGACCCGCACCGGCCGCTACGGCACCACGTACCGCTTCACCGCGACGGTCGGGGCGACCGTCACGTACCGCTTCCGCGTGCGCGTCGCGCCGCGGCCGGACCACCCGTTCGCCGAGGGGTTCAGCCGCGCGGTCCGCGTGACCGTCCGCGGCTGAGGAGCCCCAGAACGCCGAGAGCCCGCCGGTGGGCGGGCTCTCGGGGCTCAGGTCTTGGGCGGTGTGGCGGCGCCTTGAGACTCATCACGCCGCCTTCGGCGGCGGCGCTGCCTTGGGCGGTGTGGCAGCGCCTTGAGACTCATCACGCCGCCTTCGGCGGCGGCGCTGCCATGGGCGGTGTGGCAGCGCCTTGAGACTCATCACGCCGCCTTCGGCGGCGTGTCCTGCCGGGGGGCCGTGGCTAGGCGGCCTCGCGCAGGGCCGCGACGCGGTTCTGGCGGGCGAGGCGGTTCAGCGCGCGCTCCTCGAGGCGCTGGGCCTCCGCGGTGCTCACGCCGAGCTTGCGACCGGTCTGGGCGACCGTGTGCGGCTGCTCGCCCTTGCGCCCGAAGCGCAGCTCGATGACCTGACGTTCCTCGGCCGGCAGCTCCGCCAGCGCCTTGTCGAGCTGGTCGGCGACGTCGTCGCGGCCGACCTCCTCCTCGGGCGTGAGGGCGTTGCTGTCGAGCAGCTCGCCGAGTGATGCCGAATCGTCGTCGCCGACGCGCGCGTCGAGGCTTGCGGGACGCGAGTCCAGCTTGCGCAGGCGCTCGACCTCGTCCGGCTCGAAGCCGGTCTCGGCCGCGATCTCCTCAGCGGTCGGGTCGCGCTCGAGCTTCGCCGCCAGGTCGGCCGCGACGCGGTCCACCTTGCGGGTCTGCTGCGCCACGTTCGCGGGCAGGCGGACCGTGCGGGCCGTGTTGTCCAGGCCGCGCTGGATCGCCTGGCGGATCCACAGCGTCGCGTAGGTCGAGAAGCGGAAGCCCTTGCGCCAGTCGAACTTCTCCGCGGCGCGGATCAGGCCGATCATGCCCTCCTGGACCAGGTCGGACATGCCGAGCCCCAGTCCCTGGTAGCGGCGGGCGATCGAGACGACGAGGCGCAGGTTGGAGTTGATCAGCAGCTCCTTGGCCCGCAGGTCGCCGCGCTCGATGCGCTTGGCGAGTTCGAGCTCCTCCGCCGGCCGCAGCAGGCGGTACTGCGCCGCGCGGCGCAGGAGCTGGTCGACCGGGTCGGCGACCGTGGTGGGCTCGCGGATCTCGTCCGGAAGGTTCTTCGAAAGTGTCAGTGTGGTGAGTTCCATATATCCGATCCTCGAAGTCGGATTTTAGCGCAAAGTGGTTGCGGATGCAACGTCCTGCTCCGATCCGCGACACCGGTCACCCGTCGTTGACGGGCATCCGTGCCTTCCGGAGAGGGGTGCGACTGCGCAAGCCGCGAGCCCGCGCATACTTCCGTACGGTCGTAAAGCACACCTCAAGCCTGACGGCGCGCCCGGGCCACGTACGGATTCCTACACCGCGGGTTCGCGAATGATACGGCAATTCCTGCGATTCTGCAGGGCGGGGGACGGGCATGGCACCGGTGGAACGGCCGCGCGGGCGAAAAGGAGCGGTGAACGCGCCGGGATGGCGCGTCCGCGGGCGCCGGCTGCGGGAAATCCCCATCCCCGGCGGCGGCTCGCGGGAGTAGGCTCGCGGGCAGGAGAGGGGGCGCCTCCGGATGGGGCGCCACGACGAACGACATGCGACAGCTCACGAGCCTCGACGCCCAGTTCCTGGCGCTCGAGAACAACAGGACCCACGGCCACGTCGGCAGCCTGGCCGTCTATGACCCGGCGACGGCGCCCGGAGGCGTCGTCACGGTCGGCGACCTGCGGCGAATGCTGCGCGAGCGCCTGCACCTGCTGACGCCGTTCCGGTGGCGGCTCGTCGAGGTGCCGTTCAGCCTCGACCACCCGTTCTGGGTCGAGGAGACCGAGGTCGACCTCGACTACCACGTGCGCGAGATCGCGCTGCCGGGCCCCGGCGACCTGCGTCAGCTGGCCGAGCAGAGCGCGCGCATCTTCGAGCGCCGCCTCGACCGCAGTCGCCCGCTGTGGGAGATGTACCTCATCCACGGCGTGGACGGCGGATCGAAGGTCGGCCTGCTGTCGAAGGTCCACCACGCTGCGCTCGACGGCCTCTCCGGTGCGGAGATCCTCGTGACGCTCATGGACCTGGAGCCCCAGGGACGCGAGATCCCGCTGCCCGAGCCGGGGCGGGTCAAGGACACCGTGCCGAGCCGCTTCGAGCTGCTCGCCCGCGGCCTCACCGCCACGCCTCGCCACTCGGCCAAGGCGCTGCGCGCGCTGCCGACGACCCTCCCGAACCTCGACCTCGTCCCGACGCTGCGCAGCATGCCCGGCGTCAACGTCGTCTCGAGCGCCGCCCGCCGCGTCGCGGAGCTGCTGCCCGGCCAGCACGACGACCTCCTCGTCGAGCGGATGCTCGCCCCGAAGACGAGCCTCAACCGGCGGATCTCCGCCCACCGGCGCTGCGCGTTCACGACGGTTTCGCTGAGCGACGTCAAGCGGATCAAGAACCACTTCGGCGTGACGGTCAACGACGTCGTCGTCGCGATCACCGCGGGCGCGCTGCGCGAGTGGCTGCTCGTGCACGACGAGCTGCCCACCGACCCGCTGCTCGCCATGGTCCCGGTCTCGGTGCGCCTGCCCGAGGAGTTCGGCACGTACGGCAACCGCGTGTCGATGATGACGGTGCCGATCCCCACCAACGAGCACGAGCCCGCCCGGCGGGTGCAGGCCGCGCACGAGGCGATGGACCACGCGAAGGCGCGGCACTCGACCACCCCACGCATGCTCCTGGAGGAGGCCAACGAGGGCATCCCGCCGTTGATGCTCGCCCGCACGGCGCAGACGCTGCTGAACGTCGCCGCCGCCGGGACACTGCACCCGCCGCTGAACGTCGTGATCTCGAACGTCCCGGGCTCGCCGGTCCCGCTCTACTTCTGCGGCGCCCGTCTGGAGGCCAACTACCCGCTGTCGGTGATCACCGACGGGATGGGGCTGAACCTCACGATCCTCAGCTACGAGGACCGCATCGACTTCGGGATCGTCGGGGACCGCGAGGAGGTCCCGGACGTGTGGTTCCTCGCCGAGGAGGTGCAGCACGCCTTCCAGGAGCTGCTCGACCTCGTGCCGCGCAAGGCGGCGCCGAAGAAGAAGGCCGCGCGCAAGCCCAAGGCCACGCGCGCGGCGTAGGCGTCAGCCGCCGCGGCGCAGGAGCGCCGCGACCTGGCGCGCCGCGCGCTCGCCGCTCTCGACCGCGCCCTCCAGATAGCCCTGGGCGCGCGTGGACGTGTGCTCGCCGGCGAAGACGATCCGCCCGGCCGGCCGCTGGAGCAGGCCCCAGTACTTCGTGACCTGCCCCGGGCGGAAGGCGGCGTACGACCCGCCCGCCCAGCGGTCACGATCCCACGCGTCGAGCCATGCCTCGCCGGTGAGCGCTCCGCTGATGCCGGGCGCGACCCGCTCGAGCTCAGCGAGCGCGTCGCGCACGAGGCCCGGGGGCGCCGGGGCGTGGGGGGCGGCGGCCGGCAGCGCGCGCGCGGCGACCCCGCCGGTGAAGAGCGTGAGCAGTCCCTCACGGACCTGCGGGCGCTGCGCGAGGGAGCTGTCCCACGTCTGCAGCGCCGGGTCGTCGGCGAGCAGGTTCCCCGACCAGTCGCCGAAGGCCGGAGGGCGCTCCTTCAGCCCGAGCAGGAGCTTCGCGTTCGTGCCCATGCCGAGGTCGGCGATCATCCGCCGGTAGGGGTCCGGAAGGGCGACGCCGGACAGGTCGGCCTCGCGCAACGCCGGAAGTGGCTGTGCGAGCACGATGACGTCCGCCTTGACCGGGTTGCGGTACCGGTCCATGAGCATCTCGAAGCGGCCCGTGGAGGTTCGCCGCAGCCCCTGCATGGCCGACCCGACGCGCAGGGCGCGCTCCGGCAGTCGCGCGGCCAGGATCCGCGGGATCTGGTCGTTGCCGCCGCGCACGTGGAAGCGTTCCTCGGCGCCGACGTCCGGGCCGGTGTAGGCCTGCACGAGCGCGATCGCGCTCAGGTCCTGCGGGTCGAGGCCGAAGGTCCCGGTCAGCTCGGCGCTGACGGCGCGCCCGAGGAGCGCGTCGCTGCCGCCCGGGACGTTGGCCTGCAGCCAGTCGCGGGCGGACCGCTCGTCGAGTGCGCGCGCCGGGGCGGTCGCCGTGCCCGCGCGGTAGCTGCCGATGCGCGCGGCCTCCGCCTCCAGGCGGGCGACCATCGCGGGGAAGCCCGCGGTGGCGGCCGCCTCGGTGCGGCGCCGGCCGTCCAGGACGACCGCGTCGCGCGCGTCCTCGCGGCGCTCTGCGGCGAGGCGGTCCTCGAGCTCGAGCCCCAGTTCCGCCGCGAGCGCGCGGATGCGGCGGTGATCGGTGTCGATGAGCTCGCCGCCGTGCTCGCCGACGAGGCCCGGCACGACCGTGCGGGTGGACCAGCAGCGGCCGCCGACGCGCTGCTGGGCCTCGAAGACGCGGGAGGCGATGCCCGCCTGACGCAGGCGATGAGCGCAGGTGAGCCCGGCGAGGCCGGCGCCGACGACGACGACGCTCGGCGCGTCGGCGGTCTCGGCCGGCGATCCGCACGCGGCCAGCACGCCGCCGCCCGCGGCGACGCCGGCGAGCGTGGCGCCACGTCCCAGGGCCTCGCGCCGGGTGATCCGCTCCATCGCCGCGGGACGGTAGCGCGGCCTCGCCGGGAGCGCCCCGGCCTGCGCCTTGACACAAGTAAATACTTAGCTATACTTATTCCCGTACCGAAGAAAGGACACCCATGTCATCCGAAGACATCACTCCCGAGCAGCACCCCGCAGGTGAGACGCGGCAGGTCACGGTCGACGTGCCGGCGCATCGCGTCGCGCAGTTCGAGCGCTTCCACCAGCGGTTCCTGCAGATGGCCTCCCATTGGGACGGCCAGGTCGGCAACGAGGACCTGCGCGGCCCACGTGGCCGGCGCGGACGCGGTCGCCACGGTGGCGGACGTTGCCGCGGCCGCCATCCCGGCGCGGAGCGCGCCGCCTGATGGCCGACAAGCCCGTGACGGTCGAGGTCCCGGAGGACCGCGTGCCCGAGTTCTACCTCTGGTTCGCGGCCTTCCTGGCGGCGCCGGCGGGCCCCGTTCCGCCGCGCGGCGGCCCGCGCCGCGGCGGGCCGGGCCCGCCGTGGCGCCACCACGACCGGCGGGCCTGGGCCGCGGGCGACATCGATGACGCCCGCTGGCTCTACGGCCGGCTGTCGGACCCCGCGCGTGAGCTGTTCGACCTGCTGATCGACACCCCCGGTGAGCGTCACTCGGGCAACGACGTCGCCACGCGGCTCGGGCTCGACAAGGGCGCGCACGGCCTTGCGGGCATCCTCGCGTGGCCGGGTCGCTGGTGCCGCAAGCTCGGCCTCGACTTCCCGATCACGACGGCCGCCCGTGACGACGGCGGCACCGACTACCTCATGGAGCCGGAGATCGCGGAGCTGTTCGGCCGCGCCCGTTAGGCCACGGCGATGGCGACGTGCGTCGCCATCGCCGCCGCCAGCCCGGTGTCGTCCTCGAACGGCGCGAGCGCCGGCAGCGCCGCCTCGCGCAGCTCGGCATCGCGTCCCGGCGGCATCGTCGCGAGCGCGAGCGCCAGCGGAGAGCCCTCGCTGAAGGACCGCACGAACTCGGCCGCCGACGCAAAGCGCGCGATGTACTCCACGCGCACCACCTCGACGGCCGCGAACCCCGCGCCCTCGAGCAGGCCCGCGAGCAGGTCGCCGTCGTCGAACGTGAACGGTGCGGCGCCGACGCCCGCCAGGTCCGGCTCGTGCGGGGCGATCGCCGCCATGTACGCCTGGTGCGCCGTCTGGTCGGTCAGCGCCGTCCAGCAGGCGACGAGCGCCCGGCCGCCCGGGGCCAGGACGCGCCGGAACTCCCGCGCGCCCGCCTCGCGGTCGGGGAGGAACTGGAAGCCCTGCTGACAGGTGAGGACGTCGAACGACGCGTCCTCGAACGGCATCGCGGTCGCGTCGCCCTCGATCCACTCGGCGCCCGTGTCGCCCGCCACCCGCGCGGCGACCGCGAGCATGCCCGGGGTCATGTCCAGACCGGTCAGCCGCGCCAGCGGGACGCCCGTGGCCGCCGCGGCGCGCGGCACGACGCCGGTCCCGCAGGCGACGTCGAGCAGACGGTCGCCCTCGCGCAGCCCGGCGCGGGCGATGAGGTCCGCGGCATAGAAGCCGAAGAACGCCGGCACCATCAGCTCTTCGTACACGGACGGGAAGTCGCCCGCGGCGCCCCATTGCATTCCCATGGGGCGATCCTACGGTTCGCGCGAGCTAGCTCGTCGCGGCGGGTGCATCGGTCGGCGCCGACGGCGCGATCGCGTCGGCGAGGTCGCCGGCCGGCCACGCCTGCCACGGAAAGGCGCGGCGCGCGTGCCGCAGCCGGTAGTGCAGCGCACCGTGGGCGTTCATGCCGTGCCACGCGGCGTGGGTCGTCAGCGACATCCTCGGGATCCAGTAGCGCTCGCCGACCGGGTCCAGCGGCCGCGCGGGCAGCAGCTCGACGTCCGCGGCGACGTGGCCCTCGCCGTCCTCCAGCGAGAGCCGGGCGAGGACGCGGCCGTTGCGGTCGCACACCTGCGACTCGCCGACCATCACGGTGCGCCAGGGGATGCCGGGGCCCAGCGGCGTCTCGCCCGCGACCGGGCCGACGTGCGCGGCGTGCGCGACGGGCACGCCGGTGATGCGCGCCACCTGGCCGGGCAGCTCGCGGGCCTGGCGCCGCCAGGTCGCGTGCTCGCGCTCCGACCACCAGCGCAGGGGGCCGGGCCAGTTCAGGGGCATCGAGGGCCAGCACATCCCGCCGATGACGACCTGGGCGCCGCCGGCGCGCACGCGCGCGGCGGTGCGGTTGCGCGCCCACTCCCAGCCGGACATGAGGCCGACGGTCGCGCCGAGCGTCTCGCAGCGCACGACGCCGTCGTCATCGCCGCCGACGTAGTAGTTCTGCTCCCAGGCGGTCGGGATGTCCTTGTCGTGCAGGTGCACGGCGCCGTCGGGCTCGGCGAGCACGTAGGTGCCGTACGCGTCGCCGCCGCGCACGGCCAGGAAGCCGCCCGCGATCACGCAGTCGAGCTCGCGAGCGAGGCGGGTGAGCAGCTGGAACGGCTGTCCGTCGACCGGCCGCGCGGCCCCGCGCAGGATCTTCGCGTAGACATTCGGGCTCGTGCACGCCTCCGGCACGACGACGACGTCGGCCCCGTGCTCGCGGTGGGCGTCGCGGACGAGGTCCTCGATGCGCGCGAGGTTGCGCTCGACCGCGCCGAGCTCGAGCGCGGGCTGCACGACGGCGATGCGGGTCACGACGGCACCGCCGTCAGGTCGGGAGCGGTCGCCGTGGGGCGCGCCGTCCGCGGGACGGGCGGCGCCGGCCATTCCGCGCCGGGGTGGTCGGATCCGGCCACCGGCCGCGCGCTGCGGAAGCGGCCCGCGCGCGCCTCGGCGATGATCCCGAGCTCGGTGCGCAGGTCGGCGACGGCGCGCGCGACCGTCTCGCGCCGCGGGCGCTCGCCGCGTCGCAGCGCGGCCCCCGTCGCGCGGGCGAGCCGCGGGAGGGGCGCGATCTGCTGGGGCGTGCGGGCGCGCCCGAAGAGGTCGCTGAGATCCGGCTCGAGCGTGCGCCCGGCGTCGCGGACCAGTTCGCGGATCGTCGGCGACGGGCGCTCGACGCGCGTGTCGGAGTTCGCGAAGTGGTAGGCGGGCATGCACTCGCGGTCCCGGCGCGCCTCCCATGCCCGGGTCGCCAGGTCGACCGCGACCGGGTCGTCCAGGACGGGCAGGACGCTCTCGGCCAGCGTGCGGCCGGCCCACAGGGCATCGCGCATGCCCTGGCCGGTGACGGGGTCCTTGAAGTGCCCGGCGTCGCCCGCGAGCGCCCAGCCGGGGCCGGACGACGCGCGGAAGAACGCGGGCGTCTCACCGGTCGAGCGCAGCTTCGAGCCGGGCGGGGCGCCGGCGACGCGGTCGGCGAGACCCGGGTGCTCGCGGAGCTTGCGCGCCCAGTAGCCCTCCGGGTCGGCGCGCGCCTCGCGCACCTCGTCGCGGTGGCCCATGAAGAGGATGAGGATCCGCCCGGCCGGCGCGGTCGGAAAGGCGAACGCGATCGAGTCGCCCTCGCGCCACTGGTACTCGGTCTCGGCGTCGCGCGTGCCCGCGCGCGGGTCGTCCAGGTAGCGGAAGACGAGTCCCCGGCCGTTGCGCGACATCCGGTAGGGGGTCCACGAGCCGACGAGCGAGGACACCGTGGAGCGACGGCCGTCGGCGCCGACGACGAGCGTCGCCTCGATCTCGCGCCGCTCGCCGTCCGCGTCGCGGTAGCGCACGCCGGCGACGCGACCGGCCCGCCACAGCACCTCGTCGACGGTGCAGCCCTCGCGGATGTCGGCGCCCTGCTCGCGGGCGGCCTCGACGAGCTGGACGTCCTGGAGGTCGCGGGGGATGCAGAGGCCGAAGTCGATCCCGTCGTCGGCCGGTCGCAGCCGCTCGACGCAGACGGCGCCGTCGGCCTCCAGCCGGACCCAGCGGACGAGCGACGGGTTCAGCGCGAGGATGCGCGGGAGCGCCCCGAGCTTGGCCAGCTCGCTCGCGCCGGCGGGCTGGAGGACGTGGGTCGAGAGCTGGTCGGAGGGGAAGCGCATGCGGTCGAGGACGACCACCCGGCGGCCCGCGCGTGCGAGCGGCGCGGCGGCCGCGGTGCCCGCACACCGCGCACCGACGATGACGACGTCAGCCTGCTCCATCTCCGTCTCCCTCTCCTCCGGCCTCGGCGAACGCGCGGCAGCTTGACGCATCCCGGGCGAAATGTACAGTGCTTCAGAAGTGAACCTTCTTGCAGAAAGCAATGCCACGCGCGGTGCGCGGCGGCGTGTGCGCACCCGCACCGCGATCCTCGACGCGGCCGAGCGCTCCTTCGCCGAGTCCGGCTACCGGCGCACGCGCATGGAGGACGTGGCCGCGCAGGCCGATGTCGCCGTCGGCTCGATCTACGCGCACTTCGGCAACAAGGACGGTCTCTACCACGCGCTCGCGGGGCGCGCCGTTGAGCTGTTCGGGCGCTATCTGCGCGAGGCCTACCGCCCGGAATGGACGCCCCTGGAGCAGGTCGTCGCCTGCGGGGACGCCTACCTGCGCTTCCACGTGGAGCATCCCGGTGCCTTCCGGTTCCTGGCGTTCGAGGGCGTCGAGACCGACGCGCCGGTCGCCGACCCCGAGCTGCGCGCACGCGCCGCCGCGGGCGTCGACGCGCTGATCGCCGAGTTCGAGGGGAAGATCGCGGAGGCGGTCGCGGCCGGCGAGGCCCGTGCCGTGGATCCGCGCCTGGTCGGGCGCTTCCTGTGGGGCGCCTGGAACGGCGTCGTCGCGCTCGGGCTGCGCGGTGACGGGATCGCGCTCAGCGAGGACGACATCCAGGCGGCGCTGCAGCAGGCCCGTGACATCGTGCTCGCCGGTCTCTGCGCGCCCGCGGCACGGGATGCCGACGGCGTCCCGCTGGCGCGGCTGCGCACGACGTCATCGCCGCCGGACGCCGCGTAGCCCCGCAGTCCGCGTTTGTCCGGGTGTACAAACGGCGCCGCGCCGTCTTGGACACCGGTCGAACGACCCGCGTGACCGCGGCGGCGATCCTCCCCCGGTCGTCCGGCCTGTCCCCAACGCGCCGGGCCTGAGGAGGAGGGTCACCATGAAGCTCGTGATCGGCATCGTCCGTCCCGAGAAGACGAATGACGTGCTCGAAGCCCTGTACCGCGCCGAGGTGCGCGGGCTGACGATGACGCGCGTCCAGGGCCCCGGCGGCGAGCTCGACCGCGTCGAGACGTACCGCGGCACGACGGTCCGGATGGGCCTCGCCGAGAAGACGCGGATCGAGATCGCGGTCTCCGACGAGTTCGTCGACGCGACCGTCGACGCGCTCTGCGCCGGGGCCCGCACCGGCGAGGTCGGCGACGGCAAGATCTTCGTGGTCCCGCTCGACCGCGTCGTCCGCATCCGCACCGGCGACCAGGACGCCGGCGCGGTGACGCCGGTGGACGCCGCATGACCCTCGCGATCACCGCGGCGATCGACACGGGCGACACCGCCTGGATGCTCGCCGCGACGGCGCTCGTCCTCCTCATGACCCCCGCACTCGGCCTGTTCTACGCCGGGCTGGTGCGCTCGAAGAACACGCTGAACACGTTCATGATGTGCATCGCGGCGCTCGCGATCGCGCTCATCACCTGGGTGGTCATCGGGTACTCGCTCGCGTTCGGCGGCGACGGCCCGATCATCGGCGGCCTCGGGCACGCGTTCCTCCAGGACGTCACGCTCGAGCCGCGCGACGGGCAGACGATCCCGCACCTGCTGTTCATGGCCTTCCAGGCGACGTTCTGCATCGTCACGACCGCGCTCGTGTCGGGCGCGGTCGTGGAGCGGATGCGCTTCGGCCCGTTCCTCGTCTTCTCCGCGCTGTGGTCGGTGCTCGTCTACGCGGTGCTCGCGCACTGGGCGTTCGGCGGCGGCTGGCTCATGGAGGGCGGCACGCTCGACTTCGCCGGCGGCGTGCCGGTCGAGATGGCGTCCGGCTTCTCCGCGCTCGCGGCGGCGCTCGTCGTCGGCGCGCGCAAGGACTACGGGCGGCAGGCGCTGCTGCCGCACAACGCGATCTACGTCCTGCTCGGTGCCGGCCTCCTGTGGTTCGGCTGGTTCGGCTTCAACGGCGGCAGCGGGCTGACCGCGAGCGGCGTGAGCGTGCTCGCGTTCGTCAACACGCTCATCACGCCGGCGTTCGCGCTCGCGACGTGGTTCGTGCTCGACCTGCTGCGCGCGCGCAAGGTGACGGCGATCGGCGCGGCCACCGCGATCATCGTCGGCTGCGTGGGCATCACGCCGGCGGCCGGCTACATCAGCCCGGGGTGGGCGATGGCGCTCGGCGTCGTGGCGGCGCTCCCGAGCTACGCGATCATCATGTGGCGGCCGCGCACGCACGTCGACGAGACGCTCGACGTCCTCGGCGCGCACGGCGTCGCCGGGCTCACCGGGATGCTGTTCCTCGGGCTCGTCGCGCAGGTCGGCTGGAACGGCGGCCTCGGGGACGGGCTCCTGTACGGCGACGCGAACCAGTTCCTCTGGCAGCTGATCGCCGTGATCGCGGCGCCCGTCTACGCGTTCGGTATGACGTTCGCCCTGCTCAAGCTCATCGGGGCGTTCGCGCCGCTGCGCGTGAGCGAGCGCGACGAGGCGCTCGGGCTCGACGTCGTCAGTCACGGCGAGGAGGCCTATGTCACCGGCGAGGGCGCGCTGCTGCTCGAGCCGGACGAGATCTGGGCCGAGCGCCGGGCGGCGCCCGAGCCGGCGGGCGCGGGGTAGGCACCGCGGGCCCCCGAACCCCGGCCGTCCCGGCTGTAGCATCGCGGCGGTGCCCCTGCCCTCGTGGATGATCGGTCAGGAGGCCCACCCGCTGCCACCGCTCGC
>DAIPYF010000005.1:0-32743 GCA_036782855.1 Solirubrobacteraceae bacterium
AGTCGATCGCCTACGCCGAGTCCGCCGAGCGCGCGATCTCGATCTACGACCACCGTCCCGACCTCGGCGCCGACTACCTGCGCGTCGCCGAGGAGCTGCTGCGGCGCCTGGGCCTCGACGCCGCACGCGCGAAGGTCGCCGCGCAGCTGCCGGACGCCGCGTAGCCGACCGCCGCGAGACCCGCGATCAGAGGGGGCGGACGTCGGCGCCGGCGGACTCGAACGGCGTCCGCAGCACCCGCGCCCACCCGTCGGTGAGCTCCCGCAGCCGGTCGACGACGGCTCCCGTCTGCTCATAACGGCTCCAGACGAGCACGGTCGGGCCGGCCCCGGAGATCGTGGCTCCGAGCGCCCCGGTCTCACGGGCGCGCCGCACGAGCTCGATCGACTTCGGGAAGAGATGCGCGCGCCGGTCCTGGTGGAGCCGGTCGTGGAGGCCGCGCGAGACGAGGTCGAAGTCACCGCGAGCCAGCCCGAGCATCAGCAGTGCTCCGTGCGCGACGTTCGAGACCGCGTCGAACAGCGGGACCTCCGCGGGCAGCGCCTCCCGCGCGATCTTCGTGCGGACGGCCTCCTCGGGGACGACGAGGATCGCCTCGAGCCCGTCGGGCGCTTCGAGCCGGACCGCCTCACCGTCCGCGCAGACGACGAACCCCCCGAGAAGCGAGGCGGCGACGTTGTCGGGGTGCCCCTCCAGTTCGGTGGCGATGCGCAGGAGGTCGGCGTCGAGTTCGAACAGGTGGTCGGCGGCGACGAGCCCGGCGACGTACGCGGCGGCGCTCGTGCCGAGGCCTCCGCAGAGCGGGATCTCCGAGGTGATCCGGAACGTGAACCCGTCCGCCGGGTGCAGCCGCTCGAAGCCGCGGACCGCGAGGTTGCGGCGGTCGGCGGCGATCGGCAGGTCCGTCTCGACGGCGAAGGTCCCCGGCGTCTCGACGACCTCGAGCTCCATGTGCAGCGCGAGCGCGGCCGCGAACGTGTCGAACCCGGGACCGAGGTTGGCCGACGACGCCGGGACCCGGACGAGGCGGCGGCGGCGCATCAGCCGTAGATCGCCCGTTCGACGGCGGAGAGGTCCGCGTCGCACGGCACGACCGAGCCCGCCTGCTCGAGTGCGGTCTGCGGGTCCTTCAGGCCATGCCCGGTCAGGACGCACACGATCCGCTCGACGCCTTCGGGCACCCCGTGGGTGAGCAGGCCGGCGACGGACGCGGCGCTCGCGGGCTCGCAGAAGACGCCCTCCCGCGCCGCGAGCAGCCGGTAGGCGTCGAGGATCTGCTCATCGGTGACGGCCTCCACCCCGCCGCGCGAGTCGCGCATCGCGGTCATCGCCTCCTCCCAGCGGGCGGGGTTGCCGATGCGGATGGCGCTCGCGACCGTCTCCGGGTGCTCGACCCGCTTCCCGGTGACCAGCGGCGCCGCCCCCGCGGCCTGGAAGCCGCGCATCTGGGGAGCGGAGCCCATCTCCTGGAAGCCCTTCCAGTACGCGGTGATGTTGCCCGCGTTGCCGACCGGGATGCAGAGCGCGTCGATCGCCCCGATCTCGTCGAGGATCTCGAACGCCGCGGTCTTCTGCCCCTCGACGCGGAACGGGTTGACGCTGTTGACGAGCGCGATTGGATGCTTGGCCGCCAGCTCGCGGACGAGCTCGAGCGCCTGGTCGAAGTTGCCGCGCAGCGCGATGACCTTCGCGCCGTGCATGAGCGCCTGGGCGAGCTTGCCCGTCGCGATCTTCCCCTCCGGGACGATGACCGCTCCGGTGAGCTGCGCGCGCGCCGCGTAGGCCGCGGCGCTCGCGGCGGTGTTGCCGGTGGACGCGCAGATGACCGCGGAGGCGCCTTCGCGGACCGCTGCGGAGACCGCGCACGTCATCCCCCGGTCCTTGAACGAGCCGGTCGGGTTCGCGCCTTCGATCTTCAGCCACACCTGCGCGCCGACGCGCTCGCTGATCTCGCACGCGTAGACGAGCGGGGTCGAGCCCTCCTGCAGGCTCACGACCGGGTCGTCGGGCGCGAACGGCAGCCGGTCGCGGTAGCGCTCGATCAGTCCGGGCATGGTGTCCTAGGCCTCGAAGGTCTCGTCGATGACGCGGATCGCCCGCGGCGCGGCGCGCATGAAGTCCAGCGCGGAGATGAGCTCCAGGGCGGCGTAGAACCGCGACTCCGCGACCGGGTGGGTCACGATCACCAGGCGGGCGGTGTCCCCGAGCCCTTCCTGGACGACGGAGCGCACGGACACCCCCTGGAGCCCGAGGCGCTCGGCGACCTGAGCGAGCACGCCGGGACGGTCGGCCACCTCCAGCCGCAGGTAGAACGCCGACTCGACGTCGTCGACGATCGTCGCGGCGCCGGCCTCGCCGCCGGCGGGGGAGCGGTCGCCGGTCATCGCGCTGACGACGTCGCCGAGGATCGCGCTCGCCGTCTGCGGGCCACCCGCGCCGGGACCGGAGAGGGTGACCTCGGTGATCGCGGGCGACTCGATCGTGACCGCGTTGAAGGGGCCGCTGACGCTCGCGAGCGGGTGGCCGGCGTAGAGGAACGCAGGATGCACGCGAACCGCGATCCCGGCGCCGACGCGCTCGGCCGTCCCGAGCAGCTTGAGCCCGAGCCCGAACTGCTCGGCATACGCCATGTCGTCAGCGGTGAGGTGCTCGATGCCCTCGTAGGCGACGTCGTCGAGGTGCACCCAGGCGCCGAACGCGAGCCGCGCGAGCACCGCCATCTTCGCCGCGGCGTCGCCGCCCGTCACGTCCTCGGTCGGGTCGGCCTCGGCGTACCCCAGCTCCTGGGCCTCCTTGAGCGCGTCCTCGTACGAGGCGCCGGTGGCGGCCATCTGGGTGAGGATGAAGTTCGTCGTGCCGTTCACGATGCCGCGCACGCGGTCGACGTGCGCGCCGGCGAGCGACTCGGACAGCACGCGGATGACGGGGACCACGCCGGCGACCGCCGCCTCGAACCGCAGCTCGGTCCCGCCCTCGCGCGCCGCCTCCCAGAGCTCCGGGCCGTGGCGGCTGAGCAGCTGCTTGTTCGCCGTCACGACGGGCGTCCCGCTCCGCAGCGCTGCGACGACATGCTCGCGTGTGGGATCGACGCCGCCCATGACCTCGACGATCAGGTCGGCGCCAGCGAGGATCTCGGCGAAGTCCCCGCGGGTGCGGGTGAGGACGCCGCTGACGAGCGGGCGGCGGCCGGTGAGGCGCTCGACCTCGGAGCCGCGCTCGTCGATCAGCTCGGCGAACGCCGCGCCGACGGTGCCGCAGCCCAGGAGGCCGATGTGGAAGGTGCTGGTGTCAGGCGTCACGGGCGAGCAGATCCTCGTAGGTGTCGCGGCGGACGACGAGCCGCGCGTTCCCATCCTTCACGAAGACGACGGGGGGCCGCAGCGCGCCGTTGTACTGACTGACCATCGCATGCCCGTATGCGCCGGTGGCCGGCATGACGAGCACGTCGCCGGGCCGCGGGTCCGCGAGGTCGGCGTCGCGGACGAGGACGTCGCCCGACTCGCAGTGCTTGCCGACGATGTGACAGCGCGTGCCCCCGCCCATGCGGCTGGCGATCTGGGCCTCGTAGCGGGCGCCGTAGAGCATCGGCCGCAGGTTGTCCGACATCCCGCCGTCGACCGCGACGTACGTCTCGACGTTGCGCTTGATCGTCTGGACCTCGTACAGCGTGACGCAGGAGTTCGCCACGAGCGCGCGGCCGGGCTCGTCGAGGATCCGCCGGCCGGGCCCGATGAGCTCCTCGACCGCATCCACCTTGGCGTTCACGTAGTCCTCGATCGACGGCGGCTCGTCGTGCGCGCCGTACGCCACCCCGAGCCCCCCGCCGAGGTTGTAGGAGGCGAAGTCGCCGAGCGGGGCGAGCGCTCGCAGCGCCCCGCGGAACGGTTCGAGGTCGAGGATCTGTGACCCGATGTGCATGTGCAGGCCGTGGAGCTGCACCGCGGGGCTCGCCAGGGCACGCTCGATCGCCGCCGGGGCGTGGGCGAGGTCGAAGCCGAACTTCGTGTTCGGTCCGCCCGTCGAGATCGCGGGGTGGGTGTCGGGGCTGACCCCGGGCGCGATCCGCAGCGCCACCGGCTGCGGGCGCCCGCCGCGCAGCGCCGGTACGAGCTCCTCGAGCAGGTCGAGGTCGCGCTGGTTGTCCACGACGACCTCGCCGACCCCGGACTCCAGCGCGTATCGCAGCTCCGCGGCCGACTTCGCGTTGCCGTGCATGTGGATGCGCTCGGGGGCGACGCCCGCCGCCAGCGCGAGCGCCAGCTCCCCCGCCCCTGCGACGTCACAGCCGATGCCCTCGTCCCAGAGCAGGCGGTAGACCGCCGTGCACGGGAACGCCTTGGACGCGAACACCACCTCGAAGTCGTCGGTCCTGGCGGCGAACGCCTGCACGAACGCCCGCGCCCGCGCCCGGATGTCGTCCTCCGCGACGACGAAGCAGGGCGTCCCGAACTCGCGTGCCAGCTCGACGGTGTCACAGCCGCCGACCTCCAGCCGGCCGGAGGCGCTCACGCGGCTGCCGATCGGGTAGACATGCGAGAGCTGTTGCGCTGCGGCCATCGGCGGCGGATCATGCCACGACGTGCGCAGCGTGAACGTCGACCCACCGGCCGAGATCGGCGAGCACGAGGGGCTCGCCTACGCCCTGTTCCTCCCGGCCGGCGACCCGCTCGGCGGCGTCGTGATCCTGCACGGCGCCGGGTCGCGCAAGGAATCGCACTACGACTTCGCGCGGCGCCTGCGCGGGCACGGCCTGGCGGCGATCGCCTTCGACCAGCGCGGGCACGGGGACAGCGCCGGCCCGATGGACGGCAGGATGGCGAGTGACGTCGCGGCGATCGCGGGGCTGCTCCCGGACGACGCGCCGCGCGCCCTGCGCGGGTCGAGCATGGGCGGGTATCTCGCGCTCGTCGGCGCCGAACGCGCCGGCGCCCGGGCGGTCGTGGCGATCTGCCCCGCGAGCGCCGCGGGTCTGCGTCGCGGGCTGCGCGACGGGCGGCTGGACTTCGGGGCCGACGACGCGGCGCTCGACGCGTTCCTCGCCGAGCACGACGAGCTGCTCGCCGCCGCCGACCTCGCCGTCCCGGTCCTCGTGCTCCACGCCGAGGGCGACGAGCAGGTGCCGATCGCCCACTCGGCGGCGATCGCGGCGGCGCGCGAGGAGGCCGGGCGCGAGACGCGGTTCGTCCGCGTCCCCGGCGGCGACCACCGGTCGATCCAGCACGACGGCGAGTACCAGGACCTGAGCGTGCGGTTCCTGCTGCGCGCCCTGGCGTAGCGGTTACGCCGCCGCGCGCGCGTACACGCCCGGGTACGGCTCGCCGCGCGGCAGGAACGCCGAGCCGTGGCGGCGCCGCACGAGCGCCATCCACACGAGGCCGCCGACGATCATCGCGACGCTCTGCAGCTGCGGGAGCGTGAGCCCGAGCAGCTCGGTGGGATTGCGGCGCAGGAACTCGACGAGGAAGCGCTCGAGCCCCGCGAGGACGAGCCACAGCGCCAGCAGGACCCCCGGGCGCACCCGGTCGCGCAGGGTCCACAGGACCCAGGCGATGAGCCCCATCGCGAGCGTCTCGTAGATCGGGGTCGGGTGGACGGTCTCCCCCGGATCGGTCGGGACCGTGCCGTCCGGGTAGCCCATCGCCCACGGGCCGTCCCACGGCTTCCCGTAGTCCCCGTCACCGGCGAGCTGACACCCGACGCGGCCGATCGCGTTGCCGAGCGCGAGCGGGACGGCGGCGACGTCGAACGTCGTCGCGTTCAGCCATCCGCGCCAGCGCGCCCAGAGGACGACGAACAGCGCGCCGCCGATCACGCCGCCGTACCAGACGAGGCCCGAGCCGCCGACGAGGTCGCCGACGCCGTCGACGCGGTCGGGGTTCTCGATGATCCAGAAGAGCCGCGAGCCGACGAGCCCGCCGAGCAGCGCGGCGAAGATCATCTCGTACGCCCAGTCGGCGGGGACCCGCAGCTCCTTCATCCGGCGGTGGATGACCGCGCCCGCGGCGATGAAGCCGAGCGCGAACATCATGCCGAAGGTCTTGAGCGGCAGGCCCAGGACGTCGATCTCGGGCTGCACGGCCCCGAGGCTACAAGTAGTTCATCGGGTTCGTCACGGCACCGTTGATACGCACCTCGAAGTGCAGGTGCGGGCCGGTGGAGAAGCCGGTGGAGCCGACGGCGCCGATGACCTGTCCCTGGGTGACGTTCTGCCCGACGCTCACGCCGATGCTCGACTGGTGCCCGTAGCACGAGGACAGCGAAGCGGTGTGCTGGATGCACGTGTAGTTGCCGTATCCCCCGGTGGGGCCGGCGATGCGGACCTGGCCGCCGAGCCCCGCGCGGATCGGCGTCCCGGTGGGCGCTGCGATGTCGATCCCCGGGTGGCACGACTCCCAGGAGCGCGCCTCGCAGAACGGCGACGTCAGGACGCCCTGGATCGGCCAGATCATCCGGCCGCCGCCCTTGATCGGCTGCGCCGGGAGCGCCGTGCCACCGGGGGTCGCCAGGACGCCCTGGATCTTGGCCTGGGTCTTCTTCATCGCCGAGAGCGAGCCCTCGAGCTCCTGGCGGTCCGCACGGACGTTCTGCAGCGCGCTGGCCTTCCCCTGACGGGTGCGGTCGAAGCCGACGCGCGTGTCGATCAGCTCCTGCTTGACGCCGGCGACCTCGTTGCGGCGGCGTGCGATCCGCGCGGCGAGCGCGGCCTGGCGCTCGGCGAGCGTCCCGAGCCGCTGCGCGTTCTCGCGCGCGTCGACCCGGGCGGACCCGACGAGCCGGATGATCCGCTGGTCCTGCTCGTTGATGCGCTGGAGGAACTCGCCGCGTTCGAGCAGCTCGGCGAACCCCTTCGAGCTGAGGATCACGGAGACCAGGTCGGGCGTGTCCTGCTGGTAGCGCTCGACGAGGCGCGTGGCGAGGATCCGGCGGCCCTCGGCCAGTCGCGCCTTGAGCCGCACCTGGCGCGCGCGCTCGAAGCGCAGGTCGGCGCGCGTGCGGTCGAGCTTGCCCTGTGCGCCGTCGAGGTCCGACTGGATCGCGGTCTGGCGCCGCTGGAGGCTGCCGATGCGGCCCTCGAGGCGGCGGATCTTCGCGGTCCAGGCCGAGATGTCCTGGGTGAGCACGCGCTCGGTGCCCTTCTTGCGGCCGATCTTCCCCTGCGTGGCCTCGATCTTGCCCTGCAGCTCGCTGAGCCGCTCCTGGTTCGTCGCGGCTCCCGAGCCCATGGGCAGGGTCGCCCAGAGGGCGAAGACGAGCGCGACCAGCGCGCATGGCAGCAGGAACAGGCGCCGGGGCATGCGGCGGCGGACGGTATGGGTGCGGTGGCGCATGGGCAACGGCTGCAATCGGGCCTGCGAGGTGAGCTGACGGGCTCGCGCTCTCGCGCTACCGGGGCGTCGATGCTCCGGATTCGCCCCCGGCGACGCTGCGCGCCGCCAATGGGTCCCCCGCTCTCCCCGCCTGTGCAGGGAGATTCGGCCATGTGCGAGGCTACCAGCGTCGGCGCCCTTCAGCACCCGTTAAGGGGAATCCGCAACAGTTCTCTCATGTCACGCTCCACCTCCGTCATCGGTCGCGACCGGGGCCTCCAGGCCCGGATGCTGCTGACCATGTTCCTGCTGGGCGCCCTGTACGTCGTCTTCATGGCCGTGCTCTTCGCGGCCGGGGCGGGCATGGGCCTGATCGTCGCGCTCGCCGCCGGCATGCTGCCGCTGCAGTACTTCGGCTCGGACAAGATCGCGCTCGCATCGATGGGCGCGCGCGAGGTGACGCCCCAGGAGGCCCCCGAGCTGCACGGGATGATCGATCGCCTCTGCGTCCAGGCCGACCTGCCCAAGCCGCGCGTGGCGATGGTCGAGTCCACGATGCCGAACGCCTTCGCGCTCGGCCGCTCGCCCAAGCACGCGACGGTCTGCGCGACGACCGCGATCGTGGACCTGCTGACCCCCGCCGAGCTCGAGGGCGTCATGGCCCACGAGCTCTCGCACGTCGCCAACCGCGACGTCGCGATCATGACGCTCGCGAGCTTCTTCGCCTCGCTCGCGTCGATGATCGTCCAGTTCTCGTTCTTCTTCGGCGGCGACGACGACGAGAACCCCGGCATCTTCGCCGTCATCATCGTCTCGATGATGGTCTACGCGATCTCGTTCTTCCTCATGCAGGCGCTGTCGCGCTACCGCGAGTTCGCCGCCGACCGCGGCGCGGCGATCCTGACCGGCCGTCCGTCCGCGCTCGCCTCCGCACTCATGAAGCTCGGCGGCGAGATGCAGCACGTGCCCAAGCAGGACCTGCGACACGCGGAGATGAACGCGTTCTACATCTTCCCCGCGAGCGCCAAGGCGTCCCTGTTCAACATCTTCTCCACGCATCCGCCGATGGACAAGCGGATCGCGGCGCTCGCGCGGATGGAGAGCGAGCTGCAGGGCACCGCCGGCCGCGCCATCCCCGTCGCCGCGTGATGGACATCTAGGTGGGGATGTTCGACGCGATCCTCGGGCGCCGCAAGGTCGCCGGACCGGCGCCCGACCGGCTGTTCGCGATCGCGACCGCCTACATCACCCTCGAGACCGAGCACCGGATCGTGTCGCGCGGCACCGCGGCGATCGTCTTCCAGCCGCTCGCGACCGGCGACTTCGAGCGCATCGCCGCCGACATGGAGGAGGTGCTGCGCGGTACGGGGACCGAGACCGGCTCGACGATCGCGACGAGCGAGGACAGCTTCGGCTACCGCTGGATGATCGTGCGCGACCCCGACGTCGAGGACCTCGCGGTCGGGGTCAACGCGGTCAGTGACCAGCTCCGGATCGACGGGTACGCCGAGCGCATCCTGTGCGCGGTGTTCGCCTTCCAGGACGCCGACGGAGCCCCGCTGTACTTCATCTACAACTACAAGCGCGGCACCTGGTACCCGTTCGCGCCGGCCGGCGACGCCGCCGCGCAGGAGCGGGCAACCGAGCGCGAGCTGCGCCTGCGCGCCGTCATCGGCGCCGACCTCCCGATCGAGCCCGAGCTGGACCGCTGGTTCCCGCTCTGGGGCATACCGATCTGACCCGCGGCTGCCGCCCGATAGGCTGGCGGCCGGACCGATCACGACGAGCGAAGGAGCAGCACCGATGGCCGGACTCGGAGGGCGCATGTCCACCGTCATCAAGGCGAAGGTCTCGAAGATCCTCGACAAGGCGGAGGATCCGGCCGAGACGCTCGACTACAGCTATCAGAAGCAGCTCGAGGCGCTGCAGAACGTCAAGAAGGGCATCGCCGACGTCGTGACGTCGAAGAAGCGCCTGCAGATGCAGTCGCAGAAGCTCGAGCAGCAGGTCGTCAAGCTCGACACGCAGGCCCGCCAGGCGCTCGCCCAGGGCAACGAGGAGCTCGCCCGCGTCGCCCTGGAGCGCAAGAACGGGCTGCAGACCGAGCTGCAGACGCTCGACGCGCAGGTGAAGGACCTCGAGGCACAGCAGGAGCGGCTCACGGAGTCCGAGAAGAAGCTGCGCACGAAGGTCGAGGCCTTCCGCACCAAGAAGGAGGTCATCAAGGCGCAGTACTCCGCCGCGGAGGCCCAGGTGCGGATCAGCGAGGCGGCGACGGGCGTCGGCGAGGAGATGGCCGACGTCGGCCTCGCGATGCAGCGCGCCGAGGACAAGGTCGAGACGATGAAGGCGCGCGCCGACGCGGTGTCCGAGCTCGAGGCGGCCGGGACGTTCGAGGACCTCACCCAGCTCGGCCCCGGCGAGGACGACATCGATCGTCAGCTGCGCGAGCTGTCCAGCACGAGCGTCGTCGATGACGAGCTGGCGCAGATGAAGGCCGAGCTCGGCTCCGGCGCACCCGCCGCGTCGGGTGAGCTCGAGGCCGGAGACGCCGCCGCCGAGACCATCGACGGCGACGCGACCGAGGAGGACCGGGCATGATCGTCCGTATCTCCGGCGAGGGTCAGTGGACGCTCGCCGACAGCGTGCGCGAACGCGTCAACGAGCTCGACAACGCCGCCGTCGCTGCTGTCGATGCCGGCGACGAGGCCGCGTTCCACGCCTCCTTCGACGGGCTGCTGAACATGGTGCGCACCGACGGCGAGCGTCTGCCCGCCGATGACCTGCACCCGTCCGACGTGATCCTCCCGCCCGCGGACCTCTCGTTCGCCGAGGCCGGCGAGGAGTTCACCGGCGAGGGGCTCATTCCCGACTAGGAACGGCCCCCCGGCAGGACAGACCGGCAAAGCCGGTCTGATGAATCTCAGCGACCCGCCAGGACGCTCCCGAGCAGCCGCCAGGACGCCCCCGAGCGCCCTTCAGGACGTCTCGCTGCGCCCCTGCTCGTAGAACTCGTCCTCCCACGGCGAGGGGACGAAGACCTCGCCGGCGGGACCGCCGACGGCGAACACGACGGTGCCGGCCTCCAGCGCGACCGCCTGGCGGCGCAGCGCGGGGTCCTCCAGGAACACGATCCCGCCCTTGCGAACGTCGAACGTCTCGCCGTCCACCGTGAACCGCGCCGCGCCGTCGAGCACCAGGTAGATCTCCTGGTGGCCGGCCGGGTCGCCGTCGCGCGGCAGTTCGTCGTGCGGCTCGACGACGAGTTCGCCGGCTTCGGACGCGACGTAGGCGTTCGTCCCGAAGGCCTGGATGCCCAGTTCTCGCCGCACCGGCTTCCAGCCCGGGACGTCCGGGTCCGGGACGCGGACGGTTTCGATGTCGTCGAGGTGGAGGGTGCGGTAGCCGGCGCTCATGCGCCGGACCATATCCGGCGGGCTACAGCCCGTCGGCGTGGCGCGCGCGGAACCCGCGGTTGCTGCGCAGGTTCGGGCGCCAGCGCGGGCCCTTGCCGCCGCGCGGGTCGCCCGCGGCGCTCGTGTCGAGCCGCAGGCCCGCGATCACGACGTACGCGTGACCGGGGTTCGTGTAGACGGTGATCCAGTCGCCCCTGCCGGCCGCGCCCCAGCGCATGAACGTGCCGGAGTCCATCGGCGTGTCGATGATCGAGGCGCCGTGCAGGGCGTACGAGACGGTGCCGGAGCAGTCGTACCCGTCGTCGTCGAAGCGCTGATGCCCGCCGCCGTACACGTACGGCATGCCGATGATGCGGTTCGCGGCCCAGATGGCCTGCTGCACCTCGAGCGGGGCGCCGGCCGGCGCGGCGGCCTGGCCGTTGGCGAGCAGCTTGGCGCGCGTGCCGGGGACGGTCTGGACGTCGGCGGCGTTCGGTGCGCCGAAGGCCTGCCCGCCGACGATGACCTGCTCCGCGACGGCCGACGAGTGCGTCTGCGCCTTGGCGGCCCCGGCGGAGGCGGGCACGGCCGCGCCGAGCAGGATGGCCAGCATGCACATCGTGGTTGCGCGGAATCGCACTCGGTCTGGTCTTTCGGTCGTCCGCCTCCGGAGTTAGCTGACGGGCTGGCGCAATGCGCCTCGCACGGAATCACCGCGCGACTAGCCCCAAACTCTGGGTCCCCCGGTCCCCGCTTCAGCGGAGATTCGGCGTCGTTGATCGCGGCACTGTAGCGCAGGCCGTCGGACGGAACGCGGGAGCCGTGCCCGCCGGCGCCTGAGATTCCCGCAAGCAGCGGGAATCCGGCGAGCGGCGGGCCCGGTCCGGCCCCCCGCTACGCTCGCGTCGCATGCCCGCACCGACCCGCATCGCCGCCGTGGTCGCCGCCGCCGCTCTCGCCGCGGGCCTGGGCGCCTGCGGGCGCGGCGGGGACACGACGACACGCACCGTGACGGCGGGCTCGGCGTCCGGCACGCCGGGGACGCCCGTCGCGCCCGCCACCGTGGACGGCTACCCGGCGACCGCCACGAAGAACACCACGCGCGTCGCCACCGCCGATCCGGTCGACACGGCGGCGGCGGTCGCGCGCATCGTCTTCCCCGGAGGCGGCCCGGGCCAGCTTCCGGACGCCGTCACGCTCGCCGACGAGGGCGACTGGCGCGGCGCGCTCGCCGGCGCCGTCCTGATGGCGCCCCCGCTGCGTGCCCCGCTGCTCTACACGGCGAACGGCGAGATCCCGTCCGCGACCGCCGACGCCCTGCGGGCGCTGCGCCCCGGGGGCTCGGCGAAGGCCAACGGCGCCCAGGCCATCCGCCTGGGGACGGCCGCGGGCCCCGAGGGCCTGCGCGTCACCTCGCTCGCCGGTGCCGACCCCTACACGCTCGCCCGGAACATCGACGACTACCGCTCGCGCGTCGCCGGACGGCCGAGCGCGTCGGTCATCGTCGTCCCCGCTGACGCCCCGCAGTTCGCGATGCCCGCCGCGGCGTGGGCGGCGAAGTCCGGCGACCCGGTTCTCTTCACCGCGCGCGACCGGCTGCCCGCGCCGACAGCCGCCGCGATCCGCGCGCACGGCCGCCCGCGGATCTACCTGCTCGGGCCCGCGAGCGTCGTGGCCGCGAGCGTCGAGGGCGAGCTGTCGCGCCTGGGCACCGTGACGCGCATCGCAGAGGCCGACGCGCCGCGCACGGCCGTCGCGTTCGCGCGCTTCCAGGACGGCGCGTTCGGCTGGGGGATCGTCGATCCGGGCCACGGGTTCGCGTTCGCCAACCCGGGCCGGCCCGGGGACGCCGGCGCCGCCGCCCCCCTGTCGGCGAGCGGCATGTACGGCCCGCTCCTCATCACCGCCCCGGGCGGCTCGCTGCCCGCCTCGGTCGCCGAGTACCTGCTCGACGTGCGACCGGGCTACTCGAGCGACCCGGTGCGCGGCGTTTACAATCACGGCTGGATCGTCGGCGACCCGCAGGCGGTGGGCGTCGCGGCGCAGGCCACGATCGACGGCCTGCTCGAGATCGCCCCCGTCAAAGCCAGGAAGCCGTGAGCGAAGCCGAGAACCCCACCCGCAGCAGCACCCCGCAGGTCACGGTCGCGGACGTGCGCGAGCTGTGCGGCGCCTCGACGCCCCACTTCGCGCTGCAGATCCGCAACCGGATCGCCCGTCTGATCGCGGGCCTGCCGGCGGACAGCCCGGCGCGCCTCCTGGGCGAGCAGGAGATGGAGCGGCTGGCGACGCTCGGCCTGGACGGTGAGCAGCGCGGGCACCGCGCCGAGGACGGCATGGCCCCGCTCGCCTCGGTGAACGACCGGCCGGACGCCTGAGCACGCGGTGGCCGACGCCGCCGCCCGGCGCCCCGACGGCATCGACGGCAGCGCCCTCCCCGGCCCCTACCCGGTCGGCGTCTGGGCGAAGGGCTTCCAGGAGTTCCTGCGGGGACGCCCGCGCGTGCAGCTCTTCGGCGAGGTCTGGAACCTGCGCCGCTCGCGCGCGAAGGCGTACTTCGAGCTGCGCGACGGCGAGGGCGCGGCACAGTGCTCGATCTGGGGCAACCGCCTCGACGCGCTCGGGCTGCCCGAGGGCGCGCTCGCCGACGGCGCCCAGGTCGTCGTCGCCGGCGGGCCCGACTACTACCCGGGCAGCCGCACCGCCTCCCCCGGCTTCTCCTTCGACGTCACCGGCCTGCGCGTCGCCGGCGAGGGCGATCTGCTGGCGCAGCTCGCCGAGCTGCGCCGGCGCCTGGAGGCCGAGGGCCTGTTCCTCCCGCAGAAGCAGCTGCCGCTCCCGACGCTGCCGCGCACCATCGGCGTCGTGACCGGCGAGGGCGGGAAGGCCCGCGACGACGTGCTCGCGGGGCTGCGCCGCCGCGGCTGGGCCGGCCGCCTGGTGTGGGCATTCGCCCCCGTCCAGGATCGGCGCGCCGCGTCGGCCGTCACGGCGGCGCTGCAGGACCTCGCGGCGATCGAGGAGGTCGACGTCGTCATCGTTGCCCGCGGCGGCGGCTCGCTGGCCGACCTGTTCGCGTTCAGCGACGAGACGCTGTGCCGGACCGTCGCGCTGCTGCGCGTCCCCGTGATCGCGAGCGTGGGCCACCACACCGACCGGATGCTCATCGACGACGTCGCAGCGGTCAGCTGCTCGACGCCCACGCACGCCGCCGAGGCGGCCGTGCCCCTGGACCTCGTCGCCGAGCGCGCCCGCACGCTCACCGGCGCGAGGGCGCTGGGACGCCACGGCAGCCGCGCCGTGCTCGACCGCGCCCGCGTGCTCGCCCGCCACGCGCGCGTGCCGTCCGACCACCTCGCGCGCCAGCGGCGTGACCTGCACCAGGGCCTCCGCGAGCTGCGCGCGGCCGCGGTGCGGCGGCTCGGCGACCGCCGCGGCGCAGCGGCGACGCACGCGCTCGTGCTGCGGCGCAAGGCCAGCGCGGGCGCCGGGGCCGAGACGGCCGCCCGGCGCCGGTCGCTCGACGGGCTCGCGCTCGCCGTCGGCGCCCACGACCCGCGGCGCGTCCTGGAACGCGGATACGCGATGGTGGACGACCGCGAGGGCGACGTGGTCACCACGGCCGCCCGGGCACGCGAGGCGGGCGACGTGCGCATCACGTTCGCCGACGGCTCGCTCGACGCGACGATCGAGGAACGGCGGACATGACCGACACGGAGCGCACCTACGAGACCGCGACCGCCCGGCTGGAGGAGATCATCCGCCGGCTGGACACCGGCGAGGCCGGCCTGCGCGAGACCCTGGACCTCGTGAAGGAGGGCCGCGGTCTGGTCGAATACTGCGCCGGCGAGCTCGACGCCGTCAGCCAGGGCCTCGAGGAGCTGCGGCTCGACGAGCTGGTCGCGCGGCTCGAGGCGCAGGGCACGCCGGCACCCGCCGATGAGGAGACACGACGATGAGCACCTACGACTCGCTCGCCGACCTGCCGCTGCGGATCGACGAGTACGACCTGGAGGCCCGGGAGACGAACGTGTCCAGCGGGTTCCTGCGCCGCAGCACGACCTACCACCTCCGCGGCGGCGGCCACGAGGGCCTCGGCGAGGACGTCGGCTACGACGGTGACGACCAGCTCGCGCTGCAGGGCGCGGGCGCCGTCCAGCCGCTCGCGGGCACCTGGACGCTCGGCACGTTCTGCGAGCACCTCGAGGCGCTCGACCTGTGGCCGGAGCCGGCCCGGCACCCGGCGTCCGTCGACTACCGCGTCTGGGGCTACGAGTCCGCGGCCCTCGACCTCGCGCTGCGCCAGGCCGGCACCTCGCTGCACGCGCACCTCGGCCGCGAGCCGCGGCCCGTGACGTTCGTGTGCTCGCTGCGGCTCAACGGCCCTGACGAGCCGCCGGACGTCGGCCGCGTCACGCGGCTGCTCGAGCGCTACCCGACCCTGCGCTTCAAGCTCGACCCCACGCCCGACTGGGATGACGCCATCATCGCGACCCTCCAGCGGACCGGGGCCGTGGACTCCGTCGACCTGAAGGGCCTCTACGAGGGCACCGTGGTCGACACCGTCCCGGACCCCGTGTTCTACGCGCGGATCGCCGACGCGTTCCCGGACGCGTGGATCGAGGATCCCAAGCTCACCCCCGAGACCGACGCCGCGCTGCTCCCCCACCGTGCGCGGATCACCTGGGACGCGAACATCCACAGCGTCGAGGACGTCGACGCCCTGCCGTTCGTGCCCGAGATCGTCAACGTCAAGCCGAGCCGCTTCGGCCCGCTGCGGCGCCTGTTCCACATGTACGACACCTGCGCAGAGCGCGGGATCGGCATGTACGGCGGCGGGCAGTTCGAGCTCGGGGTCGGCCGCGGGCACATCCAGTACCTCGCGTCGGTCTTCCACCCCGACGGGCCGAACGACGTCGCACCGACGGGCTACAACGCGCCCGTCCCGCCGGACGGCCTGCCGGCGAGCCCGCTCCCCGTGGCGGCCCACGAGCTCGGGCTGCGCTGGGGATGAGCGACGTCCCGGAGAGCTGGCCGTTCGCCTACGTGGACCGGGTGCGCTTCGGCGACCTCGACGCGATGCGGCACCTGAACAACGTCGCGTTCCTGCAGTTCTTCGAGAGCGCGCGGATCGCCTACATCACGACGGTGATCCCCTCCCACCGGCCGGCCGAGCCGGAGGGCGACTGGGGCCTCATCTTCGCCGAGTGCCACATCAACTACCGCGCGCCCGCGTTCTTCGACGAGGAGATCCGCACCCACGTGCGCCCGTCGCACCTGCGCCGCTCGAGCGTGCGGATCGCGTTCCGGATGGAGAGCGTGGCCGACGGGCGGCTGCTCGCCGAGGGCTGGGGAGCGCTCGTCGGGTACGACTACGACGCGGGTGCCCCGTGCCCGCTCCCGGACGTGCTCGTCGGCGCGCTCGAGCGCGACGGCGCCGAGCGCGAGGACTGACGGGCTCAGGCGAGCGCCGCCAGCTCGTCCTCCAGCCAGTCCATCAGCCGCTTGGCGTCGGGCATCTGCTCGCGGTCGGCGACGATGCCGAAGTCGACGCTCCCGCAGTAGCTCATGAGCGTGATGTTCAGGCCCATGCCGTCGGTGATCACCGAGACCGGGTAGTTCGCGACGAGCCGCGCGCCGGCCATGTACAGCGGCACCTGTGGCCCCGGGACGTTCGAGATCACGAGGTTCCAGGCGGGACGGCCGGGCCGGCTCGTCGAAAGCCGGAACGTGAGCTGCGCGGCCTGCGCGAAGACGGCGGGCGGGATGAAGTTGTTGGCGTCCTGCAGCAGCTCGGCCGGGAGCGCGCGGTGGCGCTCCTTCATGTCCGCGAGCCCGTCGTGCGTGCGCTGCAGGCGCAGCACCGGGTCGGCGATGTCGGTGAACAGCGGCGCGCTCATCAGGAGGATGCGGTTGCCGTAGGTCCCCACCTGATCGCCGGTCCGCACCGAGACGGGGATCTGCGCGACCAGCGGCTCGTTCGGCAGCTCGTCGTGCTCGAGCAGCCAGCGCCGGACCGCGCCCGCGCAGATCGACACCGCGACGTCGTTGACGGTGACGCCGTGCGCGTTCTTGACGGCCTTCACCTCGGCGAGCGGGATGCGGCCGAAGACGAAGCGCCGGTGCGCGGACACGCGGCCGTTGAAGCTCGTCTTCGGCGCGACGAGCTTCGCGCGGCCGGGGCCGCCGTTCTCGCGCAGGACGACGTGCTGGACCTCGCCCGCCAGCCGGCCGATGAGGCCGGCGCCCGGGAGCGTCGCGAACGGGGTCTCGTCGATGTTCGGGATCGCGTGCGGCAGCGCGCGCAGCGCCCGCAGCGGGTAGCGCGGGACCGCCATCAGCCCACGGGCGAACATCTCGAGCTCCCCGGGCGCCCGTTCGCCGCGGTAGTCGTCCTCGACGTCGGGCAGCTCGCGGCCGTCCGGGCTCAGGTCGAGCAGCAGGCCCATGATCTCGGCCCCGGACATGCCGTCGATGACGGCATGATGGATCTTCGTGAGCATCGCGACGTGCCCGTCGGCGAGCCCGTGGATGAGATAGATCTCCCACAGCGGGCGGGAGCGGTCCAGCGGCCGCGCGCAGATCCGCGCCACCTGCTCGGCGAGCTGGTCCTCGTCGCCGGGCGGCGGGAGCGCCGTCTCGCGCACGTGGTATTCGAGGTCGAAGTCCGCATCGTCGATCCAGTACGGGTGGTCGAGCCCGAGCGGGACCTCCGCCAGACGCCATCGCAGCGGCGGCAGCAGCGACAGCCGGCCCGCGATCAGCTCCTGGATCCCGGCCGCCGAGATCTCGCCGCCCGGGGCGGTCGACGGGTCGAGGATCGCGACGCCTCCGACATGCCCGGTCTGGCGCGCGCTCTCCAGCGCGAGGAACTGGGCGTCGAGGCTCGTGAGCTGGCGCATCGGGCGATCCTCTCCGATCAGCGCCGGTCGTGCTCGTGCTGCACGCCCGTGTGCGCGATCAGCCCTCGCCGGAGATGAGCTCCCAGGCCCGGTGCAGCTTGCGCTGGAGGGGCCCCGGGGGTGGCGTGTCGCCCGTGGCCTTGAGCCCGCCGGGCGCGGGCTGCGGTGCCGGAAGGTGCTCGCACGCGGCGCCGTCAAGGCGCAGCACCACCGCGCCCTCGAAGAACTCCGCGACGTCCGCGGCGTCGACGAACCGCATGCCGCCGCCGCGGGCCTCGATGACGATCCCGTCGAAGATGTCCTCTTCCTCGACGCCGAGGACGTGCCGCAGGGACCCGACGTCGAGCCCGTCGGACGAGACGACCTCCAGTCCGGGGCTCGCAACCAGCCAGCTCGACGGGGCACCATGATCCATGCGACCGAGCATACCCAGGGGGCTTCCGGCTAAGGTGCCGCGCCCATGTCCGATGAACGTCTCGCAATCGCCGGCAGCGGCGCCATCGCGACCGGCCTCGCCGTCGTCGCCGCCAAGCTCGCCGATGTCCACCTCTACGCGCGCTCCGACGCGTCGGCCGAGCGCGCCACCGCGGCGATCGCCAAGCAGCGCGATCGCCTCGGCGACGACGCCGGTCCCGGCGTGGTCACCGTGACGACCGCGTGGGCCGACCTCGCGGGGGCCACGTTCCTCGTCGAGGCCGTCGCCGAGGAGCCCGCCGTCAAGGGCGGGGTGCTCGGGCACCTGGACGGTGTCGCCGACGCGGAGGCGATCATCGCGACGACGACCTCGTCGCTCTCGATCTCCGACCTGGCGGTCGCCAGCGGCCGCCCCGACCGGTTCGCCGGCCTGCACGTCTTCAACCCGGTCCCGCGGATGCAGCTCATCGAGCTCGCCTTCCCCTCCCAGGCATCCGAGACGACGATCGCGCGCGCGACCGCCCTCTGCGAGGCGCTCGGGAAGACCGCCGTCGTCGTCCCCGACTCGCCGGGCTTCGTCGTCAACAAGCTCCTGTTCCCCTACCTCTTCTCCGCCGTCGACTTCATGGAGGAGCACGGCATGCGGCCCGAGGACGTCGACGAGTGCATGAAGCTCGGCGCCGGCCACCCGATGGGGCCGCTGGCGCTCATCGACTTCGTCGGCCTGGACGTCTCGGCCGCCATCGGCCGTGAGATCGGCGCGACGGTGCCGCCCAAGGTGCAGGCGCTGATCGCCGAGGGCGCACTCGGCAAGAAGAGCGGGCGCGGCTTCTACAACTACGGCTGACCCGGGCCCCATGGAGCTCCGGGTCCACCGCATCCCGTTCTCGACGAACGTCGAGCGGGTCGCGCTGGCGCTCGGGCACAAGGGCCTCAGCGTGCAGTGGGTGGACGTGGATCCCGCGGACCGCCGCGCGCTCGTCGCACTGAGCGGCCAGGACCTCGTGCCGGTGCTCGAGGCCGGCGACGAGGTCGTCGCCGACTCGACGGCGATCCTCGCCTGGCTCGACGCGCGGTATCCGGATCCGCCCCTCTGGCCGCAGGAGCCCGCCGCGCGCGCTCGCGCCGACATCGCGGTCGCCTGGTTCAACGAGGTCTGGAAGCGCGCGCCCAACGCGATCGACGACGAACTGGACGAGGAGCAGCCGGACGCCGCCGTGCTCGCCGGGCTCTCCGGGCAGATCGCGGCGACGCTGCCGTGGTTCGAGGCGCTGCTGGACGGGAGCGACTTCCTCCTGGGCGACCGGCTCGGCGTGCTGGACGTGGTGGCGTTCCCGTTCCTGAAGTACGGGGTGGTCGCCCCGGAGGCCGGCGATCCCGAGCGCTTTCACACGATCCTGCACGAGCACCTGCCCGTCGCCGGGCGCCTTCCGCGCCTTCAGGCATGGGTCGCGCGAGTCGACGCGCTGCCCCGCGCCTGAAGGGTTACGCACCTTTTCGAGACCCTTGATCGGGGCTTGAGATCCGGGCGGCATGATCCTCCCAGCTCAGGGAAACACCTCCTCCCACAGCTGCGGGGCCCGGCGACTGGACACCGCCACATCAGGCCCCAGGCGCTTCTCACGACCGGCCCGCAAGATTCCCCCTTGCGGGCCGGTCTGCTTTCCGGGGTCACCCGCGGGCGCCGGGACTCCGGACGGTCTTAGGAACTTCGTACCGCCGCTTTAGGGAGCGTTGAGCGCGACGCGAGAGAGTCATTCCTGCGAACGCACCTCGCACACATACACAGTGCACCTCCTCCCAGAAGCACCGGACCGGCCCGCGCAAGCGGGCCGGTTTCGTTCTGCGGCGGCCGGTCAGCTCGCGGGCGGGCCGGGCGGCTCCGGCGCAGGCTCCCGGCGCCTGATGCGCACGGCCTCGACCCGGTTCTCGCGCACGGACTCCACGCGGATCGCGTAGCCGTCGACGTGGACGACGTCGCCGCGCCGCGGCAACCGTCCGAGCTCGTCGAACACGAGCCCGCCGACCGAGTTGTAGGCATCGCTGTCGACCGGCAGCTCGATCTCGTGGTCGAGCAGGTCGGCGATGGCGACGTGCCCGCGCACGAACCAGTCGCCGTTGGCCAGGTGCCGCACGGCGCCGCCCGCAGGGTCGGTCTCGTCGTCGATCTCGCCGACGACCTCCTCGACGATGTCCTCCACGGTGACGATCCCCGCGGTGCGACCGTACTCGTCGACGACGACCGCGATCGACGAGCGCTCCCGCTGCAGATCCGCCAGGAGGTCGTCCAGCGGCTTGGTCTCCGGGACGATCAGCGCGGGCTTGACGAGGCCGTCGATCGCTGCGCGGGGGCCGTCGGCCATGTAGAGGCGCGCCAGCGAGTTGGAGTGCACGGTCCCGCGGACGCGATCAGCGCTCTCGTCCTCGGTCACCACGAGCCGCGTGTGGCCGGAGCTGACGCAGCGGCGCAGCGCGGTCTCGACGTCGTCGGCGACGTCCACGGTGACGACGGCCGGGATCGGCGTCATCACCTGCCGCGCCTCCTGCTCGTGCAGCTCGAAGACGCCGGCGAGCATGCCCGCCTCGCCCGGGTCGAGCTTCCCGCCGAGCCGGCCCTGAGCGATCAGGAGCTTCAGGTCCTCCGCCGAGCCGCCCTCGTCGAGCTGGGCGGTCGGGTCGATGCGCATGACGCGCAGGATGGCGTTGGCGGCGCCGTTGAGCGCGACGATGAACGGGCGCATGCCGAGCTCGAACCAGCCGAGCGGCCGCGACACGCGCTGGGCGACGCTCTCCGCATTGACGATCGCGAAGATCTTCGGCACCTGCTCTCCGGCGACGACGTGGACGGCCGTGACGACGACGTAGGCGATCGCGACCGAGACCGCGACCGAGGCGCCGTGCGACAACGGGCCGCCCAGCAGCGGCTCGAACAGACTGGCCACCGCCGGCTCGCCGAGGAAGCCGATGCCCAGGGAGGCGAGCGTGATGCCGAACTGGCAGGCCGACAGATACTGGCTCAGGTCCTCCTGCTGGCGCGCGGCCCGCGCGGCGCCGCGCTGGCCCTCGCGCGCCTGGTCATCGAGGCGGCTGCGGTTGGCGCGCACGAGCGCGAACTCGGCAGCCACGAAGAACCCGTTCACGAGGACGAGCACGAGGACCGCGACGATCAGCAGCGCGGTCATGGGCTGGCGGCCCGGGGGCCGCTACTTCGAGGAAGGTCGTCCGGCACGCTCGTTCGCCGCGGGCAGTGTATCCCGCCGCCGGACCGCTCAGCCGGCGAGGAGCGCGTCGATGGTCGCCGCGAGCGCCAGGTCGGCGTCCGTGACTCCGCCCGCGCTGTGCGTGGAGAGCGTCAGCCGGACGCGGTTCCAGCCGTGGACGAGGATGTCCGGGTGGTGACCCGCGACCTCGGCGGCCTGCGCGACGGCGTTCGCGACCGCCATCGCGGCGGTGAAGTCGGCCACCTGCACGTCGCGGACGATCACGCCGTCGTCCAGGCGCCACGGCCCGCCGGCGAGCCGTTCGGTGATCTCCGCAGGCGGCAGCGTGCTCATGGCCGCGAGTCTACGATCCGCGTGTGCGCATCGTGAGCCTCGTCCCCCACGCCACCGAGCTGCTGTTCGCGCTCGGGCTCGGCGACGACGTCGTCGGCGTCACGCACGAGTGCGACCACCCCGCGCAGGCCCTGGACCTCCCCCACGTCACGCGCGATGAGCTGCCGCCCGGGCTGTCCTCGCGCGAGATCGATGCCGCGGTGCGCGAGCGGACCGAGCGCGGCGCGGCGATCTACGCGCTCGACGAGGAGCTGCTGCGCGAGCTCGAGCCGGATCTCATCGTCACCCAGGAGCTGTGCCCGGTGTGCGCCGTGAGCTACGAGGAGGTCAAGGCCGTGGCCGCGCGGCTCCCGGACCGCCCTCAGGTCGTCGCGCTGGACCCGCGAACGTTCGGCGAGACCATGGGAGACGTGCGCACGATCGCGCAGGCCACGGGCGCGAAGGCGGCGGCACTCGACCTCATCGCCCGGCAGCGCGCGCGGGTCGACGCGGTGCGGATCGCCGTCAAGGACGAGCCGCGCGTGACGGTCGCCGCGATCGAGTGGCTCGACCCCGTGTTCGTGGCAGGCCACTGGACCCCGCAGCTCATCGAGCTGGCCGGCGGCATCGATGTCCTCGGGATGCCCGGGGAGCCGTCGCTGCAGACGACCTGGGAGCTGGTCGCCGCCGCCGAGCCCGAGGTGGTCGTCGTGATGCCGTGCGGGTACGACGCCGCGCGGTCGCTCGAGGAGGCCGAGACCCACGCCGCACAGCTCGCGACGCTCGGCGCGCGGCTGGTCGTCGCGGTCGACGCCTCCGCGACGTTCTCGCGCCCCGGGCCCCGGCTCGTGGACGGCCTGGAGACCCTCGCGCACGTCCTGCACCCGCGCGCCGTGCCCGATGCGCCCGGCCCCGCGCTCGCGTTCGAGCCCGTCTGAGTCAGGCCACGAGCTCGGCGCCGACGACCGCGCCGATCGCGACCCCGGCCAGCCCGGCCCAGCCGATCCACGCCTGCCCGCGCCGGTCGCCGGCCGCGACGGCCAGCCCGCCGAGGGCACCGCCGACGAGGCCGCCGATGTGGCCGCCGATCGACACGTTGGACACGAAGAAGCCGAGCCCCAGGTTGAAGAGGATCAGCATGCCGACGTCGGTCTGGAACGGGTTGATGCCGCGGGCGTACATGATCGCCGCCGAGGCGCCCATCAGGCCGAAGATCGCGCCCGAGGCGCCGACCGTCGCCGCGTTCGGGGAGACCAGCAGCGCGCCGAAGGCTCCGGCGAGCAGCGAGGAGAAGTAGATGCCGAGGAAGCGCGGGGTGCCGAGCTGCGGCTCCATCTCGCGGCCGAACAGCCACAGCAGCAGCATGTTGAAGCCGATGTGCAGCAGTCCCGCATGCAGGAAGCCGTACGTCACCAGGCGCCACCACTCGCCGGCCTCGACCAGCGGCCCGAACAGCGCCCCGTCGCGGAAGAGCGCCCCGCTGCCGCCGCTCACGCCGAAGTTGCCCTCCGCGAGGTAGGCGAGCACGCAGATGACGATCAGGGCGATCGTGGCTCGCGGCTCGCCGCCGGGCGCGGTGAGCGTGCGGACCTGCGTCGTCTGCGAGGAGCACTCCGGGCAGCGCATCCCGACCGGGCTCGGCGTCATGCAGTCCGGGCAGATCGGGCGCCCGCAGCTGGAACAGGAGACGCGCGTCTCCCGGCCCGGGTGGCGGTAGCAGGTGATCTCGGTCTGCGTGCTCATCGGGTCGGCGGGGCGGCCGTGCCCACCCTACCGGCCGGCGCGGGCCGCCACGCCGGGCGGGACCGCCACGCGCAGCGCCGGCGCCGCGTCGTCGAGCGCGACCACGATCTCGGCGGCGCCCGCGATCATCGGGAGCGCGAGGCTTGCGTTCCCGTCCGCGTCGAGCGCCAGCGCCGGCCCCGGGTCCGGCAGGTACGGGCCGGCGCCGCGCAGCAGCCACACGCGGTAGGCGCGCCCACGCGGCGGCGCGGGCAACCCCCAGGCGCGCAGGACCGTGCGGTCGCCGAGCACGGTGAGCGTCCCACCGGCGCCCGGCGCCGACGCGGACGAGGCGCTGGCCCGGAGCACCACGGGCGCGCGACCGTCCGTCGCGGCGCAGGCCTCGGCGCGGACGACGGCCATGATCCGCTCCTTCAGCGCCGGCGGCGGCTCGACGGGCGGCGCGTCGTCACCGGGAAGCTTGGGGACGGCGGGAGCCAGGTACGGCGACAGATGCGGGGAGCGACCGGGTATGGGGGTCATACGACCGGTGCGGGGACGCCGATCACCGCGGCGCGGACGTTCAGCGGCGCAGGCGCCGCTCGACCTCGCCCGCGATCGTGCGCACGGCCCCGGCGGCGAACTCGACGGGGTCGGCGTCGCCCACCTTCGGGCGCCCGCGGCGCCGGCGCGCCTGCAGGACGGCGAGGCCGCCCGCGGCGACCGTCCCGATCGCCGCGGCCGCGGCGGGGCGCACCCAGGTGCGGGGGTCGTGCAGCGCGCGCAGCTCCCAGGCCTCGAGCTCGTCGGCGGCGAGGGCGTGGATGGTCGTGAGCGTGTCCTCGAGCTGGACGCTCAGGTGCTCGGGCGGGTCGACCGGCGCCAGCGCACGGCTGAGGAGCGCCTCGAGATCGCCACGCTGAGAATCGGCGGTCATGCGCTCACACCTGCTGCGGCTCTCGGACGATGCCCTCCAGCTGCCGGATCGCGCGATGGATCAGGACCTTCGTCGCGCCGTCCGTGCGGCCCAGGGCGCGTGCGATCTCCTTGTTGTCCATCCCGAGCGCGAACCGCATGATCAGCGCCTCGCGGCGGTCGTCCGGGAGCTGCTGCACGCCTTCGAGGATCTCGCGCAGTTCCTCGCGCCCCTCGACGAGATCCTCCGTCGTGTGCAGGCCCTCCGGCTCGGCGACCGCGTCCAGCGCCGTCTGCGGCTTGCGCGACCGGTCGCGATACAGGTTCGCCGCCAGGTTGTGGGCGATCCGGATGAGCCAGGGCCGCAGCGGCCGGCCGGCGGACTCCGACAGGGCCCGCTCGAAGTGCCGGTACGCCTGCAGGAACGTCTGCTCCGTGAGGTCCTCGGCGTCGTGGTGGTTGCCCACCCGGTAGTAGCTGTACGAGTAGACGTCGCGCAGGTGCGCCTTGTAGAGCTCCGTGAAGCGGCGGTCGAGCTCGGCCTTGTCCACGCATGCCAGCCTACCCCCGCCCCCGTCAGACGACCCTCGCGCCCACGATGCGGCGCGGCTTGGTGACCTCGTCGGCGAACGCGGTCGCGCTCCCCTCACCGGTGACGACGGCGGCGAGCGAGCGGGTCGCGGGAGCGCGGATGCCGCGCGCCTCGAGCGCGGTGACCAGCAGCGGCAGCGCGTCGAGCGACTCGGCGACCTGGCCGATCGCGGGGCGGATCTCCCGCTGCGGCAGCCCGCGCGCGAGCAGCTCGCCGGCCCGGCGATTGCGCCCGCCCGCCGCGACGACGGAGGCGACCAGGTCGCCGGCGCCCGCGAGGCCCGTCCACGTCTCGGGCCGGGCTCCCAGCGCTCCGGCGTAGGCGGCGATCTCGGAGAAGACCTTGCCGGCGGCGGCGCCCGAGGCGTTCGGGCCGCCGACGGCGGCGGTCGTGGCGGCGAGGACGGCGGCGTTCTTCGCGACGCCCGCGAGGTCCACGCCGACGACGTCGCGCGTGGTCTCCGCGTCGAAGCCCGCTTCGGCGAACAGGCGCCGCAGCTGGGCGAGCAGCTCCGCGTCGCCGCACGCCAGGACGATCGAGGCGCCGTGCTCGACGGCGTCGGCGGCGTGCGCCGGGCCGCCGAGGCAGGCGACGGGGCGACCGCCCGCGCGCTGGGCGCAGAAGGCGGTGGGCAGCTCGCCCACCGGCGGGACGAGGCCCTTGGCGGAGACGGGCAGGTTCGTGCGCGGGTCGAGCCGGTCGCCGATCTCCCCCATCGCGACGGGCAGGTCGCGCGTCGGGACGGCGAGGCAGACGAGGTCGGCGTCCCGCAGGTCCAGCGCCCCGGCGCGCTCCACGCGGATCGCGTCCGGCAGTCGGACGCCGGACAGGTAGCGGCGGTTCTCGCGTTCGGCGGTGAGCGTGCGCGCCTGGTCCTCGGTGCGGCAGCCCAGCTCGACCGTCACGCCGGCGCGAGCGAGGGCGATCGCGAGGCTCGTGCCCCAGGAGCCCGCGCCGATCACGGCGACCCGGCGCAGCGGCGGTGTGCCGCCGAGCCACTCCCACTGCAGCTCGACGCACGGCCAGATGCGGTCCGTCACCGCCTTCGCGAGCGCGGGCGAGGGATGCTCGACCTTCGGGAAGTGCAGCGGCGCGCCGGTGCGCACGCGCACCTTGCGTGAGCGGATGCGCCAGCCGCGGCGCACGTCCTCCGAGCCGATGATCGCGACGGGGACGACCGTCGCGCCCGTCTCGAGCGCCAGGCGTCCGACGCCACGGCGCGGGTCGCCGAGCGGGCCGGGCCGCACGCGCGTCCCCTCCGGAAAGATCATGACGCCGTCGCCGCGCTCGAGGATGCGGCGGGCGGTCGCCATCGAGTCCTCGTCGCCGGCGCCCCGGTCGATGGGGAAGGCACCGAGCGAGTTCAGGAACCAGGTCTGCAGGCGGTTCTTCTGGAACAGCTCCTGCTTCGCGACGAAGTAGAGCGGGCGCTTCGACGAGCCGGAGATCGCGAACGGGTCGAGGAACGACCGGTGGTTCGCGGCGAAGATCACCGGGCCCTCGGCCGGGACGTGCTCGCGGCCGACCCGGTCGAGGCGAAACCAGGTGAGGAAGAACGGCAGGAAGACCAGGCGCACGAGGCGGTAGACGACGCGATTGACGCCGTGTCCCCCCGCCCGCTCGAGCAGCTGCTCGCGATCCATGCCTGCGATACCGCAGCCTGGCGCATCGGTTACACGTGCGCGGAGTAGGATCGCCCACGATGGCCATCGATCGGACGCGCACCACTCGCGGAGCCCTCGCCGGACTTGGCGCGGCCGCGGTGTGGGCCGCCCAGCAGCGGCTCGACATGCGCGTGTTCGGCGTGCCCTACGACGACACCGAACTGCTCGGCAAGGCCGTCACCCGCGGGCCGGCATGGCCGCTCGTCGGCACCGCGATGCACCTCGCCAACGGCGCGGTGTTCGGCGCCGTGTACGCGAACATCGCACCGCGCATGCCCCTCCCCGCCTGGACGAAGGGCCCGGTGGCGGCGCTCGTCGAGAACACGCTGCTGTGGCCGCTCGTCGCGGTCACCGACCGCGTCCACCCGGCGCGGGACGAGCTGCCCGCGCTGGGCGGCAACGCCGCGGCGTTCGCGCAGGCGACGTGGCGTCACCTGCTCTTCGGCGTCGTGCTCGGGGAGCTCGAGCGCCTGCTGAACCCGCCGCAGGACGACGAGGTCCCGGCGTTCGAGCACGTGGTCTCGCAGAACGGCCACGGCGACCTCGCGCACGCCACGGGCGTCAGCCCGGCCGCGTAGTCCGGCCGGCCCGACCCGGTCCGCCCCCGACGGGTCAGGGTCTTTGACGGATGTACCGGGGCGACGGACCGTCCAGGCTGATGGACATGCCCGGCGAACCGCTCAGCCGCTTCAGCGACAGACCCAGGACGAACGCCGCCCGCTGGTCGATGGGCCTCGGGCTCGGCGCCGTGCTGCTGCTCCTGGCAAGGATCGTGCTGCCGGACGCGGACGTGACGTTGGGCGAGCTGAACGTCGTGCCGGCACTGGTGCTCGTTCTGGGCATCTCGGCGCTGCCTGCGGGGATCGCCGCGTACCGACGGGGAGACCACTCGTTCGTCGTCTGGATCGGGCTGGTCCTCGGCGCGCTGTTCGGTCTCCTGCTGATCGCCGAGCTGGCGTTCCTGGAGTAGGCGCGCCCTCCGGGGAGCTGCCGGGTAGCGTCCCTCGTCGTGACGTGGCAGTCGGCGTTCTGGATCATCGCTTCGGGCCTGGGCACCGCGGCCGGGGCAGCGGTGCTGCTGGTCTTCCGGCGCCGCCCGTCGCGGCGGCTGCTCGACGGGCTGCTCGGATTCACCGCCGGCGTGATGGCCGCCGCGGTGTCGTTCAGCCTGATCGTCCCAGGACTTGACCTGGGCGGCTGGGCCCAGGTGGTCGGCGGGTTCCTGCTCGGCGTGGGCTTCCTGCTGCTCCTCGACATCGTGGTGCCGCACGCGCACGCCGAGTTCGCCGAGCGCGGCCGCCTCCCGCTGGAGCAGGTCGCGGCCGGCCGGCGTGCGGTGATGCTGCTGAGCGCCCTCACGATCCACAACATCCCGGAGGGGATGGCCGTCGGCGCCGCGTTCGCGGCCGGCGGACCGGATGTGGGCATTCCGCTGGCCGTGGCGATCGGCATCCAGAACATCCCCGAGGGGTTCGCGGCGGGCGCGCCGCTGATCGACCTCGGCATGTCGAGGTGGCGCGCGAGCGCCGTCGCGGGATCGACGGGTCTGGTCGAGCCGCCGGCCGCGTTCCTGACGTTCTTCGCGGTCGAGGCCGTCGGCCCGCTGGTGCCCTGGGCCCTCGGATTCGCAGCCGGGGCGATGCTCTACGTCGTCGTCGACGAACTGATCCCCGAAGCCGAAGGACACGGGAACGAACGCGTCGCGACGCTCGCCGCGATGGCGGGGTTCGCGCTCCTCCTGGCGCTCGACAACGCGCTCGGGTGAGGGGGCGGGTCGGCGCAGCGCTCACGCCGCGTTGAAGTACCGCCCGGTGTCACGGAAGAAGCCGTTGAAGAGTGTCTTGTTGAGCGGCCCGCCGGCGGCGCCGAGCCGCGTCGGGGTCAGCGCGACCGTCCACGTGAACCGGCAGCGGTCCTCGCCGTCGGGCTCGACCCGGTAGTCCTCGGCCAGGCTCTCGAACACCGGGAGATTCCCGTGGGTGAAGTGGAAGCTGTAGCGCCGGCCCTCCTCCCAGATGAAGAAGCGCTCGTCGCCGGACATCACGCCGCCGAGCACCTTGGCGCTCCGCGTCGTGCCGACCCCGAACGGCCGCGGCGAGGTCCAGGCGATCGTGAGCCCGCGGCACCAGTGCAGGGGCCGCTCCCCCGTCAGCTCGGCCCACACGGCCTCCGCCGGCCGCGCGATCGACCAGGTGCGCGAGTAGCGCTGCGGGGCACGGTCGAAGTAGGACTCGTCGACGGCGAGCATGGATGGCATCGCGCGGTTCTACCAGACGGCGTCCGCGCCGGGGATGATGTGCGATAGGAACCACGGTGGTTCCCGCGCCGGAGTAGCTCAGCTGGTAGAGCAACCGCCTTGTAAGCGGTAGGTCAGGGGTTCGAGTCCCCTCTCCGGCTTCTCACGCGGCGCAGGTGCCTGCTTCAGCGGGTCGGCACCTCCGTCGCCCGCAGCGACATCTCGCCACGGCAGCCGGGAGCGGTCTTCGTCACCTGCATCTCGACCACCCGTGAGCGGGAGCCGAGCGGGGGCGCTCGGCCCGTGACGACCACGTCCACGTCGTCGCCCGCCGGCCGCGAGAGCGCACCGGTGACCTGGTCCCCCCGGATGCCGCCGATGGCCACCGCCTTGATCGGGGGGGCATCGGCGCAGGTGAGGATGATGTCCGGGGCGGGCCCGGTGACGGGGAACGGCGTGTTGATGACCCCCATGAACGGATTCGGGCCCGGAGCCAGGACGCCGAGGTAGTTGCGTGACCACAGCAGTTCGAGCCGTACCGACAGCCCCTGGCTGGTGACGCCGGCAAAGGAACGGTCGGCGCGCGCGACCCGGAACCGGATGACCCCGCTCCGGCACTCCACGGCGCCGAACCGCGTGAAGCCCCGCGTGGCGCGCTGGAGCGACCCGGTGATCACGGTCCCGTCGGCCGAGACGCGCCCGGAGAGCCGCATGCGGGTGTATGCCCCGCCGCCCGCCTTGTTCATCCGGGCGGCGAACCGCTTCCCGCGGCGCATGCGCGGGAACCGGAATCCGTCCCCCCCGTCCCAGCGGAGCACCTGCCGGGGCCGCTCGCGCGGGCCCTGGCACCGCCACCACTGGTGCTCGAGCGCGACCTCTGTGACGCGTGTTCCGCGCAAGGCGATCACCAGCGTCCCGGTGCCCGGACCGGTCGTGCCGGCGTACCGCGCGGACGCCGCCGAGACGGCGCCACCCGTCGGGCCGCCGAACGGGTCCTGCGCCGCCGGCGCCGAGCCGGCCGGGAGCGCGGCCACCGCGATGCAGGCCAGCGCGCCGACGGTGACCCAGCGGCGGCGCAGATCTCTTACCGGTTCGTACGCGAGCATGTGGACCGACCCCTTTGACTGCATCGTGCGACCCGCCGGGCAGCCCCGGCGACCGGCCGCCGCGCGACTGCGAATCGCCCTTCCGGCCGTGCCTCCCGACGGTAGACCCGTGCCGTCGCCGACGAATCCGTAGTCGGGCAGGTTCGCCTACGGGAAACGTGCAGCCCGGGCGTGCCGAGCCGAGCCCCGCCGGGTCCGCGACCGCCGTCCGGCTACCGCTCGCCCGGCCAGCGCCGGTTCAGCGCGGGTGCGACGACGCCGGCCGTGCCGCGCAGCACGCTGACGGTGAAGTCGAGCCAGTCGAACGAGTCGCGCCAGACCGTGATCCTGCCGTCGCGCACCTCGAAGCGCCCCCACACCCAGAAGCGCTGCTCGAAGCGCCCCACCCGGATCGCGTCGGCGCGCTCGGTCAGCACGACGTCACCCTCGGCGGCGACATGGAAGAAGTGCACCCGGAACCCACTGCGCCCTTCCATGGCGCGGAGCACGCGCGCGACGTTGCGGCCCTTGATCGTCGGCAGCGACACGTTGATCCACTGCACGTCATCGGCGAGCAGCGCGATGGCGCCCTCGACGTCCTGCGCCTGCAGCGCCAGCAGGAACGTCTGGACGACCCCCGCCGGCGTGGTGTCGACGGTGGGCGGCGACCCGGTCGTGGTCATCTGCACACCATCGCAGCAACGCGCGTGCGGCGCGGCCCCCGCGCTCCTCGCGCGGGGGCCGGGCGGCGAAGCGTCAGCTGGTCGCTGCGCCCACCTGCGTCGTGTACTGGATCGACACCCTCGGGCTGCCCTCGAAGATGTAGTAGAGGTAGACCGTCTGGCCGCAGGAGGTCTTGATCGGCTGCGTGCCGGGCGGGCTCGGCGTGCTGGTGAGCGGGTACGGCGGCTGGCGGTACTGGACCTGCAGCGTCGAGCCGTTCCACGAATGGTTGAACATGTTCGCCCCGCCCTTCTCGGTGGAGGCGTTCGCGTAGATCCGGTTCGTGTCGGTCGTCGCAAGCTGGATCCCGGCCCACAGCTGGCCGCCGCAGGCGAGCGTCGACGGCGGCTTGAGGACCTTCGTGTTCTTCGGCAGGCCGCTGACCGACGGGATCAGCCACTGGTAGCCGGACGGCGCCTCGCTCTTGAGGTTGCGCACGACGTTCAGCGTGATCTTCGACGTGCCCTTGAGCTTGCCGGTGCTGACCTTCACCTGCAGCGTGCCGGTCTGGCCGCTGACGAGGCCGGTGTTCACGACCTTGACGCCGCTGATGTCGACGGTGCCGGTCGTCGACGGGTAGGTCTTCGTGAGCCCGGTCTTCGTCACGGTCGATCCCGGGACGGTGAGCTTGTAGCCGGTGGCGGACGTCACCGACGCGGCCCCCGAGGTCGTGTTGGAGACCTTGTAGGTCGTCGTGTTGTCGGACTTCAGCGTGAACGTCTTGGAGACGGTGGACGTCGGCTGCGTCTTCGTGTCCGCGCCGGCGGACGGGACGATGAGCAGGGCGAGCCCCAGCGTGAGCGCCGCGAGGCGCAGGAGCGGGTTTCTTGGTGTCATGGGCCGACCCTCTCAGATCGGCGTGACGGCGGAAAGTGAGGGGCGTCACGTTGCGCGACCTGCCCCGAAGGCGGTCGACGTGGCCGATCCCGCGGGGTAGTCTCGGCGGATGACGGAGCGCATGGAGCGGGCGGCCGAGGCCGCGCAGCGCCGGGCGAGCGCCGCCCAGGAAGCGGCCGCGCGAGGCGTGGAGACCATGCGTGGGCAGGCCGCGGACATGCGCGAGCAGGCGGCGGAGGTCGTCGCGAAGGTCAAGCCGCGGCTGCGTGGGGTGATCCACGAGTACGCGTTCTTCGTCGCGATCGCGCTCGGCGCGCTGCTCGTCTGGAAGGCCAACGGCGGCCGGCAGGAACTGGCGACGGCGATCTACGCGCTCGGCATCTGCGGCCTGTTCGGCGTGAGCGCCCTGTACCACCGGGTGACCTGGCGCCCGCGTGCGCGGGCGTGGATGCGGCGCCTGGACCACTCGATGATCTTCGTGTTCATCGCGGCCTCGATCACACCGTTCGCCCTGCTCGTCGTCCACGGGACGCTCGCGACGATCATGCTGTGCATCGCCTGGGGCGGCGCGCTCGCGGGCATCATCCTGTCGCTCGCGTGGGTCGGGGCGCCGAAGTGGGTGACCGCCGCCGTCTACGTCGGGCTCGGAGCGCTCGGAGCGATCATGGCGCCCCAGATCTGGGGCTCGCTGGGCTGGCTGGCCTTCGCGGGCATCGCACTCGGCGGCGCGCTGTACGCCGCCGGCGCGGTCATCTACGCGACCGGGCGGCCCGACCCGGCGCCCTCGATCTTCGGCTACCACGAGGTGTTCCACTCCCTCGTCGCCGGCGCGGCGGCCTCGCACTACGCGGTGATCGCGTTTGCGGTGCTGCCGCTGGCGGCGTAGAACAGCCCGCCCGGCGGGCTGTCCTGAGAACCATCAGCCCGCCTTCGGCGGGCTGTCCTGCCGGGGGGCCGTTCCTACAGCACCACGTTCCGCGCCGCGAGGTGCACGCCCACCTTGCGCTTCACGCGCTGCAGGGCGTTGTCGACGGTCTTCGTGTCGCAGCCGACGATCTCGCCGATGCCCTCGTAGGAGCGGCCGTCGAGGTACAGCGACAGGACGCGGGACTCGAGCTCGGAGAGCGTCGACGAGAGGCAGTCCACGAGCGAGCGCAGCTCCTCGGACGAGATCACCTGGTTGACCGGGTCGTGGACGGTCGAGCCGGGGATGACCTCGTCGAGGGTCGGCTCGCCGTCGCTGGCGCCGGCCGGGGTCGACGCGAACGACACGTACTGGTTGAGCGGCACGTGCTTGTTGCGGGTCGACGTCTTCACGGCCGTGATGATCTGGCGCGTGATGCAGAGCTCGGCGAAATTGCGAAAGCTCGACTCGCGATCGGTGCGGTAGTCCCGGATCGCCTTGTAGAGGCCGACCA
>DAIPYF010000006.1:0-3412 GCA_036782855.1 Solirubrobacteraceae bacterium
TGGGCGAGGGCGGCTCCGGCGAGGGCCAGATGATCCGCAACTACCTCGACTGGCTGATCGCGGTGCCGTGGGGCGAGCGCTCCGAGGAGAAGCTCGACCCGGTCCACACGCGTGAGGTCCTCGACGAGGACCACGCGGGACTGGACGACGTGAAGGACCGCATCGTCGAGTACGTGGCCGTGAAGAAGCTGCGCACCGAGCGCGGCATGGGCGAGGCGTCCGGGGACGAGGCGCGGGCCCGCGACGCCGCGCGCGGCGGCACGATCCTCACCCTGATCGGCCCGCCCGGCACCGGCAAGACCTCGATCGGCGAGTCGATCGCCCGCGCCATGGGCCGCGAGTTCGTGCGCATGTCGCTCGGCGGCGTGCGCGACGAGGCGGAGATCCGCGGTCACCGCCGCACGTACATCGGCGCCCTCCCGGGCCGCCTGGTGCGCGCGCTGCGCGACGCCGGGACGATGAACCCGGTCATCCTCCTCGACGAGGTCGACAAGGTCGGCGCCGACTGGCGCGGCGACCCGTCGAGCGCGCTGCTCGAGGTCCTGGACCCCGCGCAGAACTCGACGTTCCGCGACCACTACCTCGACCTGGAGATCGACCTGAGCGAGGTCGTGTTCATCGCGACCGCCAACCAGGCCGAGACGATCCCCGGCCCGCTCCTGGACCGCATGGAGGTCATCCGCTTCGACGGCTACACCGTCGAGGAGAAGGTCGCCATCGGCCGGGACTACCTGTGGAAGCGCCAGCTGGAGCGCAACGGCCTGCGCGACGACGAGGTCGCGATCACCGACGCGATGCTCCGGACGATCGTCGGCGAGTACACCCGCGAGGCGGGCGTTCGCAACCTCGAGCGCGAGCTCGGGACGCTGCTGCGCAAGAGCGCGACCCGGATCGCCTCCGGCACGGTCGAGCCGCCCGTCGTCGTCGATCTCGACCTCGTACGCGACGCCCTCGGCCGCCAGAAGGTCTTCCAGGAGTCCGCGGCCCGCACCGCGGTCCCCGGCGTGGCGACCGGCCTGGCCGTGACCGGGACCGGCGGCGACGTGCTGTTCGTCGAGGCGAACGCGATGCCCGGCAAGGGCTCCGGCGGGCTCACGCTCACCGGCCAGCTCGGCGACGTCATGAAGGAGTCCGCCCGGATCGCCCTCACGTACGTCCGCGCCCACCACGACGACCTCGGCATCCCGGCGTCGGCGTTCGAGGACCGCGAGTTCCACGTGCACGTCCCGGCGGGCGCGATCCCGAAGGACGGGCCCAGCGCCGGCATCACGATGACCACGGCGCTCGCGTCACTGCTCTCCGGCCGCGCGGTGCGGCACACGGTCGGCATGACCGGCGAGGTCACGCTGCAGGGCCGCGTGCTCCCGATCGGCGGGCTCAAGCAGAAGGTGCTGGCAGCGCACGCCGCGGGCCTCACCGACGTGATCCTCCCCGAGCGCAACCGCGGCGACCTCGACGACGTCCCGGGAGAGGTCCGCGAGGTGATGCGGTTCCACCCGGTCATGACGATCGGCGAGGTCCTCGAGCTCGCGCTCGAGCCGGCGCCCGTGCGCAGCACCTCCTGACGCGGCACAGCAGCGGCGGCCGCCCCGACGGGCGGTCGCCGCGCCTGTGCGGGCGGGGTCTCGCGCAGCGCTCTCGCGCTGCGCACACCGCCTACGTCAAGCGCTCCAGCACGGTGACGGCGAAGGCGCAAGCCGACGCGCCGAGCGCGACCATGGCCAGTCGCGGACCGAGCAGCGAGCCGCGACGACGCGCGCGGCGCCAGCGGGCCTGCCGCCGGGTGACGCTGCTGGCATAGATGATCGGACGATCCATCCGTTCCTCTCCCTGATCGAACAGCGGCGCGACAGGGCGCGCAACCGTGCAGGGCGAACCTTCCCGGTGTTTGCGGACGGAACCGTGGCGGATGGCACGATCGCCCCCGATCAGGTCGTGGCCTGAGCGTCCGCGCGCTGGTTCTCGATCCCGGCCAGCGACACGATCCCGCCGAGTGCGACGAGCACCGCCGCGCACACCAGGCCGGCGTGGAACGCGGCGACCGACGCCGCCGCGCCGCCCTCGCCGAGACGGGCCGCGCCCTCCCCGCCGCGGTCCAGCAGCACCGCCGTGACGACGGCGCCGACGATCGCGATCGCCAGCAGCGAGGCGACACGCGCGATCGCGTTGTTGACCCCGCTCGCGATCCCCGCCCGCTCGCGCGGCGCGGCGCCGAGCACCGTCGCCGTGAGCGGTGCGACGGTCATCGCCAGGCCGAGACCGAAGACCACCGAGCCGGGCAGCACCTGCGTGACGTACGTGCCCCGCTCGTCGACGAGGAGCCACAGCAGCAGCCCCGCCGAGCAGACGAGCGGGCCGGCGCCCATGAAGAGCCGCGGGCCGAGTCGCCCCGCGAGCGCGCCGAAGCGCCGGCTGAGCGCCAGGATCATCAGCGTGATCGGCAGCAGCGCGAGCCCGCCGGCGAGCGCCGTGTAGCCCGCGACCTCCTGCAGGAACAGCGCGACGAAGAACGTCGCCGCCCCGAGGCCCGCGTAGATGCCGAACGTCGCGACGTTGCCGACCGCGAAGTTGCGCGAGCGGAAGAGGCCCAGCGGCAGCATCGGCGCGCGCGCCCAGCGCGCCTCCCACAGCACGAAGACCCCCAGGAGCACGAGGCCGCCGACCAGCGAGACCAGGATGAGCGGGTCGCCCCAGCCGCGCGCCGGCGCCTCGATCAGCGCGAACACCGGGCCGCCGAGGCCCAGCGCGCAGAGCACGCCGCCGGCCACGTCGACGCGGGTCCCGGGCCGCCCGGGAAACGCCGGCACGCCGCGCGCGGCCAGCGCGAGCGCCGCGATCGCGACCGGCACGTTGATCGCGAAGACCAGGCGCCACGACACGGCGTCGACGAGCAGCCCGCCCAGGGCCGGGCCGAGCGCGATCGCCGCGCTCGTCCACGCCGTCCACGATCCGATCGCCGCGCCGCGCTCGGCGTCACCGCGGAAGGCGGCGGTGATGATCGCCAGCGAGCTGGGGACGAGCAGCGCCCCCGCCACGCCCTGCAGTGCGCGGAAGGCGATCAGCGCACCGGCGCTGGGCGCGGCCGCGCAGAGGACGCTCGTCAGGCCGAAGCCGATGACGCCCCAGACGAAGACGCGCCGCCGGCCGAGCAGGTCGCCGAGCGAGCCGCCCACCAGCACGAGCGAGCCGAGTGTCAGCAGGTAGGCCTCGACGACCCACTGCTGCTCGGCGAGCGAGGCGTCGAGGTCGCGCGCGAGCGCGGGCAGCGCGACATTCACGACGGTCGAGTCGATGAAGACGATCGCGCTGCCGAGGATCGTGGCGGCGAGAAGCAGGGCGGGGCGTGCGGGACCGGCGGCGGCCGGCGGGCTCACGCCGCCGACGGGCTCGCCGGCCGTGCGGGTGCGCCCGC
>DAIPYF010000006.1:3422-9503 GCA_036782855.1 Solirubrobacteraceae bacterium
GCGGGGGGGGGGGGGGGGGCCGGGGGGGGGCGGGCGGCCCCCCCCGCGCGGGGGGCCCGCGGGGCGGGGGGCGCGCAGCGCCTCGGCGTGCGCGGGCGATCCCGCCTCGCTCCACGCCCAGAGGATCGCCAGCCACGCGATCGTCGCCAGGCAGACGTGGACCCACACCAGCTCGGCGGGGAGCTTGGACTGGTACTGGATCGCGCCGACGATGCCCTGCACGCCGACGAGGCCGACGACGGCCAGGAGCGCGCGGAGCAGCCCGCGCGAGGCGTGGCGGTGCCAGGCGATGCCGAGCGCGGCGAGCGCCGCGAGGCCGAAGACGATCCCGATCGTCGTGTGGTTGCCGACCGCCCAGCTGAGCGTGTCGTTGCCCTTCACGTAGAGCCGCTCGACGAGGTCGCCGGTCCCCGAGCCGCCCGCGTGCGGGCCCGCCGCGGTCGCCGCCGTGCCCGCCACCACCATCAGCGCGCCGAGCGGCGCCAGCAGCCGCGTCGCCCACATCGTCAGGCGGTCCGGCGCCCCGGGCTCGAGCAGCCCGTCCTCGTACTCGGGCTTCGAGCGCCAGTAGAGCGCCCAGGCCGCGATCAGCAGGACGAGCGACAGCGCGTAGTGGCCCATCACGAAGCCGGGCTTGAGGTCGTAGACGACGCTGAGCCCGCCGAGCACGGCCTGCGCGACGACGCCGAGCGGCAACAGCATCCCGAGGATCTTCAGGTCGCGTCGCGGCGGGACGCGGAAGAACGCCAGCAGCCCGGCGGCGATCGTCCCGATCGCGACGATGCCGGAGAACACCCGGTTCGTGAACTCGATGATCGCGTGCGTCTGCAGCGGCGCGACGATCTGCCCCTTCTCGCACGCCGGCCAGCCCTCGCAGCCCAGGCCCGAGCCGGTCAGGCGCACCGCGGAGCCGCTGAAGACGATCAGCGTGAGCAGGATGAGCGCGGCGGTCGCCACCTGGTGGTAGCGGCGCGGGGTCGTGGTCAGGAGCTTGCGCATCGCCTCACAGGATGGCGGATCGGGGGGCTCGGCCGCGCCCCGGGCGTGCCGGGCTCACGTCTTCCAGCTCAGGGTCCAGTGGTGCGCGGCCCACGCGTCCGGGAACTCGTCGTGCCGGCGCTCGGCCTCGTCCCACAGATAGGGATAGAACAGCTCCGGCGGGTAGATCGTCGCGTCGCCGTGCTCGGCGACGACGTACGTGAGAAAGGTCGTCGCCGTGGCGAACGGCGTCACGCCCCCGCCGCGGATCATCTCCGGCGCGAGCCGCGCGGCCGTGACGAACGCGTCGTGCCCGGGCGCCGCGCCGAGCACGGCGCTGCAGAGGCGCCCCGGCACCTCGAGCCCGGCGAACAGCGTGACGCCGCCGAGCAGCCCGTCGAAGGGGCGCAGGCACTCGACGTCGGTGTCCGCGTACACGCCGCCGTAGCGCGCGAGCAGCTCGTACCGCAGGATGTCGGCCTGCTCGGCGAGGTGACGTCCGTCGCCCATCCGGCTCCCGGGCAGCGCGGCGGCGACGTCGTCCGGCCGCCAGAGGCGGTGCTCCCACCCGGGGTGCAGGCGCTTCCAGCCGGCGACGTACTCCGCGTGCTCCTCGGGCAGCGGGCGGTCGCCGATCCAGATCTGATGGATGACCCGCGGGATCAGCAGCGGCGGCGAGCCCGCCCGTGGGCCCGCGTCGGTGGCGCGCAGCAGCACGCGCGAATCCGGCGGCCGGACCGTCACCCGGTGGCGCGGGCCGCACCCGGTCCAGGCGACGTCCTCGAGCACGAGGTCGACCTCGAGGTCGTAGGCGCCCGGAACCTCCGGGGCGGTGACGCGGAGCGCCCAGCGATGGTCCTCGCCGGGTCGCAGCCGCACCGGGATCGGGGACCGCGCCTCGGCGGCGAGCGCGCCGTCGGCGGCCCACCAGCGAATCCCGACGCGGATGTGCGGCGGGGGCTCCATGCCCGCCGTCCACTCCTCGGCGCCCGCGTTGGCGGCGCGCACGACGACCTCCCGCGTCTCCCCGGCCTCCATCCACGCGCACTGGACGGCCGGGTCGGAGACCTCGATCACCCCGCCGATGGCTCGGGGATCGATCGTGCGCTGCGCCCAGACGCGCTCGATCTCCGCCGCCGGGACGGCGCGTCGCGCGGCGAGCACCGCGTCGGCGCGGGCGCCGGCCGTCGGCGCGGGCGCCGCCAGCACCCCGTCGAGCATCCGGGCGTCCGCGTCGGGGACCGGGCGCGGCGCGGTCTCGGCGAATCGCTCGGGCAGGTAGTACGTCGCCATCGGCCCGCCTCCAGGCGGCCGCAGCCCCGGCCGCCGGACGTCGTACAGGAGCGCCCGGTTCCAGCGGCGCGCATACGACTGGATCGTGGTCGCGAGGTGATAGATCGGCGCGCTCGCCGATCCCACCGGCTCGACCGGCGCCGCGCTCGTGTGGTCGCGCCCGTCGAAGGCCAGCCGGTCGTCGTTGCGCACGAGCCGCAGCTGCCCGTCCGGCCACCACGGCACCTCGGCCAGCCAGTGGCGCGTGTCGGGGTACAGCCACGCGCGCGGGATGCGGTACTGCGCGACGCGCTCGTCGCGCACGAGCCGCGGGAGCTCCGCGAGCAGCGCGGCGCTCGGCACCTCGTCGCCGTCCAGGCGCAGGATCCAATCGCCCGAGCACTGGTCGTGCAGCCACTGCAGGTGGAACTCGAGGTGGCGGAACTCGGCCGTGAAGAGCCGGTCGGCGACCGTCGCGTACGCGGAGAGGTCGCCGGCGGACGCGCGCGCGTCGGCGCAGATGACGACCTCGTCGACGATCTCGCGCAGCGGGCGCAGCGCCGCGGCGACCCGGGGCCCGGGATCGCCGGTGAAGAGGCAGAGGGAGATCGTCGGAGCCGCGGGCATCGCCGTCTTCCCGGCAGGATGGCGGATCGGCTCGAGCGCCCGCGCGCTCGCGCCGCCGATACCATCGTCGGCTCCCCCGATGCTGCGCCGAAACCGCCTGGTGCGCACGCCGACGCTGAGCGTGCTGTGCCCGACCTCGCACCCGGGCCCGCTCGTCCACGGCGCACTGCGCGACCTTCGATCGATCGCCGACGAGGTCATCGTCGCCGCCGACGTCCGCGTCGGGCCCGCGGACCTCGGGTGGTACGCCGACGTCGCGGACCGGCTGGTGCGCTACGAGTTCGCGGGCTCGAGCCGCCACTGGTCCTGGTTCGCGCGCCAGTCGAGCGCGGACTGGCTCCTGCTGCTCGACGCGGACGAGGTTCCGAGCCGCGCCCTCCTCGACGCGCTCCCGGACCTGCTGCGCGACCGGCGCTGCCACGGCTGGAGCCTTCCGATCCGCTGGAACTGGCCGGACCCGGCCACCTACCTGGACGAGGAGCCGTGGCGGTCGGACGCTCGCGTGCGGCTGCTGCGCAACGACGCCCGCCTGCGGTTCGGCGCCGGCTCGCACGACCTGGTCCGCCCGGCGCACCCGATCGCGCACCGCCCGGACCTCGCGACCTACCACCTGGACGTGCTGATCAACCCGATCGAGGCCCGGCGGGCGAAGCTCGAGCGCTACCGCACCGGTCGGTACGGCCTGCTGGCGGACGACGGGCGCGACTTCAACGACGCCTTCTACCTGCCCGAGCAGCTCGTGACCGCGCCGGCGCTCGCCCGCACGCCGGATGCGGACCGCCGCGCGATCGAGCGGTGCCTGGCCGTGGGCGCCGAGCCCCCGCCCGCGGTCGACCCGGACGCGCTCGTCGTCGCCGACCGCGAGACGATCCTCTGGTACTCCCCGCGCCGGGTCCTCGGCGAGGGCGCGTACCGGGCCGTGGTCCGCCCCGTCCGCGAGCCGCCGGTGTGGCTCGCCGCGGGCCGCGGTCACCTGCTGTGGGTCGAGGTCGAGAACGCCGGCGACGCGCTGTGGCCGGGCGGCGAGGACGAGCCGCCGCTCGTGCGCATCGGCCTGCGCTGGGAGATCGGCGGGCAGCTGCACGACGCAGGTCGCGCGATGCTCCCGCGCGAGCTCGCTCCCGGCGCCCGCGTGGTCGTGCCCGTCCACGTCGACGGCCCCGCGACGGCCGGGCCCGCGCGCCTGCACGTCGACCTGGTCCACGAGCACGTGCGCTGGTTCGGGACGCCGTCGGTGCTCGATGTCGACCTCGGCGCCCCGGTCGACGAGGAGCTGCGCGCGGCGGCCGACGCCGCGGGCGTCGTCGGCGTCGAGCGGGCGTGGGGCGCGCGCGTGCGCGCGGCGCGCCGCGATGCGCTGCGCGACGACTGCGGGGCGCACGCCGTCGCGGGCGTCGCGCCTCCCGCCGGCCTGCGGCCCGCCGCGATCGTGCTCGCGGGCAGCCGGTCGGCGGTCGCGCTCGCGCGCCTCCTGGCCGACACGCGCGAGGACCCGCGCGACCGGCTGCTCGTCATCGAGCCCGACCCCGTCCTCGCGGGAGGCGCGAGCGCCCAGCTCGCCGCGCACGGGCTGAGCGCGGTCGCCCAGGTGGTCGACACCGCGCGCCCCGCCGCGGCTCCCGCAGAGCTGCTCGTCATCGAGCGCCCCGACTACGAGCGCGGGGCGACCCCGACCGCCCCGATCGACGCCGTCGCAGCGCTCCTCGCGCCGGGGGCGACGGTGCTGCTCGAGTCCGCGCTCGAGGACGCCGGGCTCTGCGCGGCGCGCGACTGGGAGGCCGACGCGCGGCTCACCGTCCGCGGCATCCACCTCGCCGGCGGCGGCGTGCTCGAAGCCCACTGGACGGGGCGGCCGAGCGCACCGTCGCCGTAGCCTGCCGCCCATGTCCCCCGAAGCGCCTCCCGCGGCGAACACATCGCTCTCGGTCGTCTGCATGGTGCACGAGCACGGCCCGCAGGTCGCGGCCATGCTCCGCATGCTCCGCGCCGCGGCCGGCGAGATCGTCGTCGCGGCCGATGCGCGGATGGACCCCGCGGACCTCGGCGACCTCGCCGCCGTCGCCGACCGGCTCGTGCGCCACGAGTTCCGCAGCCCGGCCCGCGCGCTCCCGTGGCTCCACGGATTGGCGCGCGGCGAGTGGATCCTGCTGATCGGGAGCGACGAGGTGCCGAGCGCCGCGCTGCTCGCGGCGCTCCCCCACCTCGTGCGCGCCGACGACGTCCAGGAGTACCGGATGCCGGTCCGCTGGCTGTTCCCGGACACCGGGCACTGGCTCGACGAGCGGCCGTGGGCGCCCGACTTCCACAACCGGCTCGTCCGCAACGCCGCGACGCTCGCGTTCGCCGGGCTCAACCACACCGAGGCGACGCCGGTGCTGCCCGCGCGGTACATCGAGGCGCCGCTCTACCACCTCGACTGCGCTGTGACGACCCGCGCGGCGCGTGAGCGGAAGATCGCGCGCTACACCGCCGACCGACCGGGGTTGCGGGCGCCCGGCGGCGGGGACCTCAACGAGGTGTACTACCTGCCCGAGCGTCACGCCCGTCTGCCGGGGCGGCCCGTCCCGGATGCGGACCGCGAGCTGATCGCGGCCGTCACGGGCGCGCGTCCCACGGGGCACCCGCCGCCCCCACCGGGAACGATCCCGCTCGCGAGCGCCGCGGAGGTCGACCGCCCCTGGCCGGGACGGGACTTCGGGCCCGGCGCGTACGCCGCGCGGATCGAGCCGCTCGAGCGCGACGCCCGGACCCTGCCGGGCGAGACCCGCCCGCTCGCGGTGCGCCTGACGAACGCCGGCGACGAGCTGTGGCACGCCGGCTCACACGGCGCGCGTCCCGTGCACCTCAGCTACCGGCTCGCCGAGCCCGGCGGGCGGGGGCTCGTCGAGGAGGGCCTGCGCACGCCGCTCCCCGCCCCGGTCCCGCCCGGCACCACGTGCGTCGTACCGGTGCACGTCCTCGCGCCGGAGCGACCGGGCAGCTACGAGGTGCGGTTCGACGTCGTGCACGAGACGGTCCGCTGGTTCGGCGTCGACGCCCGCGCGACGATCGTCGTTGACGCCGCCGCCCGCGCCTGAGCGGGCGTTCAGTGCAGCCGCTCGGGGCTCGTGCCGGGCCCGCGCAGGCTGCCCGCCACCCCCCCCGCGGCGTGGCTGACGAGCAGGGCGGCGATGGTGCTGACTCTGGTGGTGGACATCTTCGTGC
>DAIPYF010000006.1:9513-32513 GCA_036782855.1 Solirubrobacteraceae bacterium
CAGGGCGGCGATCCACGGCGCGGCCGCGAGGCTGCGGCGGCGGCCCGGCCGGCGCGCCAGCTCGCCGGCGAGCTCGGCCCCGAGCCGCGCCGGCAGTGTCAGCGACCGCGCGACCCGCCGCAGCACCTCGGCCGGCGGGCGGTCCCGGGGCGGGATCGACGTGGTCACGCGCCCGTTGTGGAAGTGCATCGCCGGCGTCCCGGCCGCGCCGTGCGACTGGACGTGCGCGACGCGGATCCGATCGTCCAGCAGCAGATGCCCGACGCGATGCAGGTGCGGGACGATCTCGAGCTCGAGCAGCCCGGGCGTCAGGTCGTACTCCGCGAGCGACTCGTGCTTGATCGACACGTTCGCGGGCGGGACCGGGCGGCGCCGGTGGCGCTGCGGGAGCGGCGGGAGGAACGGGCCGAACGTCACGAGGAAGTTCGCGCGGTCCACGAGCCGCTCGTCGGACGCGTTGACGACCGCGCCGCCGATCGCGGCGACGTGCGGGTGCTCATCGTGCGCGCGCAGGATCGCCGCACACCAGTCGCCGGCGGGGACGCAGTGGTCCTCGGTGAATGCGATGACCCGCCCGCGCGCCTGCGCCGCGGCCTGCGCCCGCAGCGCGAAGATGTCGGCGCCGGGGAGGCGCACCGCGAACCCGGGCGCGTGCGGACCGCCGGGCGATCCGTCGGCGACGAGCAGCTCACCGCCGATCGCCTCCAGCTGCGGGCGCAGCGCGGCCAGGCACCGCGCGAGGTCGGCGTCCGCGGCGTCGAGCGTCCCGACGACGACGCTCAGCGGGCAGTCGCTCGTCGGGGACGTCATCGCCGCCGCCGCCGGGTTGCGGGTCAGCCCCCGGTCTCGCGCGCGAACCGCGCGAGGTCCGGGTCGGTCACCGTCGGGTCGTACATGCGCAGGTAGCGCACGCGATCGTCGGCCGGGGTGCTCTCACCGCGCGGGCCGTCGGCCTCGAAGCGCACGTCGGCCGTGCCGTCCGCGGGCACGGTGACGAGGGCGCGGTAGGTCGAGCGCTCATTGCCGTCGGCGACGATCGTGCGGGTGAGGGCGCCCGGTGCGCTGATCCGGATCCGCGTGCGCGTCCCCGGCGGACCGGCGCCCGTCACCTGCAGGCGCAGCTCGACCCGGCGCGTGCGGTCGTCCGTGTTCAGCAGCTCCAGCGTCGCCGTCTTCTCGCCCCACCAGAAGCTCGTCCCCGGCGCCGGGATCTCGAGGTCGTGGAAGCCCTCCCCGGCCTGCGGCGTGACGGGGTGCGTCAGCGCGGCGCCGGCCGCGGCGCGCGCCGCGGGGGTCGTGGCCGCCTCGAGCGTGCGGGCGTAGTCGATCAGCGAGACGAAGGCGAACCGGCCGTCCGCCGAGTTCAGCGGCTGCTCGCCGGTCATCCGCTCCAGCTCGCGCAGCACCCGTGCCCCGCGGTCCTTGTAGCCGAACCGGTCCACGTACACGCCGCGGAAGCCCGCCGCGACGGCCGCGTCGAGCATCGTGCGCACCGGCAGGCGCGACGCGTCGTCCACCCAGTCCTCGGGGCGGCCCTTGATGTCGCCGTAGCTCCACTGCAGGCCCTTGCGGTCGTGCACGTAGGGACGCAGCAGGTCGTAGTCGGCCATGTCGTTCACCGGCGGGCTCTCCGGGAACGGCGCGTACGGCAGCTCGAGGATCTTCGAGCCCTTCGGCATCACGGCCGTGATCGCGTCGGTGAACCGCTGGTCGTTGCGCCACATCGCCACCATGCCGGGGTACTGCGGCGTGTTGGCCGGCGTCGTCTGGTCGAGGACGCCGAGGACGCCGAGGACCGCGAGGCCGACGCCGAACACGGCGGTGCCGGAGCGCCCGCGGCGGTCGGCCAGCCGGCGCCCCAGCGCGGTCAGCAGCGCGCCGAGCGCGACCACCGCGAAGAACGCGATGAAGACGGAGATGCGGTTCCAGCCGCGAATCTGCGGGCTGACCATGTACGAGAACACGGCCGAGCCGCCGCCCATGGTCGCCATCAGGAACGTCAGCAGCGACGCCGTCCCCGATGCCACGAGCAGCTTTGCCGTGCGCGAGGCGTCCGTGCGCCGCAGCCCGTAGACGAGCAGCGCCAGGACCGACGCGAACAGCCCGAGCGACATGAGGATCCCGAGCGACGCGCTGAAGCCCTCGCTCGGACCGGGCGTCGTGTTGACGTACTTCTGCCCGATCGCCGCGAACGCGTCGATGCGATGGTCGAACCGCGGGAGCAGCATCGTCGTGAGCTTGAGCCCGTAGATCTCGCTCTCCTGCGGCACGCGCGTGCCCGCCGCGAGATTGCGCCCGTTCTGCAGGGCGTAGAGGATCGCGGGCAGCTGCTGGAGCACCGCCACGCCGAAGACGAGGACGATCACGATGCCCGTCTGGACGAGCTCGCCGACGCGACGGCGTGCTGCGAACACGACGAGCCCGACGATCGTGAGGATCACGAGCGCGAACAGCGCCCAGTAGAGCGTCGCGATCGCCACGACGACACAGATGACGAGCGTCGCGACGCTGCGCCCGGTCAGCCAGCCGCGGATCCGGCGCTCGTCACCGTCGCGGCGCGTGAAGAGCGGATGCAGGCCGGCCGCGCCGAAGACGAGCCAGGCGCCGAGCGGCACTGCGTAGTACGAGGAGAGGGTGAGGTGCGCCTCGCCACGGACCCAGTGGAACGGGAGCACCGCGAAGAGCACGCCGCCGAGCATCGCCGGGCCGCGCCCGATCCCCAGCGCCCGCATGACGCCGAACGCCGTCGCCGCCGCGAGCGGGAAGCCGAGCAGGTAGAACGCGTTCAGGACGGCGACGGGGTCGCTCGAGACGAGCCCCATCGCCTTCATGATCGTGAAGTGGAGCGTGTCGCCGAACCCGACCGGTGCGTCGTACCACTGCATGCCGCCGGGCGCCCCGATGTTCGGGTTCGTCCAGACCCAGCCGTTCTCCAGCATGCCCTTGATCTGGGTCAGCACGGGGAACAGGTCCCCGTTGACCGCCATCCACGGCACGCGCAGGTTGGCCTTCCACAGCTCCAGGAGCCAGACCGCGACGCCGAGCGCGAGCCCGGCCGTGGCCGTCATCCAGAGCGCGTCCGGAAGCAGCAGGCGCCAGCGGCTCACGGGTGCCGGGGCACCCGGCTCGCCACCGCGCGGCGCCGCCGCGGACGCGTCCTCGACGGACTTCTCTGTCACCTCGAGCACGAACGCACATCGTACAAGCGTCCTCTGCCGGACCCTCCTAGAATGGCCGGCGCGCACCCCCGATCGCCAGGAGCGTCGTGCCTCAAGCATCCCCCGACAGCGCCGACCGCCTGCGCGCCGAGATCCTCGCCCTCGTCCGGGAGTACCACGCCGCGGCGTTCCCGGAGCGCGAGTTCGTGCCCGGCGAGTCCGCCGTGCCGGTCGCCGGGCGCGTCTTCGACGAGGAGGAGGTCGTCACGCTCGTCGACTCGTCGCTCGACTTCTGGCTCACGACGGGGCGCTACGCGAAGGTCTTCGAGCGCCGGTTCGGCAAGGAGTTCTTCAAGCGGCGGCACACGATCCTCGTGAACAGCGGCTCCTCGGCGAACCTCGTCGCGTTCTCGGCGCTGACGTCCCCGAAGATGGGCCGCCGGCATGTGCAGCCCGGCGACGAGGTCATCACGGTCGCCACGGGCTTCCCGACGACGGTCAACCCGATCATCCAGAACGGCGCCGTCCCCGTCTTCCTCGACGTCGACATCCCGACGTACAACATCGACGTCACCCACCTGGAGGACGCGCTGAGCGACCGCACGCGCGCGGTGATGATCGCGCACACGCTCGGCAACCCGTTCGACCTCGGCACGATCGCCGCGTTCTGCCGCGAGCACGACCTGTGGCTCGTCGAGGACTGCTGCGACGCCGTGGGGAGCACCTACGACGGGAAGCCCGTCGGCTCGTTCGGCGACTTCGCGACCGCGAGCTTCTACCCCGCGCACCACATCACGATGGGCGAGGGCGGCGCGGTCATCTGCAACAAGGGCGCGCACAAGGTCGTCGCCGAGTCGTTCCGCGACTGGGGCCGCGACTGCTGGTGCGAGCCCGGCGAGCAGGACACCTGCGGCAAGCGCTTCAACCAGCAGTTCGGCGAGCTGCCCGCCGGCTACGACCACAAGTACACGTACTCGCACGTCGGGTACAACCTCAAGGTCACCGACATGCAGGCGGCGGTCGGGGTCGCGCAGCTCGACAAGCTCCCCGGGTTCATCGACGCGCGCCGGCGCAACTTCGACCGCCTGCACGCGGGGCTCTCCGACCTGCAGGAGCTGATGATCCTGCCCGAGGCGACCCCCAACAGCGACCCGAGCTGGTTCGGCTTCCCGATCGCGATCCGCCCCGAGGCGCCGATCGACCGCAACGAGGTCGTGCGGGTCCTCGAGGAGCGCGGCATCGCGACGCGGCTGCTGTTCGGCGGCAACCTGCTGCGCCAGCCGGCCTACCGCGACATCGAGCACCGCGTCGTCGGCGACCTGCGCAACTCGGACTTCGTCATGGAGAACGTGCTCTGGGTCGGCGTGTACCCGGGCCTGGGCAGCGAGCAGATCGACTACATGCTCGACGTGTTCCACGACATCGCCAAGCGGTCCTCGTGACGATCGAGCGGCTCGCCGAGACGGCGATCCCCGGCTGCGCGGAGATCACCTACCGCCACTTCGAGGACGAGCGCGGCGCGTTCGTGAAGGTCTTCCAGGCGAGCGTCTTCGAGCGGCACGGGCTGCCGGGCGGGTACGCCGAGATCTTCCACAGCAGCTCGCGCCGCGACGTGATCCGCGGGCTGCACTTCCAGACCCCGCCGCACGACATCGGCAAGCTCGTCACGTGCGTCGGCGGCGCGGCTTGGGACGTCGTCGTCGACCTGCGCGCCGGGTCGCCCGCGTTCGGGCGCCACGCGACGTTCGAGCTGTCGGCGGATCGGGCGACGGCGGTCGTCGTCCCCCTCGGCTGCGCGCACGGCTTCCTTGCGCGCACCGACGACGCCGTCGTCCTGTACACCGCCACCGGCGAGTTCAGCCCCGAGCACGACGCGGGCATCCGCTGGGACTCGGCGGGCATCGACTGGCCGCTGCAGGGACGCGACCCGATCGTGTCCGGCCGCGACGCGGCGCTGCCGGCGCTCGCCGAATTCGACACGCCGTTCACGTTCACGACATGACGGCCACGCGCGCACTCGTCACGGGGGCGACCGGCTACATCGGCGGGCGCCTGGCGGGCGCCCTCGCGGCCGACGGGCAGCAGGTCAGCGCCCTCGTCCGCGGATCCAGTGACCCTTCCGCGCTGCCCGAGGGCGTCACGGCGATCGTCATGCCGGAGTCCGCCCGGGACCTCGCGCCGATCATCGCCGACGTGCGGCCCGAGGTCGTCTACCACCTCGCGACGTGCTTCCGCGGCGGCCACACCACCGACGACATCGAGCCGCTCGTCACCGCGAACGTCCTGTTCGGGACGCAGCTCGCCGAGGCGCTGAGCGCCGCGCCGCCGCGCGTGTTCGTCAACACGGGGACGGTCTGGCAGCGCGACGAGGCCGGCGGCTACCAGCCGGCCGCGCTGTACGCGGCGACGAAGCAGGCGATGGAGGACATCCTGCGCTTCTACGCCGGCTCCGGCGCGCTGCGCGTGGCCGACGTCAAGCTCTTCGACACCTACGGCCCCGGCGACCCGCGCGGCAAGCTGCTCGCGCTGCTCGCGAGCGCTTCGGACTCCGGGGCGGCGCTGCTGATGTCCCCCGGCGAGCAGCTCATCGACCTGCTGCACGTCGACGACGTCGTCGCCGCGCTGCGCGCCGCCGCGGACGCGGCGAGCGAGCCGTGGAGCTCCTGGTCGGCGTCGTCCGGCGACCCGCGCACGCTGCGCGACCTCGTCGCCGTGTTCGAGGCGGCGACGGGCCGCGCCGTCCCGGTCGAATGGGGCGCCCGGCCGTACCGCCCGCGGGAGATGTTCACGCCGTGGGACGCGGGCGACCCGGTGCCCGGCTGGCGCCCGCGCGTGCCGCTAGCCGAGGGCATCGCGCAGATCTGGGGCGCCGCGTGACCCCGCTCGTCTCGGTCTGCATCCCCGTCTACAACGGCGAACGGCACCTCGGCGAGGCGATCGCATCCGTGCTCGCCCAGACGCTCGCGGACTTCGAGCTGATCGTCATGGACAACGTCTCCACGGACGCGACCGCGGCGATCGCCGAGGCCTTCGACGACCCCCGCATCCGCGTCGAGCGGCCCGCCGAGCACGTCGACGTGATCGCCAACTGGAACCGCGCGACCGCGCTGTGCACCGGCCGGTACGTCAAGCTGCTGTGCCATGACGACACGATCGCCCCGGGCTGCCTGGAGCTCCAGGTCGCGGCCCTCGAGGCCAGTCCGGGCGCCGCGATGGTCGCGTGCCGGCGGGACATCACCGACGAGCACGGCCACGTCCTGCTCGCCGGTCGCGGGCTCGCAGGCCTCAACGGGTACGTGGACGGCGCCGAGGCGATCGTCCGCAGCGTGCGCGCCGGAACGAACATCTTCGGCGAGCCCGCCTCGGTCCTCCTGCGCGGCGATGTGCTGCGCGCGATCGGCCCGTGGAGCGGCGACTTCCCCTACTGCGTCGACGTCGAGCTGTACTTCCGCATGCTCGAGGCGGGCGGGCTGCTCGCGCTGCCCGTCACCCAGGCGATCTTCCGCACGCACGCCGGCTCCTGGAGCGCCGCGGTGCAGGCCGACCAGGCACGGCAGTCACGGCAGCTGTTCGAGGCGTGGGCGGCGCGCCCCGGGTCGCGCGTGCGACGGCGTGACGTCCTGCTCGGCGCCGCCCGGGCCGAGCAGCTCAAGCTGGGGCGCCGGGTCGTGCTGAGCTCCTGGTTCCGGCGTCTGCGCACGCGGGGCGCGGCGTGAGCGGCCCCGGCTATGTCGCGACCGTCTCGGTCGTCGTGCCCGTCTACATGGGCGAGGAGACGCTGCCGCGCCTGATCGCGGACATCGCCCCGCTCGCGACGCCCTCGCGCACGCCCGGCGGCATCCCCTTCGTCGTCAGCGAGGTGCTGCTCGTCCACGACTGCGGGCCCGACCGCTCGGCGCAGGTCATCCAGGCCGCCGCCGACGAGCACGACTGGGTGCGCCCGGTCTGGCTCTCGCGCAACTTCGGCCAGCATCCCGCGACGCTCGCGGGCATGTCGTCGAGCGTCGCCGACTGGATCGTCACGATCGACGAGGACGGCCAGCACGACCCGCGCGACATCGCGACGCTGCTCGACGTCGCCGTCGCGCAGGGCGCGCAGCTCGTCTACGGGCGCCCGGCGGAGGGCGCCCCGCACGCCTGGTGGCGCAACGCCACGTCGACCGCCGCGAAATGGGTCTACACGCATCTCCTCGCGCCCGGCGAGGGCGAGTCGTTCGGCAGCTTCCGGCTGATGCTGGGCGAGCTCGGTCGCAGCGTCGGCGCCTACGCGGGGTCCGGCGTCTACCTCGACGTCGCCCTGACCTGGGTGGTGGACCGCACCGCCACGGTCGAGGTCGAGCCGCGCACCGAGTTCCGCGAGAGCTCGGGCTACCCGCTGCGGCGGCTGCTCAGCCACTTCCTGCGGCTGATGCTGAGCTCCGGCACGCGGCCGCTGCGGCTCGTGAGCATGTTCGGGCTCGCATCGGTGGTCCTCGGGCTCATCTACTCGGCGTTCCTCGTCTACGACCGTGCCGCCAACGGCGCGGTCGTCCAGGGCTGGACGACGGTCGTGCTGCTGATCGTCGTGATCGGCGGCATCGTCCTGTTCTCGCTCGGGATCCTCGCGGAGTACCTCGGGATCGTCGTGCGCAACGCGATCGGCCGCCCGCTGTACCTCATCCGCTCCAGCCCGCTCGACGACGCGGTCGTCCAGGCCCGGCGCGGTGCGGAGGACCCGCCCGCGTGAGATCGTGGGTCGTCGGGCGCGGCGGCCTGCTCGGCGCGAGCGTCGACGAGGCCTGCGCCGCCCGCGGCACCGTCCACCGCCCCGCCGTCGCGCTGCCGTGGAGCGCGTCCGCCGACCTGCACGAGCGTCTGCGCGAGGAGAGCGCCGCGTTCTTCGCAAGCATCGGCGACGACCCGTGGATGGTCCTGTGGTGCGCCGGGCGCGGGACCCTCGCCGCGACCGACGACGACATGGCCGCCGACACCGCCGCGCTCGACGCGCTACTCACCGGCATCGAGGCGGCGTGCCCGGCGCCCGCCCGCGAGCGCGGGATCGTCTTTCACGCCTCGTCCGTGGGCGGCCTCTACGCGGGCAGCACGTCGCCCCCGTTCACCGAGTTCACCGAGCCCGCGCCGACCACGCCGTACGGGCGCGCGAAGCTCATCCAGGAGCAGCGGCTCGCGGCGTGGGCGCCGCGAGCCGGCGTGCGCGTGCTGATCGGGCGCATCTCGAACCTCTACGGCGCGCGGCAGGACCTGGCGAAGAACCAGGGGCTCATCTCCACCCTCTGCGCGTCGATCCTGCGCCGCCGCCCGATCAACCTGTTCGTCCCGCTGGAGACCTCGCGCAACTACATCCACGTCGCGGACGCCGCACGGGTCGCGCTCGACGCGGCGGCGCTGCTGCTCGCCGACGACGCGCCGGGCCGCGTGACCGTGAAGCTCATCGTCAGCGAGGAGAACGTGACGATCGCGAGCCTGCTGGGCACCGCCGGCCAGCTGACCCGCGTGCGGCCGCTCGTCACGCTCGGCGGCGGCGCGCGCTCCGCGCCGCAGCCGCGCAACATCCACCTGCGCTCCGTCGTGCTGCCGCAGGCCGACGCGCACCCCAAGCTCTCGATCCCGGTCGGGATGAAGCGCGTGATGATGGAGATGGAGGCGCAGTACTTCCGCCACGGCTGGGCCGCGCCCCCGCGCTGACGGGGCCTATTCGAACGGGTCGGCGACGTTCGCGGCCGGACGGTGGAACGAGAACCTGCCGTGCAGGAAGAAGCTCAGCAGGATGATCACGCCGGTCACGAGCACCTGCGCGAGGATCACCGGCAGCCCGGCCACGCCGACCGCGAAGGGCAGCGCGACGAGGTTGAAGGCGAACGCGCCCGCGTTGACGAGCGCGAAGCGGAAGAGGTCGCGCCACCAGTGGCCCTCGACCTTGAACACGACGTAGCGGTAGGCGACGTAGTTCTGGACGATGTTGATCACCCACGCGACCGTGAGCAGGATCATGTAGCTCACGTCGTCGCCGAACGCGACGTTCAGCAGCGTGAAGACCGCGAGGCCGAAGAGCGTGTTCCAGGCGCCGACGAGGACGAACAGCGGGCCCTGCCGCCGGACGTCCATCGGCCGTCAGCCCCGGCCGCTGAAGGCCGCGATCTGCTCGAGCGCCACGGCGCGCGTGTCGCGGCCGTCGCGCAGCGCGGCGAACCAGTCGACGGTGGCGGCGATGCCCGCGTCGAGGTCCCAGCCGGGCCGCCAGCCGAGCTGCTCGCGCGCCGCGGTGGAGTCGAGGCTGAGGAAGGCGGCCTCGTGCGGGTGCGGACCCGGGTCCAGCTCCCAGTCGATCGGCTCCGGCCACTCCGCGGTGACGCGCTCGACGAGGTGGGACACCGGCTGCGCGTCGTCCGCGGCGGGGCCGAAGTTCCAGCCCTGCGCGTGGGCGCCGGACTCCAGCAGCGACTGGGCGAGGACGAGGTAGCCGCTGAGCGGGTTGAGCACGTGCTGCCAGGGGCGCACCGCGTCGGGCCGGCGGATGCGGACCGTCTCCCCCGCGAGCGCCCCGCGCAGGATGTCCGGGATCAGGCGGTCCTCGCCCCAGTCCCCGCCGCCGAACACGTTGCCGGCGCGCGCGGACCCGAGGTTCGCCGACCCGTCCTCCGAGAGGAACGAGCGCCGGTAGGCGTCGGCGACGAGCTCGGAGCAGCCCTTGGAGTTGGAGTAGGGGTCGTGGCCGCCCATCGGGTCGCCCTCGACGAACGGGCGCCGCTGCTCGCGGTTGTCGTAGCACTTGTCGGAGGTGACGACGACCGCGGCGCGGACCGCGTCCGACAGGCGCACCGCCTCCAGGACGTTGACCGTCCCCATGACGTTCACCGCGTACGTCTCGACGGGCTCGCGGAACGAGCGGCGGACGAAGGCCTGCGCGGCGAGGTGCAGCACGACGTCGGGGCGGGCCGCGTCGACGACGCGCCGCACGGCGTCCAGGTCGCGCACGTCGGCGACGTGGTGCTCGACGAGCTCGGAGACCCGGCACTGCGCGAACAGCGAGGGCTCGGGGTGCACCTCGTCGGAGAGCCCGACGACGGTCGCGCCGAGCGCGTCGAGCCAGAGGCTCAGCCAGGCGCCCTTGAACCCGGTGTGCCCGGTGACGAGGACGCGACGGCCCTGCCAGCGACCGGGATCGGGGAGCGTCCCCGGCCCGTCGCCCGTCACGGCCACGTCCTCCACGGCGCCTCGCCCGCCTCCCACAGCGCCTCGAGCGTCATGCGGTCGCGCAGCGTGTCCATCGGCTGCCAGAACCCGTGGTGGCGGTACGCCGCGAGCTGCCCGTCGGTGGCGAGCCCGTGCACGGGCTCGCGCTCCCAGATCGACGCGTCGCCGGCGATGCGCTCGCCGACGCCCGGCGAGAGGATGAACCAGCCGCCGTTGATCCACGCCCCGTCGCCGCGCGGCTTCTCCTGGAACGAGCGCACCAGGCCGGTCCGCTCGTCGAGGTCCAGCGAGCCGAAGCGCCCCGCGGGCTGCACGGCGGTCACCGTGGCGTCGAGCCCGTGCTCGACGTGGAAGGCGCGCAGCGCGCCGATGTCCACGTCGCCGAGGCCGTCGCCGTAGGTGAACAGGAAGTCCTCGTCGCCGTCGACGTACGGCAGCACGCGCTTCAGCCGTCCGCCGGTCTGCGTGTCCTCGCCGGTGTCGACGAGCGTCACGCGCCACGGCTCGGTGCTCGAGGCGTGGACCTCCATCTCCCCGGTGCGCATGTCGTACGTCACGTCGGACGAGTGCAGCGCGTAGTTGGCGAAGTACTCCTTGATGACGTACCCGAGGTACCCCAGGCAGATGACGAAGTCGTCGATCCCGTGGCTCGAGAGGTGCTACATGATGTGCCAGGGGATCGGCTTGGGGCCGATGCCCCCCATCGGCTTCGGTTTGCCCGACGTCTCCTCGCTGAGCCGCGAGCCGCGCCCGCCGGCCAGGATCACCGCCTTCATGCCGTCACCCTAGTCACAGGTCCTCGGCCATGCGCCCCGCGGCGCGGCTGAACACGAACCAGCCGAGGACGAGCGTGAAGGCCGTGATCCCGATCGGGACGAGCACCAGGGCGGAGCTCGCGAAGATCTGCCCGACGCTGAGGTAGTCCGGTGAGACGAGGGCGTACCGGGCCTGCTGGACGACGGCGGCGAGCGGGTTGAGCATCATCAGCCGCGCGACGTCGAGGCCGGCCTTGTCGATGACGACCTGGATCGTGTAGAGGATCGGCGTCGCGTAGAACAGCGCCTGCAGCACGACGTCCCAGATCGGCTCGACGTCGCGGAAGCGCACGAACAGCGCCGACAGCAGCATCGCCAGGCCGAACGCGAAGGCGATGAACAGCACGAGGATCACCGGCAGCTGGAGCCAGCTCAGGCGCGGCGTGACCCCGGCGGCGAAGAGGAACACGAACACCGGGATGAGGTTGAGCCCCAGGTTGAAGACCGAGGTGAGGACCGTCGACAGCGGGATCGCCAGCCGCGGGAACTCGACCTTGCGGATGAGGTTCTCGCGGTAGACGACGGCGCGCACCGACGCCGCCGTCGCCTCGGTGAAGAACTGGAAGAGGACGATGCCCAGGAGCAGCGCGACCGGGTAGTCCGGCAGGCCGCCGGTGACGTCGAGCACGAGGCTGAAGACGACGAACAGGACGCTGAACAGCATCAGCGGCCGCATGAGCTGCCACAGGTAGCCGAGCACCGAGCCGAAGAACTTCAGCTTGAAGTCCGTGACCGCCAGCGTCCACGCCAGCACCCACAGGCGGTGCAGGTCGTTCCCGAGCGCGCTCGGGCCGAGGATCGGCGGCGGGCCGGCCCCGGCAGGATCGGCCACGGGCGCCGGGAGCGTCGCGGCCTCAGGCATGGTCGATGGCGACCTGGTGGTCGGGGTCGAGCACCCCGCCGGAGGCGTAGGTGCCGTGCACGATCACCGACGTCATGTCCTCGGGGGCTGCGAGCACCTCGGCGCCGGACCCGTCGCGGGCGACGGACGGGCTGAGCGTGTACCGGCTCGGCGCGAGCTCGTTGTCGAACTGGAAGGTGACGAACGCGCGCTCGCCCGCCTTGAACGTGCCGGTCGGCCCGTGGCGCCAGTCGGTGCGCAGCACGAGGATCGTGTGATGGGCCTCGTTGCGCAGCGTGACGGCGAAGATCGGGTCGACGAGCTCCTCCAGGACGCGCATCGAGAACCGCACGCGGCAGCGCTGTCCCTGCGGCAGCGCGACGACGCGCTCGGCCTCGGCGTTCTCGAACCAGGCGTCCTCGATGACGACGGCCTGCCCGCCGGCCGCGGGCGCCGCGTCCCCGGGCTCCCCGTGCGGCGCGGCGTCGGCCGCGGCGACGTGGGCCAGGCGCCCGAAGTTCAGCTCGTTGTAGCGGCGGGCGATCGCGAGCGGGTCGCCCATCTGGACGACCTCGCCCTTCTCGATCAGCATGGCCCGGTCGCAGAAGCGCTCGACCATGCCCATGTCGTGTGTGACGAAGACGATCGTGCGCCCCTCGTCCTTCATCCGCTGGAACTCCTCGAAGCACTTCTGCTGGAACGCCGCGTCGCCGACGGCGAGCACCTCGTCGACGATGATGATCTCCGCGTCCACCTGCACCGCGACGGAGAACGCGAGCCGCACGCTCATCCCGGACGAGTAGTTCTTGAGCTTCAGGTCGACGAACTCCTCGAGGCCGGCGAACTCGATGACGTGGTCGAAGCGCTCCTTGGCGTGCTTGCGCGGGAGCCCGAGCATCACCCCGTTGATGAGGACGTTGTCGCGCGCGGTCAGGTCGGGGTTGAACCCGACGCCGAGCTCGATGAACGGGGAGACGCGGCCCTCGATGCCGATCGCGCCGTCGTCGACGCCGTAGATGCCGGCCAGGCACTTCAGCAGCGTGCTCTTGCCGCTGCCGTTGCGGCCGACGATCCCGAAGAACTCGCCCTTCCCGACGCTGAAGCTCACGTCCTTCAGCGCGTCGAACACGTCGAACGTGTTCGGCCGCAGCGGGTGCAGTGCGCGCTCCTTGAGCGTCGAGTACTGCTGGTGCGGGATCTGGAAGGACTTGCTGACGCGGTCGACGACGATCGCGGTGCGCCCCGACCCGGGTGCGCCCGTCGACGGTGAGACGGCGTTGGCCACGGTCAGGGACAAGCGCGGAACACGCTAGCAACGACGCAGGCCCGAAGAGCCGTCCGCGGGGCCCGCGGCAGCACGGGGCGTCGCCGTGACCGCCTAGCATGGCGAGGTCCGTGCACGTCCTGACGATCGCGCACCCGTCCGACCTCGCCCGCGCCACCGTCCTGGTGCGCTCGCTGGCGAACCTGCATCCCGGCTGGCCCGCGACGATCGTCGTCCTCGCGCGGCACGTCCCCGGCCATCTCGACGTCCCCGAGGGGACGCGGGTCGTCGTGCCCGCCGACCTCGGGGTCGACGACCTCGAGCGGCTCGCGTCGACCGTGGAGCCCGAGCCGCTGGCGTTCGCCGTCCTCGCGCCGATCCTCGAGCGCCTGCTGCCCGCCGGCGAGCCGGTGCTCGCGCTCGCCCCGTCGCTGGTCGTCGTCGGCGACCTGTCGGAGATCGAGACGGCGCTCGAGGGCGCCGAGGTCGTGCTCGTCCCGCACCTCACGCGTCTGGCCGCCGACTCGCAGGAGCTGCTCCTCGCCCCGCGCGGGACCCTGCATCCCGGGGTGATCGCGGTGCGGCCGGGGGACGACGCCGCCGCGGTCCTCGCGCACTGGCCGGGCGCCGCGCTGCGCCCCGACGCCGGGGTCGAGGGGCCGACCGCCGGCGAGAAGGCGCGCACGGCCTGGCTCGACGCCCTGCCGGCGCGCGCCGCGGGCGTCGCCGTGCACCGTCGCCACGGCTTCCTCGTCGAGCCGGGGGACATCACCGCCGACCTGACCCGCGGGGACGACGGCGTGCTCGCCCTCGACGGCGACCCGGTCGCCCTGCTCGACTTCGCGGACCTCGACGCCGTCAGCCCGCACCGGCTCGAGCTGGCCGAGGACGCCCCGGGGCTCGGCTCGATGCCCGAGCTGGCCGAGCTGGCGCGGCGGCAAGCGGCGGCGCTGACGGCGCTCGACGCCCTGCAGACCCCCGACGCGCTCGACGTGCTCGCCGACGGGACCGCGCTCGACCCGCGGATGCGCCGCCTCGCGGGCGAGGCGATCGACGCGGGCGCGATCGCCGGCTCGGTCTTCGGCGCGGACGGCACCGAGGCGTTCTACGCGTGGCTCAACGCGCCCGCGGGCCGCGGCGCCGCCGCCGGGCTGACCCGCTACCACGAGGCGATCTGGGAGGACCGCGTGGACCTCCGCGCCGCCTACCCCCACCTGGACGGCCCCGACGCCCCCGGCTTCGCCGGCTGGCTGTGGGCGCACGCGCCCGCGGAGCTGCCGATGCCGGCGCCGCTGCTGCCGCCCCGTCCCGGGCATCTCGACGAGGATGCGAGCGAGGCCGTGACCGACCCGCTCTGGGGCGTCAACGTCGCCGGGTTCTTCACCTCGGAGCTCGGCCTCGGCGAGGCCGCACGGCTGCTCGTCGCCGGGCTCGACGCCGCGCGCGTCCCGGCGCTGCCGGTCCAGGGCACGCTCGTCCCCCCGTGCCGCCAGGGCGCGGAGTTCCACTTCTCCGGGCCGGCGGAGGCGCCGTTCCCGATCAACATCGTCTGCATGAACGGCGACTCGATCCCGGTCTTCGCCCGCGAGGCCGGGCCGGAGTTCTTCGCCGACCGCCACACGATCGCCCTGTGGTGGTGGGAGCTCGGCGAGTTCCCCGCCGACTGGCGGGCCGCGTACGAGTTCGTCGACGAGGTGTGGGTCGCCTCCGACCTGATCCGCGACGCGATCACGCCCACCTCCCCCGTCCCCGTGGTGAAGGTCCCGCTGCCGGTGACGCTCGCGCCGCTCGCGCCGTACGACCGCGGCGCGCTCGGCCTGCCGGACGACTTCGTCTTCCTGTTCGCGTTCGACTACCACTCCACGTCGGCGCGCAAGAACCCGGTCGGGCTGATCGAGGCCTTCAAGGCGGCGTTCCCGCCCGGCTCCGGCGCCTCGCTCGTCCTGAAGACGATCAACGGGGAGAACCTGCCGCACGAGCACGAGCGCGTGCTGATGGCGGCCGGCGACCACCCGGACATCCACTTCATCAACCGCTACGTCAGCGCGCCGGAGAAGGACGCGCTGCTCGCCGCGTGCGACTGCTACGTCTCGCTGCACCGCTCGGAGGGCTTCGGCCTGACGCCCGCGGAGGCGATGTACTTCGGCCGGCCGGTGATCGCGACCGGCTACGGCGGCGTGCTCGAGTTCATGACGGCGGAGAACTCCTACCTCGTCGGCCACGCGACGACGACGGTCGGCCCGGACGCGCATCCCTACCCGCCCGACGGCGTCTGGGCCGAGCCCGACCTGGACGAGGCGGCGCGGCTCATGCGCCACGTCTTCGAGCACCCCGAGGAGGCGCGCGAGCGCGGCGCGCGCGCCGCCGTCGACATCCGCCGCACGAACAGCCCGCAGGCGGCCGGCGCGGCGATGGCCGAGCGCCTGCGCGGCATCCACACGCTGCTCGTCGAGCGCGGGCAGCGCAGCCTCGTCATCCCCAAGACCGCGGCGCTGAACCTCGACGCCGCCCGGGCGCACACGGCCCCCGGCCGCCGGCCGCCCGGCGGCAACGCGCTGATCCGGCGCGTGCGCCGCGCCGCGTGGAAGGTGCTGGGGCGCGACCTGCAGGACACCGACCGGCACCTCGTCGCGGCGCTCGAGACCGCCGACGCGCGGCTGCGCGAGGTCGCCGCGGAGCTGGAGCGCCACCAGATGGCGATGCGCGCCGAGACGCTCGGCGCCTTCCGCCGCACGCACGTCGCCGCGCGCGACGTCAACCGCCGCATCGACGTCCTCGAGACGCAGTCGGCCGCCTTCCGCGAGGAGGGCGCCGCGCTCGAGCAGCATCTCGCCGAGCACCGCGCGCTGCCGTACATGGCGGGCGACGCCGCGTTCGGCACGTGGGACGAGCCGGGGTCCGGCCGCGTCCTGGGCTACCGCGAGCCGAACGGGTCCGGCGCCGGCTACCGCGCGTTCACCGACGCCTTCCGCGGCAGCGAGGAGCACGTGCGCGCGCTGCAGGAGGGCTACGTCGCGCTGCTGCGCGACCACGCGCCGGTGCTCGACCTGGGCTGCGGGCGCGGGGAACTGCTCGACCTGCTCGCCGCCGCGGGGATCGCGGCCTCCGGCGTCGACGGCGACGCGGAGATGACCGCCGCCTGCGTCGCGAAGGGCCTCGACGTGCGGCAGGGCGACGCGATCGAGCACCTGCGCGGGCTGCCCGACGGCACGCTCGGGGCGATCGTCGCGATGCAGGTCGTGGAGCACCTCCCCGCCGCCGCGCTCGACGAACTGCTGGAGCTGAGCCGCGCGAAGCTCCGTGACGGCGGCGTGCTGATCGCCGAGACGGTCAACCCGCACGCGCTGAACGCGCTGAAGGCCTTCTGGGTGGACCCGACCCACCACCACCCGCTGTTCCCCGAGACGCTGCTCGAGCTCTGCCGCATCGCCGGCTTCCAGCGCGCGTACATGACGCACCCCAACGGCTCGGGCGACGTCGAGGCCGACCGCTTCAGCGCGCCCGCGTACGCCGTCGTCGCGCAGCGCTGACGGCGCGGCTCAGGCGGTCCAGCGCTCGGCGTTCGCGTCGTGGATCTCGCGCAGCACGTCCTCGATGCCGTGCGTGACGTCCCACCCCGGGTGGTCGCGGCGGAAGTCCGACAGGTCGCTGATCCACCAGCGGTGATCGCCGATGCGGGCCTCGTCCGACAGCGTCCAGTCGAGCGGGCGGCCGGCGATCTGCTCGCAGAGCGCGATCGCCTCGAGCATCGAAACGTTGCTCGCGCGCCCGCCGCCGAGGTTGTAGACCGCGCCCGCCTTCGGCGACGCGTGGAACGCGGCGATCGCGCGCGCGACGTCCTGCGCGTGGATGTTGTCGCGCACCTGCTTGCCGCCGTAGCCGAAGACGGTGTACGGCTCGCCGGTGACCGTGCAGCGCATGAGGTACGCGAGGAAGCCGTGCAGCTGGGCGCCCGCGTGCTGGGGCCCGGTGAGACAGCCGCCGCGCAGGCAGACGGTCGGCATCCCGAAGTAGCGCCCGTACTCCTGCACGAGCAGGTCGGCCGCCGCCTTGGAGACGCCGAACAGCGAGTGCGTGCAGCGGTCCAGCGGCATGTCGACGCCGATGCCGTCGTACCACTCGTGGTCCTCGGGCAGCTCGAGCCGCGTCTCCAGCTCGATCAGCGGCAGGTCGTTCGGGCGGTCGCCGTAGACCTTGTTCGTGGAGAGGAACGCGAACGTCGCGTCGGGGCAGTGGTCGCGCGCGGCCTGCAGCAGGTTGAGCGTGCCGTTCGCGTTGACGGTGAAGTCGGTCTGCGGGTCGCTCGCGGCCCAGTCGTGCGAGGGCTGCGCGGCGGCGTGGACGATCAGCTCGACGCGCGTGCCGTGCGCGGCGAAGATCGCGCGCACGCCGTCCTCGTCGCGGATGTCGACGTCGCGGGTGACGAAGCCGGGGACCTCGGCGGCGAGCCGGTCGCTGAGCGCCCGCGTCGAAGCCTCCGGGCCGAAGAAGCGCGCGCGCATGTCGTTGTCGATCCCGACGACGTCCATGCCGGCGTCGGCGAAGTGGCGCACCGCCTGCGAGCCGATGAGGCCGCCGGAGCCCGTGACGATCGCGACGCCCATCCGTCAGCCCGCGTAGGTGAACGGCAGGTCCGCGGCCAGGTCGTCGAGCAGCGGCGCGCTCGTGTCGCGGTCGGAGACGACGATGTCCTGCGCCGGCAACGGCCAGTCGACGGCGACCCGCGGGTCGTTCCAGGCGATGCCGCGCTCGACGGCCCCGTCGTAGTAGGCGGACTGCTTGTAGAGGACGTCGGCGACGTCGCTCAGGACGCAGAAGCCGTGGCCGAACCCGACCGGCACGTAGAGCACGTGCATGTTCTCGTCGGTCAGCTCGTGGCCCTCCCACCTCCCGTAGGTCGGCGAGCCCGCGCGCAGGTCGACGATGACGTCCCAGATCCGCCCGCGGCCGCAGCGCACGAGCTTCGACGAGCCCTCGCCGATCGCGAAGTGCAGCCCGCGCAGCACGCCGCGCGTCGAGCGCGAGTGGTTGTCCTGGACGAACGTCTCGGTGATGCCCAGCTCCGCGAGCTCGTTGGCGCGGTAGGTCTCGCAGAAGAAGCCGCGATCGTCGGGGAACGCGCGCGGCTCCAGCAGCAGCGCGCCCGGCAGGGTCGTCTCACGTGCGGTGATCGGCATCGTGCGGCGCAGGGTACCCGTGGCGCTCTACCCTTCGGCGCGTGGACGCCCCGACGACCGCATCGTCCGGCGAGCAGCTCGAGCGCGAGAACGCCGCGCTCCGCGAGCGCGTCGACCAGCTCGAATCCGAGCTCGCCGAGCAGGCCGCGCGCACCAACGCGCTGCTCGCCGACGCCCAGGAGCGGACCTACTGGCTCGACCGCTGGGGGCTCGACCTGAACGCGCTGATGGAGCGCCCCGGCGCCGCGCAGTTCCGCGCCCTGCTGCGGGCCGCGCGCTGGCCGCTGCGCCAGGCCCGCCGGCTCAAGCGGCGCCTGGTCGGCTGATGGCGGCCACCGCGGTCGTCATCCCCGTCAAGGACGGGGAGCGCTGGCTGGCCGAGGTCCTCGACGCCGTGCGCCGCGAGGACCCGGACGAGCTGCTGGTCATCGACTCCGGCTCCAGCGACGGCTCGGCCGCGATCGCGCGCGCCGCAGGAGCGAGCGTGCTCGAGATCCCCGCCGCCGAGTTCGGCCACGGCCGCACCCGCAACCTCGCGCTGGAGCACACGAGCGGCGACCTGATCGCGTTCATCACGCAGGACGCGACGCCGGTGCCCGGCTGGCTCGCCGCCTACGTGGAGGCGCTCGCGCTCGACGACCGCGTCGCGGCGGCGTTCGGCCCGCACCTGCCGCGCCCGGACACGAGCCCGATGATCGCGCGCGAGCTGACCGAGTTCTTCGCCGCCTTCAGCCCGGACGGCGGCCCCGCGATCCAGCGCGGGCTCGACGACGGGTCCGCGCACCCGGGCTTCCTCTCGAACGCGAACGCCGCCTACCGGCGCACCGCGCTGCAGGAGATCCGCTTCCGCGACGTGGCGTACGCCGAGGACCAGGCGTTCGCGCGCGACCTGTTCGAGGCGGGCTGGCTGAAGGCCTACCACCCGGACGCCGCCGTGCTGCACGCCCACGACTACCCGTGGGGGGACTTCATGCGCCGCTACTTCGACGAGTACCGCGGCCTGCACGAGACGACCGGGCACGTCGAGCCGATCGGCGTGCGCTCGACCGCGCGCGCCGTGCGCGACGAGGTCGCGCGCGACCGCGCGTTCCTGGACGCCAGGGGCGTGCACGGCGCCGAGCGCGCCGTCTGGACCGCGCGGTCGGCGGCCCACCACGGCGGCCGGCGCGTCTTCTCCGCGCTCGGCTCGCGCGCGGACCGGCTGCCGGAGCCCGCGCGGCGCGCGCTGTCGCTCGAGGGCCGCGGCGACGGCGGCGCCGACCACCCGCCCGCGCTGCGGCACGTGCCGCCGCGCCGCCCGCGCGAGCAGCACGCCGAGATCCTCGACTTCGAGCACCGCGGCGCCGCCGCGCTGCTTCCCGTCCTCCCGGGCCTGGCGGAGCGCACGCCGCTGCACGTCGCGATCGTGATCCCGCCGTTTCGCACCGGCAGCGGCGGCCACGACACGATCTTCCGGATCTTCGCCGAGATCGAGCGCCTCGGGCACACCTGCTCGGTCTGGATCGTCGACCCGATCGGCGAGATGAGCCACGAGCGCCCGTCCGTCATCCGCGAGCGCATCCGCAGCGAGTTCGCGCCGCTGAACGCGCCCGTCCACGTCGGCTTCGACGACTGGTTCGGCGCGGACGTCGCGCTGGCGACCGGCTGGCAGACCGTCTTCCCCGTGCTCCAGCTCGGCGCGACGCGGGCGCGGGCGTACTTCGTGCAGGACCACGAGCCCGAGTTCTACGGCAGCGGCACCGAGGCGCGCTGGGCGCAGGAGACGTACACGAAGGGCCTGCACGCGATCTGCGCGAGCCCGTGGCTGGCGGACATCGTCACGGGGCGCTACGGCGGCACCGCGTCCGTCTTCCAGCTCGGCCAGGACCCGACCGTCTACCACCCGCGCCCCGTGCCGCGGCGGCGCGACACGATCGTCTTCTACGGCCGCGCGGTCACGCCGCGGCGCGCCGTCCCGCTCGGCATGCTCGCGCTCGCCGAGCTGTACCGCCGCCGGCCCGACACGCGGATCGTCATCTACGGCGACCCGCAGCCGCCCGCCGCGTCGTTCCCGTTCGAGCACGCGGGCGTGGCCTCGCAGGAGCACCTCGCGCTCCTGTACTCCGAGGCGACCGTCGGGCTGTGCCTGTCGATGACGAACTACTCGCGCGTCCCCGCGGAGATGCTCGCGTGCGGCCTGCCGTGCGTGGACCTCGAGGGCTACAGCGCGGAGTCGGTGTTCGGCGAGGACGGCCCGGTCGAGCTGAGCGCCTTCAGCGCGATGGAGCTCGCCGGCCACATGGAGCGCCTGATGGACGACGAGGTGCTGTGGCAGCGGCGCTCGGACGCCGGGCGGGCGTTCGTCGCGGCGCACACGTGGGAGTCCGCGGCCGTCGAGGTCGAGGCCGGGCTGCGCGAGGCGCTGCTCGTGCGCGAGCGCGCGTCAGTCGCCTGAGGGTTCAGCGCGCCCGGCGCGGGCGAGCGCGAAGGCGAGCAGCGCGGGCACGCCGAGGGTCAGCAGCGCGGCGAGCAGCCAGTATGTCCAGGGGCCGACCCAGCCGGCGCGGAACAGCGCGGCGCGATCGGCGATCAGGCCGAACTGGCTCAGCAGCGAGCGCGGCTGCGTCTGGAACCGCATCGCGATGTCGACGCCCTGCGGCTGGCCGTCGCGCGTGTACGTGGAGGGCGGCGAGGCCGCGTCGCCGTTGCCCATCGGGACGATCGGGATCGCGCCGGTGTTCTTCAGGCACACCCTGATCGACCGGCCCGCGGGCACGCGCGGGCTCACGGCGATGCGCTGCTGCGCGGTGCCGAGGTAGCCGCGGGGCAGGCGACCACGCGCGAGGACCCGCCCGGTCTGCGCGTCGGTGACCGTGACGCGCGCGGGCGCGCCGGGCAGCGCACCGGTCGCGAGGACGACCTCGACGGCGTCGAAGTCCCCGCCCTCCGGCACGTCGAGCGGGCCCTGGCAGCCGATCTGGCCGGGTGCGATCGCCGCCTGGGCGCCCGCGGGGCTCACCCCGGCGGTGAACGCCATGCGCGTCTCGCGCGCGCCGCCGACGACGAGCACCGCCAGGACGCCCGCGAGGCACAGGCCGAGGAGCGTGAGGACGGCGCTACGCATAGAACCGGTCCAGGACGAGGCCGAAGGAGAACAGCGTCAGCGTGAACATGCCCGCCAGGACGACGGCCGCGCCGACGCCGCGCGCCCGCGCCGGGAGCCCGCGCAGCGCGAGCGCGACGAGCAGCGCCGCCAGGCCGACGAGTGGCAGCAGGTAGCGCCCCTGGGCGAAGCCGAGCGCGCCGCCCCGGATCTGGCGGTAGTCCGTCCAGTGCAGGCCGGCGAGGATCGTGAGCGCGGCGACCGTGAAGAACGCCAGCAGCCACGGGTCGACGCGGTCGCGCAGCCGCACGAGCGCGACGACGCCGAGCAGCGCGACGGTCACCATCACCCCGACGAGCACGAAGTGGACCGGGTCGGCGAAGTGCACCTCGAGCCAGCCGAAGTTGCCCCACGTGCCCTTCACCCAGTACTCGAACACGGGCTTCGTCGGGTTCGGCCGCTCGTAGGCGGACATGAACGGCAGCTTCGGCAGGTAGAACTGCCAGAGGTAGGAGAGGAACTCGCGGACGTTGAACGGCGTCGAGCCCCCGGCCGCGGTGCTCACCTGCGCGGCGGCCGCGCGGCCGATGATCCGCGCGGTGACGACCCAGACGCCGAGCGTCGCGGCGATGCCCGCGCCCCAGGCGGCGAGCGCGATGACGGCGGCGCGCGTGTCGCCGGTGCGCGCCCGTGCACGCCAGGCGCCGACGGCGAGCGCGAGCAGCGCGGGCGGCACGAGCACGAGGCTCGCCGACTTCGTCGCGCCCGCGAGGCCGACGACGACGCCGAACGCCAGCGCGTCGCGCGTGCTGATCCCGCGCCGCACGATGCGCGCGCCGAGCCACAGCGCGAGCGTCGAGAGCGCGATCACGAGCGGGTCGGGCATCACGGCGCCCGCGAGGAACCCGAGCATCGGCGCGAGCGCGGTGGCGCCCGCGGCGGCGACCTGCAGGACGCGGTCGCGCCGGAAGACCTCGCCGCACAGCAGCCACACGCCCGTCACGGTCAGCAGGAACGCGAGCACCGACGTCATCCGCATCGCCCACAGCCGCGTGAAGAAGCCGCCGCCGGCCACCTTGTACGCGGCGGCGTCGGCGACGTAGCTCAGCGGCGGGTTCGGCGCGGCGGGGGTTGGCCCCGCCGTCCTCGCGTGCCGCCGCCGGCAGGCCCGCCTCGGTCGCCGCCCAGCGGTCCGCGGCCGCGCGCGACCACTCGGGCCGCGTGGCGAGAACCCCCGCGGTCTGGTCGGCGTTCATCAGCGCGGCGGCCGTCGCCTGCTCGGTCGAGGAGACGCTGCGACCCTCGTCACCGGGGAGGGAGGACCGCTCGGCGAGCGACTGCGCGTAGGCGACGTGCGCGGCCTCGTCCGGCGTCTGGAACGCCGGGTTCACGAGCGACCAGGCCGTACCGACGAGGAACGCGATGGCCAGGAGCGCCAGGAGCGGCGCGGGGACGCGCCTCATGCGGGC
>DAIPYF010000007.1:0-23087 GCA_036782855.1 Solirubrobacteraceae bacterium
ATCGGGGAGACAGGATTTGAACCTGCGACCGCCCGGCCCCCAGCCGGGTGCGCTACCAGACTGCGCCACTCCCCGTGGTGCCCGGCCAGTCTAGTCGGCTCGCGCGCACAGGCCCGAAGCGGACGACCGGATTCGAACCGGTACTAAGAGCTTGGAAGGCTCTTGTGCAGCCCTTACACCACGCCCGCGGGGACCGCCAAGGGTACAGCGACCACGGGTGACCCCGCCCCTGCCGGTGGTCCGGCGCACCGGCACGCCGTGTGCCCCACCGAGGCGTTAGCTTGCGGGACATGCCTCAGGATCGCGAACTGCGCACCCTCATCGTCGGCGCCGGAATCGGGGGGATCGCCGCGGCGATCGAGCTCCAGTCGCACGGCTTCCGCGACATCACCCTGCTCGAGCGCGACACGGGCGTCGGCGGCACATGGCGGCAGAACACGTACCCGGGCTGCGCCTGCGACGTGCCGAGCCACCTCTACTCCTTCTCGTTCGCCCAGCGCAAGGACTGGTCGCGGCTGTGCTCGCCCCAGGACGAGATCCTCGAGTACCTGGAGGGCGTCGCGCGCGACTACGGCGTGGACCGGCGCGTGGAGACCGGCGTCGACGTCCGCTCGTGCGCCTGGGACGAGGCGGCGCGCCACTGGACGGTGACGGCCGCCGACGGGCGGACGTGGGAGGGCGACGCGCTGATCATCGCCACCGGCCAGCTCCACCAGCCGGCGTGGCCCCGCATCGAGGGCCTCGACGACTTCGAGGGGCACGCCTTCCACTCCGCGCAGTGGGATCACGACTACGACCTGCACGGCAGACGCGTCGCCGTCATCGGCACCGGCGCGAGCGCCGCGCAGTTCGTCCCGACCGTCGTCGACGAGGCCGCGCACGTGACGGTCTTCCAGCGGACGGGCAACTGGTACCTGCCGCGCCGCAACCGGCCCTACCCGCCGCTGGTCAAGCGGCTCTTCCAGACCGTCCCCGGCCTGCAGGCCTACCGGCGCCGCTACATGTTCCAGTACACCGAGACGGTCACGCGGCTGATCCGCAACCCGCGGACGCTCGGGCGCCTCGGCGCGCTGTGGTCGACGCTCTTCATGCGCCGCACGATCAAGGACCCCGACCTGCGCCGGCGCATGTGGCCCGACTACACGTTCGGCTGCAAGCGCATCCTGTTCACCTCGCACTTCCTGCCCGCGATCCAGCGCGCGAACGCCGAGCTCGTCACCGAGCCGATCACGAGGATCGACGCGACCGGGCTCGTCACCGGCGACGGTCGCCACCACGACGTGGACTGCATCATCTACGGCACCGGCTTCAAGACCTCGGCGTTCATGTTCCCGATGGAGGTCACGGGCGCGGGCGGCACGTCGCTGCGCGACCTGTGGGCCGGCGGCGCGCACGCGCACCTGGGCATGAGCGTGCCGGGATTCCCGTCGCTGTTCTTCATGTACGGGCCGAACACGAACACCTCGGGCGGCTCGATCATCGCCTACGAGGAGGCGCAGGCCGCGTACATCCGCCAGGCGCTGCAGCTCGTGCGCGACCGCGACGCCGCCGCGATCGAGGTCCGCCCCGAGGTCGAGGCCGCGAGCGACCGCGAGGTGCAGGCGCGCTTCGCCGGCACCGCGTGGCTGGAGTGCGACTCGTGGTACCGCGACGAGCACGGCCGCATCGTCACGAACTGGCCGGGCTACATGACCGAGTACTTCGCCCGGGTCGCGACGATCGACCCCTCCGAGTACACCGTCCTCCCCCAGCCGGACCGCGAGGAGGTCGCCGCCTGAGGCCGCCTACAGCGGCTTGTGGAAGTTCCCGCCGCAGCGCCCCCACGACCCGCGGTCGCGGCGCGCGGCGCGTGACTGCACGCGGCGGAAGCGCTCGAACCGCGTGAACGGGCGGCCGCCGTACACGTACGTGCGGGCCCAGCCGCGTCGCAGCATCTCGACCTGCAGGCTGCGGCCCTGGACCGTCGTGACGTAGGCGAGCAGGCGCCCGTAGCGGTCGAACAGGTCCTGGGTCGGGTCGCTGACGAGCGTCACCCGCCGGCCGCGCCCCTCGAAGTACCCGTCCTCGAGCCCGTCGCCGTCGGAGTCGCTCGCTCCGGGGAACGACAGGCGCCAGAGCGCCGCGGTCGCGCGCCGCCCGCCGCACTCCACAGGCCTGCCGGGCCGCCTGGTCTCGGGCGTGTCGATCCCGATCAGGCGCACGGTGTAGACGTCACGCCGGGCGCCGAACGCCCGGACCCTGATCGTGTCGCCGTCGACGACCGTCGTGATGCGCGCCGAGATCCGCTGCGCGCGCCGGCGCGGCTTCGGGGCGGGCGCGGGCGCGCCGCCCCCGCCGGACCGCCCCGAGCAGGGACACGGGAGCGCCTCGCAGTAGACGCCGTCGCCGTCCCCGTCGCGCGTGTCGGCGGCGCGCTGGGCGTCCGCCTGGTTGCTGTAGTCCGCGCATGTGGCGGCAGCGGCCGCAGGGGCGAGCGCCAGCGCGCCGGCGAGCAGGGCTGCGACGAGGACGAGCGTGCGTACGCGGGCCATCACCGCCGACCGTACGCCCGCGGCCGGATGCGCAGCAGGCGCCGACCGCGGGGGCTAGGGTCCGCGGGATGGCTGAGGTCCAGAAGGCCGAGCAGCGGGGACCGCGGGCGGACGCGCTGCGCAGCGTGGACGCGATCCTGCTCGCCGCGCGCGAGGTGCTCGCGGAGGACGCAGCCGCGGGGATCGACGCGATCGCCGCGCGCGCGGGCGTGCACCGCGCCACGCTGTACCGCCATTTCGCGACCCGCGAGGCGCTCATCTCCGGGCTCTACGAGGCCTACCTCGACGACGCCGAGGCCACCATCCTCGAGACCGACGTGGAGCCCGCCGACGCGCTCGCGGAGGTCGAGGCGCTGACGCGACGGGTCTACGAGGTGAACCTCGCGTGGCGGGCCTTCGCCTGGGCGCCGGCGTACTCGCTGGAGACGCAGGCGCGCCGATCCGAGATGGCGATGACGCCCTACCGGCTCTTCCAGGCCGCTCACGCTGCGGGTGTCCTGCGCCCGGACCTCACGGTCCGCGACCTGCTCGCGGCGTGGGGCGCCCCGGTCCTGTTCCTCGCCTCCCGCATCAGCGAGGGCGGGTGGACGCTCGACGAAGTGGTCGCGCACACGATGCGCCTGCTGACGCCGCCGCGCTAGGAGATATACGCACGTCAAAACGTGCGTTTTGATTCGCGTCATAGATAGCGGGTATACTCGCCGCATGGTCTGCCCCCGGCCTTCGGGCGCGTGAGCGCGGCACTCGGAAACCTGCTCTCGCCGGGCGTCCTCTTCTTCGCCCTGGGCGCGTTCGCAGCGTCCGTCCGTGCCGCCGACGTCGGACTCCCGCGAGAGGTCGCCCAGGCGCTGGCGATCTACCTCATGGCGGCGATCGGCTTCAAGGGCGGCGCGCAACTGCGCGAGTCCGGGTTCGGGGTCGACGCGCTCCTGGGGCTCAGCGCCGGGCTGGCCCTCGGGCTGACGCTGCCGCTGATCGCCTACGCCCTCCTCAAGCGCTTCACGCCTGTGAGCCGGGTCGACGCCGCGTCGATCGCCGCCCACTACGGGTCGGTGAGCCTCGTGACGTTCGGCGCGGCGATCGCCCTGCTGGAGGAGGTCGGCGAGCCCACGTCCGGCTACATGCCGGCGGTCCTCGCCCTCATGGAGGCACCGGCGATCGCCGTCGGGGTGGCGCTCGCCCGCAGGGGAGGATCGGCGCGCGACGGGCGCGAGCACGTGCTCCGCGAGGCGCTGACGACCGGCAGCGTCCTGGTCCTCATCGGCGCGACGGTGATCGGGATCGTGCTCGGCGCGGAGGGGCGCGAGAGCCTCGACGGGTTCTTCGTCGCGCCGTTCACGGGCGTCCTCGCCCTGTTCCTCCTGGACATGGGGCTGCTGGCCTTCAGCCGGATCGGGGCGCTGCGCGCGGCGGGCGGGCGGCTCATCGCCTTCGCGCTGTACATGCCGCTGATCGGCGGCATACTCGGCGTGCTCCTCGGCGCCCTGATCGGCATGCCGACGGGCGACGCGGCCCTGCTCGCCACGCTCGCAGCGAGCGCCTCGTACATCGCGGCGCCCGCGGCGATGCGCCTCGCCGTTCCCGAGGCCGACCCCGGGCTCTCCCTCCCCCTCGCCCTCGCCGTCACCTTCCCGTTCAACCTCGTCGTCGGCATCCCCCTCTACCTCGAGCTCGCGAAGCTCGTGACCGGAAGCTGACGTGCACGACCGACCGCGGCCGTGCGTGGCGATGGTGGGGGCCGGCCAGCTGGCGCGGATGACGCATCGCGCCGCGATCGACATGGGCGTCGAGCTGCGCGTGCTCGCGGGCAGTCGCGACGACCCCGCGGTGCGGGCCGGGGCGCCGGCCGTCATCGGCGGCGCAGGCGACCTCCGGGCCCTGCGCGCGCTCGCGCACGGCGCCGACGTCCTGACGTTCGACCACGAGCACGCGCCGCCGGAGCTGCTCGACCGCCTGGAGGCGGACGGGATCACCCTGGCGCCCAGCGCGGCTGCCAAGCGGCTCGCGCAGGACAAGCACCACGCCCGCCGCCGGCTCGGGGCGCTCGGCTTCCCGGTCCCGCCGTTCGCCCTCGCGACGACCGTCGCCGCGGTGACGGCCTTCGCCGCCGAGCACGGCTGGCCGGTCGTCGCCAAGGCGCCCCGCGGGGGCTACGACGGCCGCGGCGTCGCGATCCTCGGCGACGAGCGCGCCGCGGCGGCGCTGCTGGCCGAGTCCCCCGGCGGCCTGCTGCTCGAACCGCGCCTGACGCTGCACCGCGAACTGGCAGTGCTCACCGCGCGCTCGGCGTCGGGCGAGCGCACCGCCTACCCGGTCGCCGAGACCGTCCAGCGGGAGGCGATGTGCCGTGAGGTGCTCGTGCCGGCACCGGTCGACCCGGAGCTCGCGGCGCGTGCGCGTGAGCTCGCGCTGGCGATCACGGACGCCGCCGGCGTCGTCGGCGTCCTGGCGGTGGAGCTCTTCGTCTCCGGGGACCGGCTGCTCGTCAACGAGCTGGCGCTGCGACCCCACAACGCCGGCCACTTCACCATCGAGGGCGCCGAGACCTCGCAGTTCGAACAGCACCTGCGCTGCGTCCTCGGCTGGCCGCTCGGCGCGACCGCCCTGACCGCGCCGGCGGTGGCGATGGTGAACGTCGTCGGCCCGGCGAACGGCTCGGACCCCCGCGCCCGCCTGCCGCGGGCGCTGCACGTCCCGGGGGCGCACATCCACATCTACGACAAGCGGGCCGCGCCCGGGCGCAAGCTCGGGCACGTGACGGCGCGCTCCACCACGGTGCCGGATGCGCGGGACACCGCGCTGCGGGCCGCCGAGATCCTCGAAGGAGGCCGGACATGAGCACATCACCACTGGTCGGGATCGTCATGGGAAGCGACTCGGACCTGCCGATCCTGCGCCCCGCCGCCGAGGCCCTGAACGAGTTCGGCATCCCCCACGAGGTCCGCGTCGTCTCGGCGCACCGCACGCCCCACGCGATGGTCGACTACGGGACCGGCGCCGAGGCACGCGGGCTGCGGGTGCTGATCGCCGGCGCCGGAGGCGCCGCGCACCTGCCGGGGATGCTCGCGGCGTGCACGCCGTTGCCGGTGATCGGCGTGCCGGTCCCACTCGCGCACCTGAGCGGCCTGGACTCGCTGCTCTCGATCGTCCAGATGCCGTCGGGCGTGCCGGTCGCCACGGTCGCGATCGGCGCCGGCCGCAACGCCGGGCTGCTCGCGGCCCGCATCCTCGGCTCGGCAGACGACCGCGTCCGGGCGGCCGTGGTCGGCGGTCAGGAGCGCCTCGCCGCCGTCGCGCGGGACGGCGACGCACGGGTGCGGGCGACGCTGCACGAGGCCGCACCGGGAAGGGGCACCTGATGTTGGACGGCAAGCGACTGCTGATCACGGGCGTCGTCAACGAGGAGAGCATCGCCTTCGCGGTGGCCGCGCGCGCGCAGGCCCTCGGGGCGCAGATCGCTGTCAGCGCCTTCCCGCGCGACCTCGACCAGGCCGGGACGGCTGCCGGCCTGCTGCCCGCCCCCGTCCCGGTCTTCGGCGCCGACCTCACGAGCGCTGAGGACGTCGCACGACTCCAGGAGGACCTCGCAGGACTGTGGGGTGGGCTCGACGGCGCGCTGCATGCGATCGCCTTCGCCCCGCGAGCGGCGCTGGCCGGCGACTTCCTGGCCGTGCCGCCCGGCGACGTGAACATCGCGTTCCAGACGAGCGCCGTGTCGTACGCCTCCCTCGCCCGCGTGGTGCGCGGGCTGGCACCGCCCGGCGGGGCGTCCCTCGTCGGCCTCGACTTCGACGCGGCCGGCGCGTGGCCCGTCTACAACTGGATGGGCGTCTGCAAGGCGGCGCTGGAGTCGGTGAGCCGGTACGTCGCGCGCGACCTGGGGGCACGAGGCATCCGCTCGAATCTCATCGCCGCGGGGCCGATCCACACGCGCGCGGCCGGCGGGATCCCCGACTTCTCCGTGCTCCTCGACGCCTGGGCCCGCCAGTCACCGCTGCCGTGGGACGACCGCGACACCGGGCCGGTCGCCGACGCTGCGTGCTTCCTCCTGTCGGACCTCGCGCGCGCCGTGACCGGCGAGATCCTCCACGTCGACGGCGGCTACCACGCGATGGCCACGGCCGTGCGACGCGCGACCGACGGCGCGACCGCCTGAGCGGGGGAGCCGGGATTCGAACCCGGATTCACGGTTTTGGAGACCGCGCGCATAGCCATTAACTCACTCCCCCGTGGAGCGCGGGCCATGGTATCGCCGCGCCCCGGGTGCGCGGCGTTCTAGCCTGACGCCGTGCCCCGCCCGCATCCCGCCCGCGCGCTGCCGGCGCTCGCCCTGGCGACCGTCGCCCTCTGTGCCCTCGGCGTCGGCGCCTGCGGCTCCGACGACCCGACCACCGCGAGCACCGCGCAGGGGACGGTCGTGACGGGCCCCGGAGTGCGCGCCGCCGCGCCGCCGTTCACGCCCGAGTACACGAAGCTGCCGCAGCGCATCCGCCTGCTCGGGCTCCCGCCGACGGGCAAGGAGCGCTACCACCAGCACGCGCTGCTGCGGATCTACCGCGACGGGCTGCTCGTGCCCGTCCCGAAGAACGTCGGCGTCGACGAGCAGCGCGAGGTGATCGCCGCGATCCACACGCACGACGCGACGGGCGTGCTGCACTTCGAGTCCGACCGGCCGTTCTCCCGCACGCTCGGCGACGTGTTCCAGATCTGGGGCCTGACGCTCGGGCCCGGCCAGCTCGGGACGCTCAAGGACGGCGACGGGCGGACGTTGCGGGTGTACGCCAACGGCAGACGGCTCGCGGACCCGGCCGCGCACGTCGTGAAGAAGGACGACGTGATCGTCGTCCGCTACGACGACGGCTCCCAGAACGTGCCGCTGAACCCCGACACGACCGCGCTGAAGGACGCCAACGCGGGCAAGGGCCTGTGCGGAGCGTCGAAGGGCAAGACGGTCAAGAGCTGTGCGCTCATGACGCGCGGGACGTAGAGTCCGCGCCGTGTCCCCCGTCCGGTGGCTCTGGCGCGTCCCGCATCGCTGGTTCATCGCGGTCGCGTGCGCCATCCCGCTCGGATGCGTCATCGACACGCAGCTCACGCTGACCGAGCCGCAGCAGTGGATGCTCGCCGCGGTCGTCTGGTTCGTGGTCCTCGCCGTGCTGCCGGAGCTGCCGCGTGACCGGCGGCTCGTGCTCCTGTGCTTCCTGCCGCTGATCTTCCTCGCCGAGCTGCTGCTGGGCCGCGGCCTCGGCTGGTACGTCTACCGGCTGGAGAACATCCCGCCGTGGATCATCCCCGCGCACGGCATCGTGTTCCTCACCGCGCTGCGCGCCGTCGACACGACCGCGATCTCCACGCGCGCGCTCGCGTGGGGCGCGGGCGGTGCGCAGGCGCTGTACGGGCTGGTGAACCTCGTGGCTCGCGGCGACGAGGTCGGCGCCGTCCTGAGCGTCGTCTACGTCATCGGGATGATCGTGCTCCCGGACGAGGGCAAGCGGTTCTACGCCGCGATCGGGCTCGTCGTCGCCTACCTGGAGATCATCGGCTCCGCGCTCGGCGTGTGGGCGTGGACGCCGGAGCTGTTCGGGCTGACCGAGGCCAACCCGCCGTCCGGTGCGGTCGGGGGGTACGCGATGGTGGACGGCGCGGCGTGGGTGGTCGCGACGTACGTCATGGCGCGAGTCGCCACGACGACCGCGCCACCACATGGGAGGCCCGTGGACAACCCTGCCCGGGCTGCACAGCCCGGATCCTGAGGAGCTGTTGCGCCTGAGGCTCAGCGGGCGACAGCGACGATCCGCCGGGCGACGCTCGTCCAGCTCCAGCGCTCGACGGCGGCGCGTCGGGCGGCGGCGCGCAGCGCCTCGCGCTCGGCGCCGCGCAGCGCGAGCACCCGTTCGAGCCGGTCGCGCAGCGCTGGGGCGTCGCCGCTGGGGAAGCTCGCCAGCCCGCCGCAGCCGGCCGGATAGCACTCCTCGAGCCAGCGCGCGATCTCGGCGAGGCCCGAGTGGTCGGCGACGACGGGTGGGCACCCGGCGGCCGCCGCCTCGGCGGCGGCCATGCCGAACGCCTCGGGGAAGATCGACGGGACGACGGCGGCGTCGGCGAGCGCCAGCAGATGCACGAGGTGGCGATGCTGGAGCGGGCCGGTGAAGAGCGCGTCGAGTCCCTGCGCCTGCTGCTCGAGCGTGTTGCGGTAGTCACCGAACCCGACGATGACCGCGCGCGCGTCGAGCCCGCGCAGGGCCTCGAGGAGCACCTGCACGCCCTTGTTCTCGAGGAGCTTGCCGTAGTAGACGACGGTCGGGCGATCGCCCGCGAGGAAGGCCGCGAGCCGCTCGGCGTTGCCCTCGTCGGGCAGGCGCTCCTCGGCGCCGCCCGGGTTCGGCGGGTCCGCGCGCGCCTCGGCGATGAGGGCCTGCAGGGCCTGCTCGCGCGGGGCGGGGCGCCAGCGCTCGACGGCGACGCCAGGCGGGATCTCGTGCACGCCGTCCACGATGCCGCAGACCTCGCGCACGACCTCGCGGATGTGCGCCGAGCCGACGATCGTCGCGGCGGCGCCCGCGAGCGCCTCGGCACCCCACGCTGACAGATCGGCGTTCCCGCGCATCGAGTACTCGAGCTCCGAGCCATGGGCCTTGACGACGTAGCGCCCGCCGCTCGCCGCGCCCACCGGACCGCCGAGCAGGATGTGATTGGCGAACACGAAGTCGGCGGAGCCGTGGGCCCGCAGCGCCGCGGCGTTCGCCTCGACCCAGGCGTCGAGCTCCGCGCGCGTGCAGTCCTGCATACGCCGCACGTCGTAGCCCTCGTAGCGATCGATGACGAACACCGGCAGCAGCCCACCGACATCAGGGCGAACGGCCTGCGCCCCCCCGAGGTCCAGACGCCCCCGATCGGGCTCCTGCGAGAAGACGGTGACGTCGTGCCCCTCGCGGCTCCACTCGCGCGCGAGCTGGCGCGCGTAGATGTTCGAGCCCGTGCCGCCGAGCAGATAGCCGTGCCAGACGAAGATCCGCATCAGCGGCCCGCGACGACGAGCTCGGGGACGGTCACGAACCGGTACCCGAGCGCCGTGTAGTGGTCGAGGAGCACCGCCGTGCTCTCGATCGAGCAACCTTCAGGCTGACGGGGCCTCGACACAGGGAGCCCGCGCACAACGGCAAGGTCAGCGGGCGTCAACGCCTCCTCCAGTTCCGACGTCGCGACCACGACGACGATGCTACGTCCACGGGCCGCGGGCCCGCGGCCACACCACACCGCATCCACACCACAACCACATGCGGGCGGAGGGACTCGAACCCCCACGGCCAAGGCCACCGGCACCTAAAGCCGGCGCGTCTGCCAATTCCGCCACGCCCGCGCGCGGTCAGCGTACCCCGCGGGTCGCGCTCGGCCGCGCGGCGGGGTAGCATCGCGGCGCGATGACAAAGAAGGTGCACAAGGGCGACGTGATCATCGAGCACCCGAACCGGGCCAAGTCCGCGAGCAAGATCTCGCGGGCGGTCATGGTCGTGCTGCTCCTGCTGTCCGCCGGGCTGATGACGGTGATCGTCCTCGGCGGGTGGGACGCGCTGATGGGCATGCAGCTCATCGCGATCGCCTGGATCCTGACCTACGTGATGTTCGCGTACTTCATCGCGCGCTGGCGACGGGGCGTGCTGCCGGTCATCGCGGCGCTCGCGCTGATCATGCTGATCTTCGCCGTCATCGCCGTCCCCACGTGGGTCGATCGCGATTCGGCGGGCTTCGAGCCTGCGGCGCTGAGCGCGGGCGTCCTCGCCACCCTGACGGCCGTGCTGGTCGCCTTGCAGGCGGTCGTCTGCATCGCGGCCGCCCAGGCGTTCAACCAGGAGTGGAACGTCGAGGTCGAGCACTGGCCCGAGGAAGAGCCGGACTTCGTCCCGCTCGGCGTCTGATCCGTCGTCGCCTGACCGCCGCGTAGCATCACGCCTGCGGGCCCGGGTGGCGGAACGGTAGACGCGGCGGACTCAAAATCCGCTGTCCTTCGGGACGTGTGGGTTCGATTCCCACCCCGGGTATCCGGCCGGCGGCCTCACCCCCGCCGGGCGACGACCGTCCGCAGTGCGATCCGCGTGTCCGTCTCCGCGACCCCGCCCTCGGTCTTGAGCAGGCGGATCAGCGCGTCGAGCTCGGCGGGGTCCGCGCAGGCGACGCGCAAGTGGTAGTCCGACCGCCCGGTCACGTGGGCGGCGTCGGTGACCTCGTCGAGGCGGCCGATGAGCGCCTCGAAGCGGTCGGCCGCTCCCGGCGAGCTGAGCCGGACGTCGACGAGGGCGACCAGGCGGCGTCCGGACGCCGCCGGGTCCAGCAGCGCGGTGTAGCCGCTGATGACGCCGGCCCGCTCGAGCCGGCGCACCCGTTCGGCCGTCGCGTTGGCCGACAGGCCGACGGCGTCGCCGAGCTCGCGCCAGCTCGCGCGCGCGTTTCGCCGGAGCAGGCCGATGATTTCGCGGTCCAGGTCGTCTATCACCGTGCTTTCCACCGTATCACGTCCTTCCGTGACGCTTTGCCACAAGCCGGGCGTGGAACGGCCGATGATCCCCGTCCATGACCACCCGCCATGCCACACCACTCCTCGCGCTCGTCGTCCTCGCCACCGCGGCGGCGCCCGCGTCCGCCACCACGTTCTGCGTGCCGGGCTTCCACGCCGGCTGCCCGGACAACGGGACGAACGTCGCGCAGGCGAGCTTCGAGACCGCGATCACCACGAACGCGAGCGACGGGATCGCCGACCGCGTGCTCGTCGGCCCGCTGACCGTCACCGACCCCGACACGATCGAGCCCGGAGGCACCGACCCGCTCGAGATCGTCGGCTCCGGCCCGGCGGACACGATCCTCACCTCGAGCGACAACGGCAACCAGTTCGTCCTGAATCTCGAGCCCCGCGGGCCCGTCACGGTCCGCGACCTGCGGATCACCGTCCCCGCGTCGTTCCCGGACGGGCTCGGGAGCGCTGCGCAGGTCGAGCACGCCACGGTCGAGAACGTGGACGTCGAGGTCCGCAACCCCGGCAGCGACGGCATCAGCTTCGTGGGTGGGGGAAGCTTCCGGGACGGAGAGATCTACGGAAGCGCGGGCGGCAGCGTCGCCGACGGGATCCGGACGAACGCCGCGATCGCGGGGCCGCTGTCCATCGAGCGGACGACCATCGTGAGCCCGGCCTGGGGCGTGCACGTGGAGGGCCCGGGCGTACCGGTGACGCTCGACCGCGTCACGATCACCGACCCCGTCGCCTACGGCGTGAGCGTCGGCGGCGGCGGCAAGGCCACCATCCGCGACTCGCTCGTCACCTCGGACACCGGCTACGCCTTCTCCGTGCGGAGCGCGCCGAACGCGGTCGGGTCCATCACCGCGCGCAACGTCACGCTCATCGGCATCGGCGCCGTCCCGAACGCCGCCATCGAGGCCCGCGTCCTCAACACGGTCGGGCACAAGGACGTGACCGTCAAGGTGAGCGACGCGATCATCCGCGGGTTCCCGAACTCGGTCAACCGGACGGCGCCCGCCAACGGCGTCGGTGTCGGCGACGCGTTCATCACGTTCGACCACACGATCGTCAAGGCGAGCGGAACCGACACGGGCGACGGCAGCGTGACCTACGGCTCCGGGGTCAGTGACGTCGACCCGTTGTTCGTCGACGCGGCGGCCGGCGACCACCGCCTGCAGCCGGGGTCCCCGGCGATCGACAGCGCGGACCCCGGCATCGCGCCCGCCGGCCAGCCGGTCGACCTCGCCGGCGCGCCGCGCCAGGTGGACGGCGACGGCGACGGCCAGGCCGGCCGCGACAAGGGCGCCTACGAGTACCAGCCACCCGCGGCCCCCCTGGGCCCCGGTCCAGCGGGCGGCGGTCCGAGCGCGCCGGGGGGTCCGGCGACCGGCCCCGGCCCCGGCCCGGCCGGCACGGTCGCCGACACGACGGCCCCCGTCCTCAGCGGCATCAGGGTCCTGCGGCCGTTCACGGCCCGCAAGGGCGGGCGGGTGCGGCTGACGCTGTCCGAGCCGGCGCGGGTCACGCTCACCTTCACGGCCGTGGACCGGCGCGCGAAGCCGCGGACCGTCCGCCGGACGTTCAGCGCGAAGCGGGGCCGCAACACCCTGAAGATCCGTGCCCGCGCGCTGAAGGCCCGCGGCTACCGGCTGCGCGCCGTCGCGGTGGACCGGGCGGGGAACCGCTCGAAGGCGATCACCCGCAGGCTCACCGTGAAGCGGTGAGCATCGCTCACCGCAGCACCCGCTCCTCGTAGGCGCGCCGGGCGCCGGCGTCCGTCTCCTTCGCCTGATCGGGCACGAGGCGGGCGTACAGCAGGTCGCGCCCGCGCTGGGGCAGCAGCGCCAGCAGCCTGGTCAGGGCCCCGACGCGCGCGGGGACGAAGACCTCGAAGCGCGGGCGCTCGATCGCGCCGAGCACGGCGTCGGCGACGTCCTGCGGCTCAAGCGCCGGCATCCCGCCCGGGCTCGTGCCCGCCGCGAGCTCCGTCTTCACCACGATCGGCATCACGACGCTCAGCCGGACCGCCGTGCCCCGCAGCTCCTGGCGCACCGCGGTGAGATACCCGAGCACCGCGTGCTTGCTCGCCGCGTACGTCGCCTCACCGGCGGGCGCGACGTGGCTGGCGACGGACGCGACGGTCACGATGTGGCCCGAACCGCGGGCGCGCATCCGGGGCGCCGCGAGCCGCACCCCGCGCGCGACCCCGTGGAAGTTCACGTCGAACATCCGGTCGGCCGCCGCCTCCGGCTCGTCCTCGAAGTCCCCGACCCACATCACGCCAGCGTTGTTCACGAGGACGTCCACGGGACCGAGCGTCGCCTCGACGTGATCGAGGAACGCCGCGACCGACTCGGTGCTGCGGACGTCGAGCGCACGCCCGATGGTCCCGCCGCCGATCGACGCCGCGGTCGCGCGCACGGCGGCCTCGTCCACGTCGCCGATGACGACGCGCGCCCCGCGACCGGCGAGTGTGCGGGCGATCGCCTCGCCGATGCCGCGCGCGCCGCCCGTCACGGCCACCACGCGTCCGGCGATGGGCTCGACCGGCCGGGCCATCAGCGCGGAAGGTTCATGCCGAGGAGGTGCGGGAGCTTCGTCACGGCGCGCGTCAGGGGGCCGACCGGCTCGCCGCGCTCGTCCGCCGCGTCCTTGCGGATGAACGCCTCGCGGATGAGCGAGCCGCCGAGGAAGCGCGCCGGGTCGGGCGGGAAGAGCTTCACCGGCGGGCCGACCAGCGGGAGCGCCGTCACCTCGTCGCGGACGCCCAGCGCGAGGCCCGAGAGGATCCGCCCGCCCAGGTGCGAGGGCCCGACCCCGTGCCCGGTGAAGCCCCAGCCGGCGTGCAGATCCCCGCGCGAGCGGTAGACGGGGGGGGGGTGGGGCCCCCGGTCGACCGCCCCGCCCCGGGCGGGGGTGACCCCGCGGCCCGCGGGCGCCGGGAAGAACCGCCGCAGCGTCGCCGCCGCCATCGTCACCACCTCGGTGTCGATGTCCAGACGCGAGTCGTGCCGGGCGCCCCGCGTCATGCGCCCCCCACCCCAGCCGAAGGCGATCCGCCCGTCCTTCGTCGTGCGGAAGTAGTGGAGCATGCGCCGGCAGTCGCTCAGCGGCTCGCCCCCGTCCCAGCCGACCTCGGCGAGCACGTCGGGCACGGGCTCGGTGAGAACGATGTGGCTCGATGCCGCGCTCAGCTCACGGGCGAACGGCGCCCAGGCGAGCGTGCGCCAGTTGACGGCGAGGACCGCGGCGCGCGCGCTGACGCGGGCCAGGCCGCCGGCGGTCACGACGACGCCGGCGCGCCGCTGCTCGACGCCGGTCACCGCGGTGTCCTCGTGGATCGTCACGCCGCGCCGCAGCAGCGCCTCGCGCAGGCCGAACGCCAGGCGGGCGGGCTGCACGGTCGCGGCCGTCCGCTCGATCGCTCCGCCGCGGAAGGCCGGCGAGCGGCAGATCGCCTGGATCTGCGACGGGGCCAGCTCGCTGATCTCCTCGCCGTGCCCGAGACGCCGCAGGCCCTGGATCTCCTCGCGCCACGAGCCGTCCTGCGCAGCGGCGGTCGAGATCTCCACCTGCGGGGCCGCGCGGTACCACGCATCCACCTTCTGCTGCCCGCAGAACGCTCCGATGGCGCGGATCGACGCGTCCGCCTCCTCGGCCAGACGGATCGCGGCGGCCGCGCCGAAGCGCTCGGCGACCGCGGGCGCATGGGCCCAGTAGCCGTTCACGAACCCGCCGTTGCGCCCGCTGGGGCCGTGACCGCAGCGCCCGCGCTCGAGCAGGATGACGCGCGTGCCCGGGTCGCGTTCGAGCAGGTGCCAGGCCGTCCACATCCCGAGGTAGCCGCCGCCGATCACGACGACGTCCGCCTCCGCGGGCTCCGCCAACGGCGGCTGCGGCGCCGGCGCTCCGGCCTCCTCGATCCACCATCCCGTCGCCGTGTGCAGCATCCCCGGGAACCTACCGTCAGCCGACGATCGCCAGCAGCGGGTCGATCAGCCCGGCGGGCGCGACGAGCACGCCGTCGGGCAGGTCGCCCCGGCCCACCAGCGGACGGATCTGCAGGCCGGCGGTGTGGCAGAGCATCAGGCCCGCCGCCACGTCCCACGGCTGAACGCCGCGCTCGTAGTAGGCGTCGCAGCGGCCGGCGGCCGTCCAGGCGAGGTCCAGCGCGGCGCTGCCGAGCCGGCGGATGTCGCGGACCTGCGGCAGCAGCGCCGCGACCTGCTCGGCCTGCGCGCGGCGCACCGCGGCGTCGTAGCCGAAGCCGGTCGCGACGAGCGCCGTCGCAAGGTCGGTCCGGGCGCTCGGCGCGAGCGCCTCGCCGTCCAGCGTCGCCGAGCGGTCCTGCACGACGCGGAAGCACTCCCCGCGGACGGGGTCGAGGATCACGCCGGCGCGGCCCTCGCAGGCGACGGACACGCACCACTGGGGAATCCCGAACAGGTAGTTGATCGTCCCGTCGAGCGGGTCGACCACCCAGCGCAGACCGGTCGTCCCCTCCTTGGCGAGCCCCTCCTCTCCGAGGATCGCGTCACCGGGCCGCTCGCGCAGCAGGACGTCGCGGATCGCCCGCTCGGCGTCGACGTCGGCGGCGCTGACGAGGTCGGTCGGGGTGCTCTTCGCCTCGACGGCCTCGGGCGCGCGGCCGCGGTAGTCGAGCAGCACGTCGGCCGCGGCCCGCGCGGCGCGCTCGGCGATCTGCAGCAGCGTGTCCGCGTCGGGATGCCCGGTCACGCGGGCACGACCGCCGGGGCGTCGAGCGGCGGACGGTGCTGCGCCCACGGCCGTGCGGCCTCGATCTGCGCCGCGAGGCGCAGGAGCGTGACCTCGTCACCCGGGCGCCCGCCGAGCTGCACGGCGGTCGGCGCGCCCAGCTCGTCGAAGCCGGACGGGACGGACGCGGCCGGCTGCCCGATCGCGTTCCACACCCCGTACCAGGGGACGCGCAGCGCGGAGGCGTTGAGCGCCCACAGCGCGCCGCGATCCTGCATCTCGCCCACCCGGAACGGCGACCCCGACGGCCCCGGCATCAGGATCACGTCGAACTGCTCGTAGATCGCGTTGATGCGCGCCGCGAGCGGGGCCTCGGCGGCACGCGCCTTCGCCAGCTGCCCGTCCGGGATCAGGCCGCCGTAGCGCGCCATCGCCTTCGTGCGGCGCTCGAGGCGGTCCGGGTGGGCCATGCCGGCGGCGTCGTCGTGGATGCCGCGCAGGTATCGGGTCGTCACGTTGAGGAACGCGGACGGCCCGTAGTCGACCTCCTGCTCGCGCACCTCGTGCCCCAGGCCGCGCAGCAGCTCCGCGGTCTCGTCGATCGCCCGGCGCTGAGCGGCGTGGAGCTTCACGCCCACCAGCGGCGGCGGGACCTTCGTGGAGATCGCGATCCGCAGCGGCCCGGGCTCCTCGGCGAGCGCGCCGAGGTACCCGCCCGCGGGCGCACCGTCGGCGGTCGCGTCGAGGAACAGCGCCGCGTCGGCGACGCTGCGGGCCAGCGGGCCGTACACCGACAGCCCGTGCCACGCGTCGTGATGGTCGGGTCCGAGCGGGATCCGGTCACGCTGGGGCTTGATGCCGAAGAGGCCGTTGAACGCCGCGGGGATCCGGATCGAGCCGGCCCCGTCGGATCCGAGCGCGACGCCGCAGAGGCCGGCCGCCGCCGCGGCGCCGGAGCCGCCGCTGGAGCCTCCCGGCGTGAGCTGCGTGTTCCACGGGTTGCGCGAGGCGCCGAACGAGACCGTCTCGGTGAAGGGCCAGATCGTCAGCTCGGGCACGTTGGTCTTGCCGATGACGATCGCGCCCGCCTCGCGCAGCCGCGCGACGACGTCGGAGTCGACCGGCCGCGGGCCCGCATGCGCCGATCCCCCCCAGCAGGTCGGCTCGCCGGCGACGTCCGCGTCGTCCTTGATCGCGACCGGGACGCCCAGCAGCGGGCGCTCCTGGCCGGCGCCGGCGCGGGCGTCCGCCTGGTCGGCCTCGGCGAGCGCGCGCTCGGCGAAGACGACGCGGTAGGCGTTCAGCGTCGGATCGACGCGGGCGATGCGCGCAAGCGTGGCCTCGACGACCTCGCGGGCCGTGACCTCGCTCTCGCGCACCATCCGGGCCTGCTCCGCCGCGCCGGCGTAGGCGAGATCGGTGGCGTCCATGGTGCTGCGGAACACTAGTACGCGTGTCCGCAAGCTCCGTTTGGAACGGCGGGATGGATCGCCGTGGCTGACGTGGCCGGCTGATGCAGCGCGTGCCGGTGGCACGCGCAAGTCGGCCGGGCGCGTCAGGCGCGGCGAGGCGCCCGCCGAACACACGGACCATCCGGGGGCGTGGACTAGTGTCCTGCGCCGTGGGCGACACGGCGACGCGCGAGCAGAGCGGCACCGCCGGCAGCGACGCCGAGCGGCGCGCCGCGCTGGAGATCGCGCAGGACCTGCGCGACGCCGGGCGCGACGCGCGCGTGCAGACGCTGTGGGTGCACACGGCGTGGTGGGCGCCCCAGGCGCTCGCCGCCGCCATGGGCGTCGCCGCGAGCGTGCTCGCGGTCGGCGACCCGATCCCCGCGGTGATCCTGGCCGCCGCGGCGCTCGCGATCGCCCTCACCGACCTCTCGGCGCCCGCACCCATGCGCCGGCTCACCCCCGCGCGCGCCACGCAGAACGTCGTGTGCGCGCCCGCCGAGGTGCCCCCGGGCGCGATCACCCTGATCGTCACGGCGGCGGTCGACCGGGCGCGCGCCGGGCGCGGGCGGCGCTTCCCCGGCGGTGTGCTGGGCTGGTCGCTCGGGGCGCTCGCCCTCGTGCTCGCCTGCTGCGGCGTCCGCGCCGCCGGCGTGGACGGCACGTGGATCGGCGCCGTCCAGCTGTTCCCCACCCTGGTGCTGCTCGCCTGCCTGCTCGCGCTGCTGGACGAGGCCGTCGCCGAGCCCGCCGAGGACGACCGCGGCGCGGTGCTCGCCGCGCTGGCGCTCACCGCGGAACTCGACGCCGAGCCGCCCGGGGAGCTCGCCGTCGCGCTCGTCCTCGCCGGGGCGGGCGGTGCGCAGTCGGCCGGGCTGCGCGCCTGGCTGCGCGGGCGGCGGCGCCGTGGCCTGGCGGCGGCGGACGTGGCGCTCCTGCACCTGGAGCCCACGCCGGGCGACGCCCCGGGATGGTGGGCGCGCGACGGCGTCGTGGTCAGCAGCGCGCTGCACCCCCAGCTCGTCCGCGCCGCGCGCGCGGCGGCGGAGGCACACCCGGACCTCGGCGCCGCGGCGCGAACGCGGCCCCGCGGAACCGCCGCGGCGAGCGCGCGGGCCGGCGGCTGGCCCGCCATCGCCGTCGGGGTGGGCGACGCCGACCGCGGCGGGCGGTTCGCGGCCGCGCTCGTACGAGCGCTCGACGAGGAGCTTGCGCGCGCCAGGATCGACGGCGGTTCCTGAGCGCTGTGCGGTGCCGGGGTGCGGGTTTGCACCGTCGACCGCGTAACGTTCGGGCCGATCGGCCCTCCTGACTCATGACCGACCGGTCGAGGTCCGATACTGGAGTCGAGCGCGCATGGACATCGTCGGAACCCTCGCGGCACGCCGCAAGAAGCCAAAGAAGAAGAAGCCACGCTGCACCACGAAGAAGGTGCGGCTGAAGAACGGCCGCGTCGTTCGCAAGAAGGTCTGCAAGCCCGTCAAGAAGAAGCCGGTCAAGAAGCCCGTCGCGAAGAAGCTTCCGGTCACGACGATCCCGACCGCCGCGACGCCCCCCATGACCGTCCCCACCGGGCCGGTCGCGGTCCCGCCGCAGCAGCCGCCGCCGGCGCCCGACCCGATGGTCCACGGGGGCGCGTTCGGCGTGCGCGAGGCCGAGCGACTCCTGTGGCGCGCCGGCTTCGGCCCGCGACCCGGCGACGCCCAGGCCCTCGCCGCCCTCGGGCTCGAGGGCGCCGTGCGGTCGCTCACCCGCCCGGCGGGCGCCGCCGCGCTCGTCGGCCCGGCGCCGACCGCCGACGGCTCGCCGCTGGCGCCCGGCGACCAGTACGCCCACGACCACCTCTTCTGGCTCGACCGGATGGTCCGCTCCGATCAGCAGCTCGTCGAGCGCATGGCCCTCGTCTTCCACGACTGGTTCGGGCTGAGCGACGACGCCGTCGGCCAGACGGACCTCGTGCTCGGCCACATCGACCTCTACCGCAGCCGCTGCCTGGGCTCGTTCCGCGACCTCCTGCTCGAGGTGACGCGCGACCCCGCGATGCTCCTCTTCCTCAACGGCGCGAACAGCGACAAGAACCGCCCGAACGAGAACTATGGGCGCGAGATCATGGAGCTGTTCTCCCTCGGCGCCGATCGCGGCGCCTACACCGAGGACGACGTCCGCCAGGCCGCGCGCGCGCTGACCGGCTGGCGCGCGGACTACGTCAACGGCATCGGCTGGACGAACTTCCGCTACGAGCCCTCCTCCCACGACTCGCAGCCGAAGCTCATCTTCGGGCGGACGGGCAACTTCGACTGGCGCGACGTCGTCGACCTCTGCATCAACAACCCGTACCACCGCTCGTTCTTCGTGCTCAAGCTGTGGTCGTACTTCGTCCCGGTCAAGCCGGACGCGGCGACCCAGGCCGCGCTCGAGCAGATCTACGTGCAGAGCGACTGGTCGATCCGCGCGGTCCTCGAGGCGATCCTGCGCCACCCCGCCGTCCACACCGGCCCGCCGATGGTCAAGCCGCCGGTCGTCTTCAGCGCGGGACTCCTGCGTGCGCGCTCGCGCGGCGTGACGTCGACCGGCACGGCCTACTGGGCGGAGGGCGCGGGCCAGCGCCTGTTCAAGCCGCCGAACGTCTCCGGCTGGAACGACAACGCCTGGCTCGACACCTCGACGCTGTACGCGCGCTGGCGCCTGGTCTACGACGCGATCTCGGGCGACGCGCCGCCGAGCAACGGGACCTACAGCCTGACCGAGACCGCGCAGCAGGCGCTGGATGCGGCCGTCGCGTACTGGAACGATCCGCCGCTGCGGCCCGAGACGCGCCAGGTGCTGCTCGACGCGGCGACCGCGGCCGTCCCCGCATCCTCCACCGGCAACACCGCGCGCAACAAGCGCGCGCAGCGCCAGACCTCCCTGCGGCACCTGATCGCCGCGTCCCCCGACCTCCAGGTGTGCTGATGGGCTGCTGCGACGACTTCACCCGCTCCCAGTTCCTCCACCACGCCGTCGCGCAGGCGGGTGACGGCCTGCCGGAGATCGAGCGCGGCATGCCGACCCCCGCGGGCAGCGGCATGACGCGCCGCTCGATGCTCGTCGGAGCCGCGGGGATGATGCTCACGGTCTACGGCGCCGACCGCCTCGGGCTCGACGCGTTCGACGCGGGCATCGCCGAAGCCGCCACCGGGCCCGACCAGGCGGTCATCGTCACGATCTTCCTGGCCGGCGGCATCGACGGCATGAGCGTCCTGGCGCCCGTCGCCGACCCCGTCTACCAGACGCTGCGCAGCACGACGAAGCTCGACGTGGCCACGACCGACCCGCTGAGCGGATACGACGCGCTGCGCTGGCACAAGCAGGCGTCGGCGCTGAAGGACCTGCACGACCAGGGCAAGGCGACGATCTTCCCGGCGATCTCCTACGACCATCCCAACCAGTCGCACTTCACGTCGCGGCACTTCTACGAGGTCGGCGCGCTCGACCCCGCCGGGTCGACCGGGTGGCTCGGCCGCTGGCTCGACATCGTCGGCGACGTCAACAACCCGATCCAGGGCCTGAGCCTCGGCGGGCAGCTGTCGCCGATGCTCGCGAGCGCCCGGGTCGCGGTGGCCGCCGCGGACTCGCCGAGCGGGTACGACTTCCCGAGCCCCGGCGTCTACGACTCCGGTGTCGCGACCGCGATGATCGGCACCGGCTTCGACCACCTCGGCGACGCGCCGGCCGCCGACCCCACGCTCAGCCAGGCCCGCCAGGCGCAGCGCAACACGGCGAACCTCCGCGCCCAGCTCAACACGACGCTCCCGCCGAGCCCCGTGACCTACCCGCCCAACAACGGGCTGGCCCGCGACCTGCGGGGGCTCGCGCAGCTGCTCAAGGCCGGTCTCCCGATCCGCGCGTGCTCGCTGCAGGCCAACGGCGGGTTCGACACGCACTCCGGGCAGATCGGGTCGTTCGGGAACGACCTCGAGTCCAACTGCCTGGCGATCCAGGCGTTCCAGGCGCACCTCGAGGCCGAGGGCCTCGCCGACCGCGTGATGACGTTCGTCTGGAGCGAGTTCGGGCGCCGCCCGGAGGAGAACAGCTCACAGGGCACCGACCACGGCGCCGCGGGTGTCGGCTTCCTCGTCGGGACGCAGGCCTCGGGCCAGATCATCGGCGAGTTCCCGGCGCTCGACGCCACCGGCCTGGACGAGTACGGGAACGTGCGCGCCACCAGCGACTTCCGCAGCGTCTACTGCTCGCTGCTGGAGTCGTGGCTGAACACCGACGCGGCGATGGTCATCCCCGGCGCCGACCAGCTCGCGCGCTACGCGGTGGTGAAGCCGTAGATGCGCCGCAGGGCCGCCGCCGTCGCCCTGCTGGCGGGCGTCGCCGGCGCGGCCTCGACCGGACCGGCGAGCGCCGCGGCCGCGCCCGGTGAGCGCCCCGGCGCGGACGCGGTCGCCGCACGGACGTCCTCGTCCTCCGATCGCTCACGCCGGTCGCGCGGGCCCGCGCGCCGCGTGCGGCGCGTGCCGCGCAAACGCCGCGGCGGCCACGTGCCCGCCTGGGTGCTGAGGCCGGGCGCGCTGCCGGGCTCGCTCGCCGTCCCGGGCCTCGCGCCGCCCGGCGCGGGCCTCGGCACCCCCGCCACCGTGACGCCTCCCGCGACGACGCCTCCTCCCGGAGGCGGGACGACGCCTCCCCCCGGGCCGGGGACGGGCACCGGCCCGACCTGCGGCGTCGCCGTCGGCGCCCGCGAGAGCGAATGGGAGATCCGCCTCTCCCGGAGCCGGCTGTGTGCGGGGACGGTGACGGTCGAGGCCCAGAACTGGGGGCAGGACGCCCACGACCTGTGGATCTCGCCGCAGGGCGGAGCCCCGCTGTGGAAGTTCGGCGAGGCGGCACCGCACCTGGCCCCCGGCAACCCCGGCGGCATCGAGTCCAAGCAGCTGACGCTCACGCCCGGGACCTACGAGCTGTTCTGCAGCCTGGTCGGCGGGACACCGCCCGGCACGCCCGGCGGCTCGCACGCCGCCGCCGGCATGACCGCGACGCTCACCGTCGTCGCGCCGTGACCCGGCATCCCGCCGCACGAGCCTGTTCAATGCGCCGCCACGCCCTGATCTGACGAGGAGCACCCGATGTCCGACGTGTCGCTGAGCCGCCAGCCGCAGTTCGAGATGGAGTATCAGGAGGAGCAGAGCCGCCTGACGACGTTCTTCCGGCTGTTCACGGCGATCCCGGGGATGCTGCTCCTGGGGGTGTGGTCGCTCGCGCTGTGGATCACCGTGCCGATCTCGTGGTTCGCGCTCGTCTTCACGGGGCGCTACCCGGGCGGCCTCTACGACTTCCACTGCTCCTTCGCGCGCTACGCGACCTACGTCTACTCGTACCTCTACCTCGCGACCGACCGCTGGCCGGGCTTCTCGGGCGACCCCGATTTCGACTACCCCGTGCACCTGCGCCTCGGTGAGGCGCTGCCCGAGTACAGCCGGATGAAGGTGCTGTTCCGCATCATCATCGGCATCCCGGTCTACCTCATCGCGTACGCGATGGGCATCGTCGCGCAGATCGCCTCGGTGATCGCGTGGTTCGCGATCGTCATCACCGGCAAGGAGCCGGAGGGCATCTACCAGATGCTGCGCCTCGGACTGAGCTACCAGCACCGGGCGATGCCCTACGGGCTGCTCCTGACCGAGGACTGGCCCGAGTTCACGCAGGAGGCCGATCGCGCCGCGCTGCGGCCCGGTGGCGGGGGCGGCGGCGAGCTCACGCCGCTGACGGCCGCGCCGGAGCCCGAGCCGGCCGCGCCCGAGGCCGTCGACGCGGGCGCGCCGGCCGATGCGCCGGACCTCGGCGAGTTCGACCCGCCGTCGCCGCCGCCCGCCGCCGCGTCCTGAGCGGCGG
>DAIPYF010000007.1:23097-32054 GCA_036782855.1 Solirubrobacteraceae bacterium
CGCCCCGGGCCTCTGGGGCCCCGGTCGGCGCGCCCCCTGGGTAGGTAAGCGCGGGACGGCCGGCGCGTGCGCGGCACTCCGGCGAGTTGCCCCCGCCGCCGCCGCCCCCCGCCGCCGCGTCCTGAGCGGCGGCTCAGTCGTCGTCGTCGTGGTCGTCGTCCTCGCCCTGGCGGTCGTCGTCGCCGCGCGCGGGCTCTGACGTCGTCGGCGGCGAGGTCGTCACCGTCGTGGTGACCGTCGTCGTGGCGGGCGCGGTCGTCGTCGTCGTCGCGGGAGCCGTCGCCGGCGCACCCGGAGCGAGCGACTCGCCGACGGTCGCCGGCTCGGACGTCAACCCGATCGGCTGGGAGACGAGCGTGCTGGCGGCGTAGCTGATGCCGGCCGTCAGCGCCAGACCGACGAGCGCGAGCGCGATCACGCCCGCGCGCCGCGGGCGACGCGGCGGCTCCGGCGGCGCCTGCTGCTCGCTGGATGTCTCGTCGGGCCGCATCGTCGTCAGGCTAGGCGCCGCCGGGTGAAGAGGCGGCAAAGGATGCGGGCCGCAGGCGCACCTCGACGAGCGCCCCGCCGCCCGGCGCGGCGCCGAGGACGATGTCGCCACCCCAACGCCGCGCGAGCTCACGAGCGATCGGCAGGCCGAGTCCGGTGCCCGGCACCGCGGCCGTCCGCGCGGCACGCCCGCGGTGGAAGCGCTCGAAGATCGCATCGTCCTCGCCCGCGACCGGCCCGGGCCCGTGATCGCGCACCGTGATGAGCGCCCCCTCGGCGAGCAGCTCGATCGGCCCGCCGGGCGCATAGGCGATCGCGTTCTCGAGCAGCACGTCGAGGATGCGGTCCAGGTCGCTGTGGTGGCAGGCCACGGACGTGCCGGGCTCGGAGCCCGGATCGGCGCGCAGCGCGCAGCCGGCGGCCTCGGCGGGCGCGGCGAAGCGCTCCGCGGCGCGGCGCACGGCGGCGGCGGGGTCCGTCGTCGCCGCCGCCCGCCCGCCCTCGCCCGCCCGGCTGAGCTCCAGCAGGTCGGTGACGATCCGTGCGAGCCGGTCGACCTCGCCGACGGCCGCGTCGAGATCCTCGGCCTGCTGAGCGCTCGAGGGCTCGCGACGCGCCTCCTCCAGGCGCAGCCGCAGGCCGGCGAGCGGGGTGCGCAGCTGGTGGGAGGCGTCGGCGACGAACTCCCGCTGCGCGGCGAGCAGCGTCTGCAGCCGCTCGGTCATCGCGTTGAACGTCCGTGCCAGGGCCTGCTGCTCGGTGCTGCCCTCGACGAGCGCTCGCGCGCTGAGGTCGCCGTCGGCCACACGCTCGGCTGCGGCATCCAGGCGCAGGATCGGGCGCGCGATCCGGCGCGCGATGATCGCGCCCGCGATCAGGCCCAGGCCGAGCACGAGCAGCCCGATGAGCCCGAGTGCCAGCCAGGTCCGGCGGATCGCGCGGTTCACCGCGGCGACGCTCTGCGTCACGCGCACCGCGCCGGCCGGCGTCCGCGAGCCCGTCAGGACCGGGACGGCCGTGGCGATGATGTCCTCGCCCAGCGTCAGCGAGCTGCGCGTGTCCTGGCTGGTGTCCCCCGTCAGCGCGGTGGCGATCTCCGGCCGGTCGGCGTAGGACGAGCCCACGGTCGCCGCGCCGGCGGAGTCCGCCAGGACCCGGCCCGTGGCGCCGACGATGAGCACGCGGCCACGGACGTCGAGGGCCGCGCGGCCGGCGAGGTCCGCGAGCTCCGCCCGGCGCGGCGGCGCGATCAGCGGCGACGCGCGCGCTGCGACGACCTCCGCCTGCGAACGCGCCTGGAGGCGGACCTCGGCGTTCACGCGGTCGTGCAGGCTCAGGCCGAGCGGCACGAGGAGCGCCACGATCGCCAGCACCAGCACGTAGGCCAGCGCCAGCAGCAGTCCGCGCCGGAGGGTTACGGCGCGCCGCCCTCGTCCGCGGCCGCGAAGCGGAAGCCGACCCCGCGCACCGTCTCGATCCAGCGCGGCCGAGCGGCATCGTCTCCGAGCTTGCGGCGCAGCCACCCGATGTGCACGTCGAGCGTCTTCGTCGACCCGAACCAGTTCTCGTCCCACACGCGGGCCATCAGGTCCTCACGCGTGACGACGCTTCCGGGATGCGCGGCCAGCTCGACGAGGAGGTCGTACTCCTTGCGGCTGAGCTCGAGCTCCTCCCCGTCGAGGAAGACGCGGCGGGCGGCGGGCTCGATGCGCAGGCCGCCGATCTCGACGGGTTCCTGCGGCGCGGCGGGCGCCGGCGCCGCGGTCTCGGCGGTCCGGCGCAGCACGGCGCGGATCCGCGCGACGACCTCCGCCGAGGAGAACGGCTTGACGACATAGTCGTCAGCGCCGATCTCGAGGCCGACGACGCGATCGGTCTCGGTCCCGCGGGCGGTGAGCATGATGATCGGCACGCGTGAGCGCGTGCGCAGCTCGCGGGCGACGTCACGCCCGTCCCCATCCGGCAGGGTCAGGTCGAGGAGCACGAGGTCCGGCTCGCGGCGGGCCGCGATCGCAGGCGCCGCGGCGACCGTCCCGGCGACCGTCGCGTCGAACCCCTCCCGTGCGAGGAGCCGCGCGAAGGGCTCCGCGATGGACGGCTCGTCCTCGACGAGCAGGATGTGCGGGTGCGCCACGGTCGTGAGCGTATCGGCGCCGCTGACGGCCACGTCAGGCTTTGCCAAGGCTTTCCTTCCGGTTTTCGGGGCGTTTCGGTGCCGCGGCGCACCATGCCGTCCATGAAGCCATCCCGCACCCATATCGCTGCAGGCGGAACGCTCGCCGCACTCGGCGTCCTCGCTGCCGTCGCCGTCGGCGCCGGCTCGAGCGAGCAGGCCGCCGCTCCCACCGCCAAGCAGTCCACGCCCGTCGAGGTCCGCACGGTCGTGGTGCACCGCACCGTCAAGGTCGTCCGCCGCCAGAAGCCCAAGCGGGCGCAGCCGGCCGCCGCGCCCACCGCGTCCTCGAGTCCGGCGCCGGCCGTCCAGACCGCACAGGCCCCGACGCCCGTGCCCGTCTCCCAGCCCGCACCCGCGAGCTCGTCCCCGAAGCCGTTGACGACGAAGTCCAGCGGCGGCGGCGAGCGCGAGGACGACGAGGGCTACGAGGGCGGCGAGGGCGGCGAGGACGAGCGTGACGAGCACGAGGGCGGCGACGATGACTGACCGCCGCGCTCAGATCGCGCGCTCCAAGCGCCGGAGCTCGATGGCGGTGTACGCGGTCTCCGCGGCCCTCTTCGCGACCGTCGCCGGCGCCCTGGGCGTCCAGATGGCGCAGGGTCAGGACCCCGCGATCGGCCCGAAGAAGGCGCAGGTCGCGACGGTCCAGCCACGCAAGGTGCTCGTCCGCAAGGTCGTCGTGACCAGGCGGATCGTGGTCATCGAGCCCGCGCCGTCGGCGACACCGCCCGCCTCTTCCCCGTCCGGCCAGGCCTCCGCGCCGGCGCCGGCGTCCTCCGCGCCCGCGCAGACGGCGGCTCCGGCCCCGGCGCCCGCGCCGGCTCCGGCTCCCGCGCCGGTCGCCACCGCCACCTCCTGATCTCCTGATCGCCCGAACTTCAGAGATCCCTCAGACCCCACCCGTACACCAGGACCCACCATGAGCCGGCTCAGCCCCCTCCCCCACACCGACGGCCACGGCGACACGCCGGGTGCCGTCGACCGCGAGTTCCCGCTCATGGGCACCCACATGCGCCTCGTCGTCGGGGCCCCGGCTCGCCCGGGGCTGCCGTCGGCGCAGGACGCCGCCGACGCGGTCGTGGCGTTCCTGGAGGACTACGACGAGCGCCTCTCGCGCTTCCGGCCGGACTCCGAGCTGAGCCTGCTGAACGCGGACTCGCGGACGACCGTCCCGGCGTCGCAGCTGCTGCGGGACGCCGTGCGCGTCGCGCTCTGGGCCTCGGACCGCACGGGCGGGCTCGTGGACCCGACCGTCCTGGACGACCTCGAGACCACCGGGTACACCGCGTCCTGGGACCCCGCGCGCCGGCTGGACCTGCGCACCGCGCTCGATGATGAGCGGCCCGCGCCCCGTGCGGCATCCGCGAACCCCGACCGCCGCTGGAGCCGCGTGTCGATCGACGACGCGGCCGGCACCATCACGCGCCCCGCCGGGCTGCGGCTCGACACGGGCGGCACCGGCAAGGGCCACGCGGCGGAGCTCGCCGCGGACATGCTCGCCGGCTACGACGCCTGGGCCGTGGACTGCGGCGGTGACCTGCGCATCGGCGGCGACGCCGGGCTCGTGCGTGACGTCGCGGTCGAGCACCCCTTCACCGGCGCGACGCTCGACACGATCCAGGTCCGCGACGGCGCCGTCGCCACGTCCGGCCTGCGGTCGCGCATCTGGCGTGCGCCCGACGGGGGCGTCCGTCACCACCTGCTCGACCCCTCCACCGGCGAGCCCGCGTTCACGGGCCTCGTCGCCGTCACCGCGCTCGCCCCAAGCACGGTCGAGGCCGAGGCGCTCGCGAAGGCCGCGCTGCTCGCCGGCCCCGCCGGCGCCCGGTCGGTGCTGGCCCGCCACGGCGGCATCACCGTCGCCGACGACGGCGCGGTGGAGCGCATCGGCCGCCTGGCGCCCCCGCCGCGCGTTCGCCTCCGTCTTCCCGCATCGAGAACCGACACCGTGAGGAGCGCCGCATGACCGGCCCGAACCCCCTCGAATACGGCTGGTGGCTGGCGTCCCGCTCGGCGGGCGTCGTCTCCATCATCGCCGTCTCCGTCTCCGTGATCATCGGCCTGATGATGGCCAACGGCCTGCCGCGCAACGGCTTCGCAGGTCTCACGAAGCGCCGTCTGATCGGCGTGCACGAGGCCACCGCCCTCGCCGGCATCGTGGCGATCGCCGTCCACGGGCTGACGCTGCTCGGCGACGCGTTCATGCACCCGACGCTGGCGCAGATCGCCGTCCCCTTCACCCTCGACTACCGCCCCGGCTTCACCGGGCTGGGCATCATCGCCGGCTGGCTCGCCGTGTTCCTGGGCCTCTCGTTCTACGCCCGCAAGTGGATCGGCTCCAAGCGCTGGCGCTCGCTGCACCGCGCGACGATCGCCGTCTGGGCGCTCGGCGTCATCCACACACTGGGCGCCGGAACCGACGCCTCGCAGCCCTGGATGCAGGCGATCCTCCTCGTCACGGGCCTGCCCATCGTGTTCCTGTTCCTGCTGCGCGTCCTGCCCGCGGACCGTCCGCGGCCGGCCGCCGCGCCGCCCGCGCCCTCCTCGGCGGAGCGCCTGACCGGAGCGGCACGATGACCGCCGGCGTCGTGATCGCCGGCGGCGGCCTGGCGGCGCAGCGCTGCGTCGAGGCGCTGCGCCAGGGCGGCCACGAGGGGCCGGTCCGCATCGTGAGCGCCGAAACCACAGCGCCCTACGACCGCCCGCCGCTGTCCAAGGACTTCCTGGCCGGCGAGCGCTCCGCCGAGGAGCTCGCCCTGCGGCCGGCCGACTGGCATGCCGAGCACGACGTCGACCTCGTGCTCGGCGAGCGGGCCACGGGCCTCGACACGGGCCGCCGGCGGCTGCTGACGGCGTCCGGCGCCGAGATCGCCTACGACCGGCTCGTGATCGCCACGGGCAGCCGCGCCCGGGAGCTCCCCGGGGCGCACGAGCACGCGAACGTCCACACGCTGCGTACCCTCGACGACGCGCTGCGCCTGCGCGAGGCGCTCCGGCCCGGCGCGCGCCTGGCCGTGCTCGGCGCGGGCCTCATCGGCCAGGAGGTCGCCGCGACGGCGCGCGGTCGGGGCGCCGACGTCGTGCTGATCGAGGCCGAGCCGATGCCGCTGGGCCGCGTCCTGCACCCGGAGCTGGCGTCCTGGCTCGTCGACCTGCAGCGCGCCGAGGGCGTCGACGTCCTCCTGGGGTCCCGCGTCGCCGCGCTCGCGACCACCGGCGACCGGCTCGACGCGCTGCGCCTCGCCGACGGCACGTCGGTCGAGCTCGACGCGCTGCTCGTCGCGATCGGCGTGCAGCCGAACGACGACTGGCTCCCCGAGCCGCGCGCCGAGCTGACGGCGCGGCCGGAGATCTTCGCCGCGGGCGACGTCGCCGGCGGCGACCACTGGGAGCTCGCGGCGCACCAGGGCCGCGCGACCGCCCACGCGATCCTCGGGCGCGAACCGCGACCCGCACCGCTCACCGGCTGGTGGAGCGACGTCCACAGCGTGCGCCTCCAGGGGCTCGGCAGCCCCGCGGGCGCCGAGGCGCTGGAGATCGACGGCGACCCCGCCGACCGGTCCTTCACCGCGGTCGCGCGCCGCCGCGGCCTGCCGATCGCGGCGCTCGCCGTCTCCAGCCCGCGGGCGCTGCCGCGTCTGCGCGGTCTGCTCCAGTCCCCGGAAACCCCAGTCAAGGAGGCCGCATGACCCTCGTCCCCACCATCGACGCCGGTGCCTGCGCCGCCCACGGCGACTGCGTCGACGTCGCGCCGGGGGTGTTCGTCCTGACCGGCGACGTCGCCGAGGTCGTCGGCACCGGCCCGGACGACCTGCTCGTGCGGGCCGCCGAGGCCTGCCCGTCCGTGGCCATCGTCCTCACGGACGACGCGGGCCGACAGGTGTATCCGTGAGTGCCCGCGCACGCGCACGCGTCGTTCGCGTGCGGCGCACCCTGATCGCCGGGGGCGCGCTGTTCGCGACGGTCTTCGCGCTCCTCGCGGCGCAGCTGTGGCTCGGGAACGACCCGGCCCTCGGCGAGGGTGCCGCACGCCCCGCCGCCCCGGAGCGGGCGCTGCACGCGTCGGTCCTGGACACCGTGCTGAGCGTCGCGAGCGGCCTGCTCGACGAGGATGACGGCGAGGACGACGAGCGGGCCCCCGCGATGCGCTCCGGCACGTCGTAGCTCTCAGGCCCCTCTCAGAACAGCGGCGCATCCTTGCTGCATGAGCTCTCGCCGCCTCGTCATCGCCCTCGGAACGACCGCCGCCCTGTTCCTCACGATCCTCGCGCTGCTCGCGGTCCAGATGGGGCTCGGCGACGACCCCGCGGTCGGCACGGCCGACCAGGCCCGGACGGCGGTCCAGACGCCGGTGTACGGCGACGGGTCGGCCGCTGACGAGGACTCCGCCTACGACCGGGAACCGACGTACGAGCAGGACGACGCGTACGCCGTGCCGCAGCAGCAGTCCGAGCAGGCGCCGCTCCAGAGCGGCACGTCCTGACGGTCGCTCAGACCGGCGTGACGGCGTTGCGCTTGGCGGGCCACTCGCGCACCTTCGTCGCCGCGTGCGCGAGCCGGCGCGCGATCTCGCCGCGCAGGGCCGCGGGCTCGACGACGGCGTCCACCACGAGCTCACTCGCCAGGTGCAGGATGTCGATGTCCTCGGCGTACTCGCGCCGCAGCTCCTCGGTCTTCGCCGCGCGCTCGGCCTCATCCTCGATCGCCTGCAGCTGGTTGAAGAAGACCGCGTTGATCGCGGCCTGCGGGCCCATGACGGCGATCGACGCCGACGGCAGCGCGATCGTCGCATCCGGCTCGAAGGCGGGGCCCGCCATCGCGTAGAGCCCGGCCCCGTAGGCCTTGCGGATGATCACGCAGAGCTTCGGCACGGTCGCCTCGCTGACGGCGCTGATCATCTTCGCGCCGTGGCGGATGATGCCCTGGCGCTCGACCTGCGTGCCGATCATGAACCCGGGGACGTCCGACAGGAAGACGAGTGGGATGCCGAACGCATTGCAGGTCCAGATGAACCGCGCCGCCTTGTCGGCGGAGTCACCGAACAGGACGCCGCCCTTCTGGCGCGGCTGGTTGGCGACGAGGCCGACGACGCGCCCGTCCATGCGCGCGTAGGCGACGATCAGCTCCTTCGCCCAGCGCGGATGGATCTCCAGCAGCGACCCCTCGTCGACGAGCGTGTCGATGAGGAGCTTCATGTCGAACGGCTTGTTCTCGTCGACGGGGACGATCTCCTCGATCGGCGTGACGGAGGCCGGCGCGACGGCCTCGGCGACGGGCGGCGGCAGCTCCCACTGCGTCGGGAAGTAGGACAGGTAGCGCCTCGCCGTCGCGATGCCCTCGGCATCCGTCTTCACGAGCAGGTGCCCGCAGCCCGAGACGCTCGTGTGCATCCGCGCGCCGCCCATCTCCTCGAGCGTCACCTTCTCCCCGATGACCATCTCCGCCATCCGCGGGGACCCGAGGTACATCGACGCGTTCCCGTCGCGCATGATCACGACGTCGCAGAACGCCGGGATGTACGCGCCGCCGGCCGCGCTGGGGCCGAAGAGGACGCAGACCTGCGGGACCAGGCCCGAGAGCTTGACCTCGTTGTGGAAGATGCGCCCCGCACCGCGCCGGCCGGGGAACATCAGCACCTGGTCGGTGATCCGCGCGCCCGCGGAGTCCACGAGGTAGACCATCGGGATCCGCAGCGCCAGCGCGCGCTCCTGGATGCGGATGATCTTCTCGACCGTCTTCGGACCCCACGATCCCGCCTTGACGGTCGGGTCGTTCGCCATCACCGCCACGGGCCGGCCGTCCACCTCGCCGACGCCGGTGACGACGCCGTCGGCGCCGAGGCCGTCCTGGTCCCAGTTCGCGAGCAGCGCCTCCTCGGCGAACGAGCCGTCGTCGAGCAGCAGCGCGAGCCGCTCGCGGACCGGGAGCTTGCCCTGCTCGGCGGACTTCTCGTGATGGCGCGCGGGACCTCCGGCGAGGCCGCGCCCGGTCGCGTCGTGCAGGCTGCCCGGGTCGGTCATCAGACGGTCCGCAGCAGGTCGATCTTCGGGTTCGGCACCGGCTCGCCGCCCGACCAGTCGTAGAAGCCCAGGCCGGTCTTCTTCCCGTACCAGCCCGCCGAGATCATCTTGCGCAGCAGCGGCGGCGTCGCGAAGCGCGCGTCGCGGTACTCCTCGTACATCCCCTCGCCGGCGCGCGCGAGGGTCTCCAGCCCGACGAAGTCGTTGAGCGTCAACGGGCCCATCGGGTGGCCGGCCCCGAGCCTGAAGCCCGCGTCGATCGCCTCGATCGT
>DAIPYF010000008.1:0-778 GCA_036782855.1 Solirubrobacteraceae bacterium
CGGCGAGGTGAAGCCCGGTGAGACGCCGTGGTCGTTCAGGGAGCTCGTTCCCGACGGGTGGACGCTGACCGGGATCGCCTGCACGTCGGCCAACGGCAGGAGCGTGTCGACGACGAACGTCGCGGCGGCGAGCACGAGCGTCCAGCTCGCGGCGTCCGACACCGTCACCTGCACCTACACCAACCGCCTCACGCCGCCGAAGGCCGGGCTGAGCATCAACAAGGTCACCCTGGGCGCGATCGGGACGTTCACGTGGGACGTGACCGACGCGAACGGCGGCCGCGTCGGCGGCGTGACGGCGCAGACGAAGGACGAGGGCATCGAGGCGGCCGGCGCGCCCGACCTCGCGCTCGAGGCGGGCGACTACAGGATCCAGGAGGACCTGCCGGCGGCCACCGGCGGCGCCTGGGCGCTCGTGCGCGTCACCTGCAACGGGCGGATCGTCACCGAGGTCCAGCCGGTGAACGTCACGCTCAGCGCGGGCGCGGGAACCTTCTGCACGTTCACGAACAGGTTCACCCCGGACGGGACGATCAGGGTCCGCAAGAAGACCCTCGGCGCGGTCGGAACGACCGGGTTCGTCATCACCCCGCTGTTCGGCGAGGCGCGCAGCTACGAGCAGAGCGCGACGACGAAGAGCCAGAACGTCCCCGTGCTCGCGACCGGCGACGACACCTCGAAGCTCAGGCTCGGGACGTACGCGATCCAGGAGACCACGCCGTCGGAGCCAGCCGCGGGCTACTGGCCGCCCGACGCGAGCGTCCGCAACGGTCAGGCC
>DAIPYF010000008.1:788-17203 GCA_036782855.1 Solirubrobacteraceae bacterium
CCGCGCCGAGACCGGCAACGGCGCCGTCACCGAGATGGGCCTCGACTTGGGGTCGCTCGCGGCCGTCCGCGCCTTCGCGCAGGAACTCGAGGCGCAGAACGTGCCGCTCGACGCGATCGTCTGCAACGGTCAGGCCGTCGGCAGCGCGCAGGGGCAGGCGGAGGTGACGCTCACGGCGGACGAGCCGGACGTCGACTGCACGTTCACCGACCGCTTCACCAGGGGCGCGGAGCCGCCCACCCCGCCGACGACCGATCCGGACGAGCCGGGCGGCGGCGTCTCCCCCTCCTCGCGGCCCGCGGCGGACCTCGCCATCACCAAGCGCGTGCGCCCGACGAGCATCGTCTCCGGGCAGATGGCGACCTACTCCGGGACGCTGACCAACCGCGGCCCCGACACCGCGGAGGACGTGACGGTCGTCGAGGCCAACACGACGGGCACCGCGCCGCTGAGCGTGTCCGTCAGCAGGGGCTCGTGCAGGCGCGCGCGGCCGATCGTCTGCAGGGTCGGGTCGCTGAAGAAGGGCGAGAGCGTGACCTTCAAGGTCACGGCGCGGCCCCGGTCCACCGGGACGGTCACGAACGTCATCGCGACGAACACGTCCACGAACGAGCTGCGCACCGCGAACAACCGCGCGCGGGCCAGGCTCAAGGTCCGCCGCAACACGAGCCCGAACTTCACCGGCTGAGGCGCGCGACCACCGCGTCGCTGATCCCCGGCGGCACCACGCTGTCGGGATCCCGCAGACCGCCGAGCGAGGCGCGGACCCCGACGAGCGAGGCGTAGAGCGGCGGGCAGGTGGGGCACGAGGCGAGGTGCCGCTCGAGCTCCGCGCGCTGCTCGGGCGCGAGCTCGCCGTTCATGTAGTCGGAGACCTCGCGGCGGGCGTCCCAGCAGCGCAGCGGCACGCCCTTCAGGGCCTCCCGGCGCTCGTGGCCGTCGGCAAGCGCGCTCACGAGCATCATCCGCCCGCGCCGCAGCCGCTGCTTGGCCGCCGGCAGCCCGACGTCGAGGGCGTCGGCGATCTGCCGCACCGTCCAGCCCTCGACGTCGTGCAGGACGACGGCCGAGCGCAGCGCGTACGGCAGGTGGATGAGCGCGTCCTCCAGCTCGTGCCGCGTCTCGGACCGCTCGACGACGCGGGCGGCGTCCACCGTGTAGGCGTCGTCGGCCCAGCGCTCCTCGATCTCCTCGACGGGCAGCTCGCGGCCACCGCGGCGCACCTGATCGAGCGACAACCGCCACAGGATCCGGCGCAGCCAGGCCGCCGCGTCGCCGTCACCGCGGTACTGGTCCCCGCGCTCGAGCGCGCGCAGGAACGTCTGCTGGACCAGGTCGTTGGCGCGGTCGTCGTCGCGGACCAGAGAACGGGCCATGCGGTAGAGCGACGGCCCCTCGGACACGGCGAGGGCCTCGAGCCGCTCGGCGTCGAGGCCCTGGTGCCCATGCGTCTCCCGGCTGCCGTCCGTCACCTGGCGGGGAGCCTACGACTCACGCGGTGCCGGCGTTCTTCACCTTGCACGTGTCGACGCCGACGAGCCGGTACAGCGGGCAGAAGCCGACCGCGGCGGTGACGAGCATGACGGCCGCCAGGACGAAGAGGATGATGCCGAGCGTGCCGCCGGCGAGGGCGCCGCCCACCGCGAAGGCGATGGCGAGGACGACGCGGGCGATGCGATCGGCGGTTCCGGTGTTGTGCTGCATGACGTGCTCCTGTGCGTGGGGTGCGGGGCTTCCACACGACAGACGCACGAGTGGCGCCGAGGGATACATCGCGGCGCCGCTACCGCAGGCGCGTCAGACCGCGCACTCGCCCTCGCCGCGGATGACCTCGAACGGGCCCGACCGGTTCCAGTCGATGAACATGTTCATCGTCTCGATCCCGAACTCGACGGGCAGCGCGAGATCGCGCACGGCGTCCTCGAACGTGAGCGCGCCGACGCGGTCGGCCCAGGCGTTGAACGGCTCCTCGCCCTCGCGGCCTTCCAGGTACAGCGCGATCCAGCGCTCGACCGCGTCCGGCACCCGCTTGGCCGGGAGGCGGACCTTCAGGCGCGTGCCCATAGCGATCTCGCCGCCCTCGTAGCGGCCGCCGATGTGTGCGACGTACGCGGGGATCGTGTGCTCGCCGACCTTGATCGAGGCGCCGTAGAACCCGATGTTCGCGATGTGGTGCTGACTGCAGCCGTTCGGGCAGCCGCTCATCTTGATGTGGATCCGGCGGGCGACGGGGTCGGTGATCGCGAGCGACTCGACGCGCTCCTGGATCGCCTTGTTCAGGCCCATCGAGGCCGTGATCCCGAGCTTGCAGCTGTCGGTGCCCGGGCAGCTCACGACATCGGTGATCTCGTCTGCGCCCGCGTCCCCCAGGCCGAGGTCGTCCAGGCGCCGCCAGACGTCGTACAGCGCCTCGTCGCGCACCCAGCGCAGCACGAGGTTCTGCTGGACGGTCGTGCGCGCGTGGCCGCCGGTGAAGTCGCGCATGATCTGGCCGAGGCCGCGGAACTGCGCGGGGTCCAGGTCACCGCGCGTGATCTTCACGGTGACGGCGGAGAAGCCCTCCTGCCGCTGCGGCACGACGTTCGCCTCGAGGAAGCGGTCGAAGGCGCCCTGGTCGCCGTTCGGGCTCGCCGCGCCGGTGTAGGGGCCGGGCGCGCTCGCGGACTCGTCGTAGAGGAACGGGTCAGGCGTGAAGTCGCGCTCGCGCACCCAGTCGCCCTCCAACTCCTCCTCGACCATCGCGCGGACGGCGTCGATCCCGTCGCGGTCCACGAGGACCTTGATGCGGGCGCGAGCGCGATTGACGCGCAGCCAGTCCTGGCGGTCGAAGATGCGGAAGCAGGCCTCGGCGATCTTCAGGTACTCCCCGTCGTCGGCGCTCGCGAACTCGACGAGCGTCGGGGCGACCCGGGGCATGATCGAGGTGCCGCCGCCGAGCCGCACCTCGAAGCCGCGGACGCCGTCACGCTCGCGAGCGAGGAAGGCGATGTCGTGGATGCCGGAGATCGCGCGCTCGCTCGCGGTGCCGTCGAAGGCCGTCTTGACCTTGCGCGGCATGAGCTGCGTCGTGGGGTGGCGCACGAAGTAGCGCACGTACGCGCCGACGTACGGCGTGGGATCGAAGACCTCGTCCTCGCAGATGCCGGCGAACGGGTCGGCGGTGACGTTGCGGACCGTGTTGCCGCAGCCCTCGCGGGAGGAGAGGCCGACCGCGGAGATCTCGCGGATGAGCTTGGCCATCTGGTCGAGCGGCACGTGGTGGATCTGGATGTTCTGCCGCGTCGTGATGTGGGACTTGTTCAGCGGCGCGTACCGCTCGGTGACGTCGGCGAACGTGTCCATCTGCTCGGGCGTGATGCCGCCGAACGGCAGCTTGACGCGCACCATCTGGACGTTCGCCTGGCGCTGGCCGTAGACGCCCTGTTTCAGGCGGAAGCCGATGAACTCGGTCTCCGGCGTCTGCCCGTCGAGGAACTTGTGCGCCTCGCTGTCGAAGTCGTCGAACTCGCGTTCCAGGATCGGGATGATGTGCCCCGGGACGTCCTCGACGACCTCGGGGTTGCTCAGCGATCCGGCGCGGGAGGCGGGTTCCATGGGCTGAAATATACAAATCCCGGTCGGGATTCGTGAGTTCCGGGCGCCCAGGGCGCCCACGACGACGCGGGGCCCCCGATCGGGGGCCCCGCACCGTGAGACTCGGCGGTCGGTTCAGCCGATGCCGACGATGAGGCCGGCGTGGTCCGACGGCCACAGGCCGCCGGGCGTCCGGTTGGCCGGATCGGTGCCGACGACCTTGTTCGTCAGGTGGCCGAAGCCCGGACGCGTCAGGACGTGGTCGATCCGCTCGTCGAACACGTTCGACGGGAACTCGTTCACGTCCGAGTTGTGTCCGAACGTGTTCGTCGTGTTGCCCGAACCGACGAAGCCCGCGCTCGTGATGATGTTGTACGCGGCGCCGTCGGAGACCGGCGAGGCCGGGTTCCCCCCGAACGGGATGCTCGGATCGGAGTTCAGGTCGCCCACGAGGATCGCGGCGAGGTTCGGGTTCGTCAGCGGACCGGTCGGCCCGACGAGCTCACCCGCCTGCAGCTGGCGGTAGCCGCTCGCGGCCGACTCCAGGTGCGTGTTGACGAAGCGCGCCACCGGGTGCCCCAGCAGCTTGATGTCCACCGACGTCCAGCCGCGCTTGAAGTCGATGTCGCCGTAGGTCGAGCCGGTCGGCACCGAGATGTAGGCGCCGTAGTTCGCGCTCTGCGGGTTCGAGAACGACACGAGGAACTTCGGCAGGTCGGTGCGCACGAGGATGACGTCGCGCATCGTCAGGCGACGATCGCGCTGGTCGGCGAAGGTGGGCGGGCTCGCGGACGGGCTCTCGATGTCCGCCTCCTGCTGCGTGACGATCGCCTTGTACTTCGTGCCGCGCGCGGCGAGCTCGTTCAGCAGGATCGCGAGGAAGTCGTACTCGACATCCGTCGCATCCTTGACGCCGTTGAGCGGGCCGCTGCGCCAGAGGGCGACCTCCTGCAGGCCGACGATGTACGGATCGTCGGTGTCGATCTCCTTCGCCAGGCGCTTCGCGCGCTCGGGGAAGTTCGTCGCGACGACCTGGTTCCAGATGCCCTGGTTCGTGGCCAGCGTGCAGAACGGCGTCGGCGTGCAGCCGAGCGCCGCCAGCGCCGGGTTGAGATCCGCGCCCAGGTACAGGTTGCGGGTCATGACCTTCGGCAGCGCGAGATTGCTCCCGCTCGCCTGCGCGGCGGCGGGGACGACGCCGACGGCGCCGGCGCACAGCGCCGCCACCAGCAGCGCGCGCCGCTGCGCGCGTCGAGACTTGAACAGCATGGGTACTCCTCCTCCGTGATGCGGACCGATTTGACCGTTGTGCAGTGCCGACCCTCTCAGTGTTCACGCGCCAGCGTCAAGCTGCCCCGCGCCCGGAGCTAGGCTCGCGCCCATGGCCGCGATCGCCGTCAGCGACCTCTCCTACGCCCATCCCGGCGGGGATCTGCTGTTCGCGGGCGTCTCGTTCCGCCTCACAGACGGGCGTCACGCCGGCCTCGTGGGAGCCAACGGGACGGGCAAGACGACCCTCATGCGGATCGCCGCCGGGCTGCTCGACCCGCTCGACGGGGCGGTGACGCTCGACGGGCGCGCCCTGTACATGCCGCAGGATGTCGGCACGGGCGCCGGCACCGTTCGCGAGCTCCTGCTTGGTGCCGCCCCGGCGCGCGTCGCGGACGCCGGACGGGCGATGCTCGCCGCCGAGCGCGAGCTCGCCGCCGGCGACGAGTCCGCGGGTGTCCGCCTCGGCGAGGCGATCGGCGACTGGTCCGAGCTCGGCGGCTACACGCTGGAGGGCACCTGGGACGCTGCGTGCCGGCGCATCATCGGCGCCGGGCTCAACGACGTCGGCGAGCGCGACGCCGTCACGCTGTCCGGCGGCGAGCGCAAGCAGCTCGTGCTCGAGGCCCTGTTCCGGTCCGACGCCGAGATCCTGCTGCTCGACGAGCCCGACAACTTCCTCGACGTCCCCGCCAAGCGCGCGCTCGAGCAGCGCATCGCGGCGACGAAGAAGACCGTCCTGCTCATCAGCCACGACCGGATGCTCCTCAGCACCGCGTGCGACACGATCCTGACCCTCGAAGGCGACGGGGTGTGGGTCCACGGCGGCTCCTATGCGACGTACCCGCAGGCGCGCGCGCATCGCCGGCAGCTCATGGGCGACCGGCTCCAGCGCTGGAACGACGAGGAGCGCCGGCTGCGTGAGCTCGTTCGCGTCTTCAAGGAGCGCGCGAAGTACTCGACCGACTGGGCCAAGCGCGCGGACGCGATGGAGAGCCGCTGGAAGCGCCATGTGGAAGAGGGGCCGCCGCCGGCGCCCGTCGTCGACCACGCGATCCGCGTGCGCCTGCGCGGCGGCGACTCCGCGCGACGCGTCGTCGCGCTCCACGACCTCGCGATCGACGGGCTCGTGCGGCCGTTCGAGGACGAGATCCACTTCGGCGAACGCGTCGGCCTGATCGGCCCCAACGGCACCGGGAAGACGCATCTCATGCGCCTGCTCGCCGGCGAGGAGGTCCCGCACGAGGGACGGCTGGTGCTCGGACCGCGCGTCTCCGCGGGGCTGTTCACCCAGCTCGGCTCGCGTGCGGACCTGGCGGGCGCGCCGATCCTGGACCTCGTCGTGCAGCGCGTCGGCACCGTCGAACGCGCGATGGGTGCGCTCGCGCGCTACGGACTGCAGGACGCGGCGCGGCGCACGCCCGAGACCCTGTCGGGCGGGCAGCGCGCGCGGCTGGAGATCCTCTGCCTGGAGGTCGAGGGCCACAACCTGCTGCTGCTCGACGAGCCGACGGACAACCTCGACATCGATTCATCCGAGGCGCTCGAGCAGGCCATGGACGGCTTCGAGGGCACGATCGTCGCCGTCTCGCACGACCGTGCGTTCCTGAAGTGCCTGGACCGCTTCCTGCTGCTGGACGCCGACGGCGCGGTCACGGCGATCCCGGACCCCGGCCGGGCACTCGACGCGCTGGGGTGAAGCAGGCGTTGAGGCGCTGCTGAGCTTCCCGGCCTAGCCTCGGATCCGTGCGTCGTCCCTTCCACATCGCGCCGCTGGCGCCGGCCGCGTGCGCGAGCCTGTTCGTCGTGACGGCGCTCGCCGTGCGCCTGTCCTCGACGGTCCGCGCACATGACGCCATCGCGTTCGACGGGTTCCTGGGGCTCGGGTCCCTCGACCCGCTGCTGAGCGTCGGTGCGAGCCTCGGCAACCCCGTGCCCTACCTCCTGCTCGGCGGGCTGTGCGCGGCCGTCGCGGCCGCGCGCGGCCTGCACCGGCGCGCGCTCGCGATCCTCGTGCTGCTGGCGGCGACCGGCGCCGCGACCCAGGCCCTCAAGGTCGTGCTCGATCAGGGCACGCTGCACCCGGGCGCCTTCCCGAGCGGCCACGCGACGGCCGCGCTGACGCTCGCCTTCGCCGCGGTCCTGGCGGCCCCGCGCGACCTGCGACCCCCCGCGGTGCTCGGCGGCGCCGCACTGGCCTGCACCGTGGCGTTCTCCATCGTCGCGCTCGGCTGGCACTCCCCCTCGGACGTGCTCGGCGGCTTCCTCGTCGCGGCGACGCTGACCGCCGCGGCCCTCGCGTTCCTCGAACGAGCCGAGGTCCGTGGGACCGCGGACGCGGACGCGATCCCGGCGCGGACCGGGCTCCTCGTCGCGGTCGGGGTCGCCGCCGGCGTCCCGCCGGCGCTGGTGGCGAGCACGGCCGATCTGCCGGCCCTCACCGCGAACGGCTCGGCCGTCGCGGCGGCGGCGGCGATCGGCGTCCTCGCGCTGACGCTCGTCGCGGCGCTCGCGCGCATCGCGCGCTGACGCGGCGTCGTCAGACGCGGCGGTTACGGCGCACGAGGTCGCGTGCCAGACGCGCCGCGACCTGCGGGTCGAGCGCCGCGCGCTCGAGGCTGTACGGCAGGCGCCCGTGCCCGTACGGCACGTAGACCCTGATCGGCACGCCGGCCGCCCGCGCGTGCGCCATCGCGGCGCGGGCCTGCATCCCGTGGAGCACCTGGAGCTCGCACGGCACACCGGCCGCCACGAGGACGGCCAGGCCCTGCTGGGCGAGCGGCCCGTCGTGGGTGGCGACCGCGACGTGCGGCGCGCCGGCGTCCGCCAGCGCCCGCACGACCTCGAGGAATCCCTGCCGCGGATCGCGGCCCGGATCCTCGGGGCTCGGCCATTCGCTCTTGACGACCCGCACCTTGATGCCGGCCGCGGCGATCCGTGCGGCATCCGCGAGGCTCCGCGGCCAGCGGCCCGGGAGCGTGCAGCCGATGCTCCCGGCCGCGCCCGCCAGCCCGCAGGCGATGTCGAGCGCCGCCGGCTGGGACTCGGGCGCGAGCGAGTCCAGGTGCACGCCGACGCCGGCCGCGGTGGCGCGGGCGAACAGGTCGGCGATGAGGCCCCGGTCGTCACCGACGGCGGGTGCCTTGATCGAGATCTGCGCGCCGTCGATGCCGGCGAGCGCGTCGACCTGGGCGCCGTACTCGCCCGCGACGACCTCCCGCGAGTCGTCGTCGGCGTTCCAGTATCCGACGGTCGTGCGCAGGCCGGCGGCGCGATACGCGGCCTCCAGGTGGACGGCGTCGGCGAGCTCGGGGCCGGCGAGGTAGCGGCGCTCGGCGACGCGAACGGCGACGCGCCTGGTCTCCTTGGCGGCGCGGAGCGCCGTCTTCGCGCCGCGCCGCCGCGCGAGCGTCGCGGCGTCGCGCGCCGTCCCGGGAACCGCCCGCGGATCCGCCGGATACGCGAGCACCGTCACGGTCGGGCGCACGTCCGTCGTCCACGGCTCGACCCACCCCTCCGCGGTGCCGAGCAGCTCGAAGGCCTCGAGGCCCTCCTCCGCGGCGGCGCGCACGCTGTGCGCGAGCAGCAGCATTCCCGGCGAGCAGTGCCGGAAGGCCAGGTCGTAGCCGATCTTGAGCAGCCAGAGGCGGCGGTCCCAGTCGAGCGCGATCTGCATCGCCGCCGGGCGGCCGCCGATGTCGAGGAGGTCGATGCGGAGCCGGCCGGCAGCGGCCGCGCGCTCCGCGAGATCCCGGTAGAAGATCGCACGCGACGGGTCGCGCGCGAGCGCGGACCCCGCCTCGCCCTTCCAGCCGCGGTCCTCGATCGCGAAGGCCTCCTCGAGCAGCGGGGGCAGCTCCGCGACCGTCGGCCGGAGCAGCCGGGCGACGACCTCGCCCTCGGTCTCGGCCTTGCGCAGCGCGCGGCGCAGGTCCGACCGCCGCCGCGAGCTGAGGCCGCCGCCGAGCTCCTGCGCCCACGCGTCACCGAGGACGAGCGATGGCCAGGCGGACGACTCGCGGACGAGCACCCTGCCGCGCCGGCCGTAGGCGACGCGCAGCGCCTCAGGCGTCGGCGACCCCTGCGGAATGCGCTCCAGGCGCAGCGGGACCCCCAGCCGCGCGATCCGCCCGCAGAGCGCGGCGAGCGCCTCCGGCGACGCGGCGAGCAGGTCCATCGGCTCGAAGAGCTCGCGGACACCGAGCAGCTCGAGATGGCCCCGGTGCGCGACCAGCGGCGCGACGGCCCGCAGCTCCCGCTCGTCCCCGTCGACGACGATCCGCGAGGTGCCCGGCGGCGCGAGCGTCCGCGCCGCGCCGTCGCACCACGCGAACCCCTGCATCGCGAGCGTTCCGTGAGCGTCGGCCAGCACGTCCCATGCGCCCGCGAGCGGCGCGAGCGCCGCCGCGTCGCTGAACCCGCGCCGCCCGTCGTGCGCGCCGCTCATGCGGGCCTCCGGCGCGCTCGCGCGGCCAGGCGCCGGCCGCCACGTGCCGCGTCGAAGGCGGCCCAGCGCGCGATGCCGCGGCGCCGCGTCGCCCAGAGGAGGTCATAGGACCCGGTCGAGAGGCGGCGCTTCTGCCAGTGGTCCCCGGCGAGCCAGTCCCACCAGCGAATGCCGTGCGCCCGCGCCGCGCCCATGCAGGCGAGGTCGAGCGTGCGGCCCGTCGAGACGCGGTCGTCCCCGTCGGGTGCCCATCCGGTCTGATATGCGAGGAGCCGGTCGCCGTCGATGAAGTCGTATCGGCACCCGAGCAGGCCTTGCGGACCGGTGACCCGCATCAGCGCGATCTGACCGCGACCGGCCAGCCGCGTCGTCAGCTCGCGGTGGAAGCCGCGCGAGCGGCCGGAGGCGAACGCCCCCGGGCTCCCTTCGGCCTCCCACCGCGCCTGGTGCAGCTCGATGAGCTCGTCGAGGATCGCCAGCGCGCGCTCGGTCGACTGCGGCCACTCGACCTCGAACGGCCCGGCGATCCGCTCCGCGCGCCGCCACTCCTTCCGCAGGCCCGAGCTGAACGGGCCCGCGGGACCACCCTGGTCGATCGCGGTCAGGTCGGCGACCAGGGCGCTCTGCGGCTCCACGGCCCAGCGCCCGCCCGTCCGCAGGAGTGCGGCGGCGTCCGGCTCGAGGAACCCGTCGAGCAGGAACGCGTCCCAGGCGTGCTCGCGCCGGATCGCCGCCACCAGCGCGTCTGCGAACCCGGCGGCGTGCTCGGGCCGCACCAGCAGGCCGTTGCGCTCGACGTGCACGCCCTCGCCGGGCGGCTCTCCGGCGGTCCCCAGGTGGACGCGCCGGATCCGCAGCGGCCCACGGCGCCAGTCGTCGAACGTGACGAGGGCCACGCCGACCGGCTCGCCGCCCTGGCGGGCGACGACGAGGCGGTGCGGCACGACCGACCCGAAGTGGGCGAGCCAGGTCTCGGTCCAGTCCCAGCCGACCGTCAGGCTGCGGCCGGGGACCCGTCGTTCGACGTCCGCCCAGGCGGCCCCGGCGACCGCGCGCGCCTCCGGCCCGAGGACGTCGATGTCCAGGCGCGAGGAGTCCGCGCGCTCATCGGGGATGCCGTGGCTCACGCGCCGCACCTTAGGCGGCCGCGCGGCGCGACGCGGCGTCATCCGGACGCACGCCGATACTGTCGGCGTGCCGATGACGTGCAGTTTCGCGGCTGAGGTCGAGCGGCTTCTCGCCGAAGAGCTCGGTCGTCGCCGCCCCGCGCCGCTAAAGTCCGAATCCGGCGCTGTCGATCAGGCAAACGACGCGCAATGGGCGCATCCCGCGCCCGCTCCGCCCCTCGGCGGCCCGTTCCCATCCTCGTGCTCGAAACCGCTCCACTCGGCTACCGGCTGTCCAAGCGCACGCTCGACGTCGTCGTCTCGGGCACCGCGCTGCTCCTGCTCTCCCCGCTGCTGCTCCTCATCACGGTCGCGACGTTCGTGAGCGATCCGCGGGCACCGGTCCTGTTCCGCCAGGAGCGCACCGGCCTGGGCGGCCGGCGCTTCCAGGTCCTGAAGTTCCGCACGATGGTGCGCAACGCCGACGAGCTCAAGGAGCAGTTGCGCGACCAGAGCGTCGTGCCGTGGCCGGACTTCCGCCTGCCCGACGACCCGCGCGTCACGCGACTGGGCCGGTTCCTGCGCAAGACGAGCCTCGACGAGCTGCCGCAGCTCGTCAACGTGCTCCGCGGGGACATGTCGCTCGTCGGCCCCCGGCCCACGAGCTTCCGCGCCGAGACCTATGAGCTCTGGCAGACGGGGCGCCTGGACTTCCGGCCCGGGATCACCGGGCCCTGGCAGGTGATGGGCCGCGATTCGATGGACTTCGAGGAGCGTGCCCGCCTGGAGATCGGGTTCTTCCGCAAGCCGTCGCTGCTGCGGGAGATCAAGCTGCTGTTCGCAACCGTGCCGGCCGTGTTCCGGCGGACGGGGGTCGCATGAGGTACCTGCCCATCATCGTCGCGCTCGCCGTGGCGGTCGCCGGACTCGGCTACGCGGTCGCGCGGACGCCGACCTATGAGAGCACCGCCCGGCTGGTCCTCGTGCCCCAGGCCAGGGACCCCTCGGTCGACGCGAACCTGCTCAGCTCCGTCAGCAGCGCCGGCACGGTCGGCACCTATGTCGAGCTGTACGGGTCCGCGGACGTGACCAAGGCGGCCGGCGACCCGCCGGTGACGATCACCGTGCGGAGCGTCCCGGACAGCCGCATCATCGGCGTCACCGCCAGCGGTGACGAGGACTCCGTGCAGGAGGATCTGCGACGCATCCTCGCCGCCGGGCTCGCGCAGGAGCCGCGACTCAAGGACTCCTGGGGGACCGCCGTCATCCAGCAGCCCACCGCGGCCGAGCAGGCGCCGCCGAGCACCGCGATGATCCTGCTGGCGACCCTGCTGCTGGCGATCCTCGCCGGCGTGTTCACCGCCGTGCTGCTGCGCCGCGCGGCGGCCTCCGGAGCTCAGCCCGGCGACCAGCGCCGCCCGCGGCCCTCGCCGGACTGAGCGATGGCGCAGCCGCCGGCCTCCCGGCCCGTCTCGTCCGTGACGCCGCGCGACCAGCCGACGCCGCTCATGCTGGGCGCGACGGTGGCCGCGGCGCTCGCCTTCGGCGCCGTCGCCGTGCCGATCGCCGCGCGCGAGCCGCTGCTGCTCTGGCTGCTGGCGGCGTTCAGCGCGGCCGCCGTGCTCCTCGTCCGCTGGCCGCAGTGGATCGTTCCCGGGTATCTCGGACTCGTCTGGACCCTCGTCCCGGCCTCGACCCTCGGCGGCCTCTCCCCGATCGAGCTCGGCGGTGTGGCGATGCTCGGGCTTGCGCTCTGGCGCGCTCCGAAGCGGCTCGACCTCGCGGGCGTGACGGCACTGGTGCTGCTGTTCGCGGCGATCCCGTTGCTCACGGGGTGGGCCTTCGCGCAGCTGGACGCGGGCCTCCCCGAAGCACAGCTCCGCGACCTCGCGTTCCTCGCGATCGCCGCGTTCGGGCTCGCCTCGGTGGGCGACGTCGATCGTGCCGTCCGCGCGATCGCCGTGGTCGGCCTGGCGCTCGGGATCGGCGCGCTGTACTCGGTCTACGTGGCGCCGACCGAGCTGTTCCCGGTCGAGATCGACCCGTTCGGCGTCGAGGCACCGCGTGCGGCCGGCCCGTTCGGGGAGTCCAACTTCTTCGCTCTCTCGCTCGCGGCGGCCGTGCCGATGCAGTACTTCGTCGCGGTCCGCGGCGGCGCGTGGCGATACGTGGGGATCGCCGGGCTGATCGCGACACTCGGCGGCATCGTGGCCGCCGGCTCGCGCGGCGGGATGATCGCCGCACTCGCCGGCCTGGGCCTGTGCATCGTGTTCAGCGGGTCGCTCGGCGCGTCCGGACGCCGGGTCCGCATCGTCGGCGTCGCGGCGATCGTCGGGGTCGCACTCCTCCTGCCCACGCTCTCCGCGCAGATCGAGAGTTCGACGACGCGGACCGTCAGCGGCCGCGCGACCGAGAACCGGATCGCACTGGCCATGTTCGCCGACCGGCCGCTCGTCGGAGCCGGCCCGAACGTGTACCCGCTGCTCTATCGCGACTACGCGCGGGACATCGGCAACGATCCGCGGGCCCAGCGCGAGCCGCACAACCTGTACCTCCAGATCCTCGCCGAGCAGGGGATCGCCGGCGCCGTCGGGTGGCTCGGGGCGGCGCTCGTCGTCGGGCGCGCGATCATCCGGCGCCGGATCTGGGAGGAGCCGACCGGCCAGGCGGTGCTCTTCTCGCTCGGCGCCTACGCGGTCGGAAGCGTGTTCCTCCACGGCGCCAACCTCCGGCTGCTGTTCATCCTCGTCGGGATGGCGCTGGCGCTCGCGTTCGCACCGGCTCCCTCCCGGAAGCCGTCGTCATGACGCTCCGCGGACCGGCCCGTGCGGCCTTCGCGACAGGCGCCGCCGGTGCGCTCTGGGTGCTGGCCGGCTACCCGCTCGCGCTGCGGGCGCTGCCCGCCCGCCCCTGGCGCCGCGCCGACGAGACGCCGGACATCACGATCATCGTCCCGGCCTACAACGAGCACGTGGCGCTTCCGATCAAGCTTGCGGCGATGGACGACCTCGACTATCCCCGCGAGCGCGTGCAGGTCATCGTCGCGGTGGACGCCGACCGCGAGCTCGCGGACCTCGCCCGGCGGGCCCGGCCGGACGCGCTCGTGAGCTTCCACCCCGAGCGGGGCGGGAAGGCCGCCGGGCTCGCGCGCGCCATGGCGGAGGCGACCGGCGAGATCGTGATCCTCACCGACGCCAACAACGTGCTCGAGCCCGGCAGCCTGCGAGCCGCGGCGCGGCACTTCGCCGACCCGTCGATCTGGGCGGTGGCCGGCCGGCGCGGCGAGAACGAGAGCGCCTACGACCGCTACGAGGACCTGATCCGCCGGCTCGAGAGCCGCTCCGGCGATGTCGCAGCGATGTCCGGCGAGTTCATGGCGGTCCGCCGCAGCCGGTTGCCCGACTTCCCGCAGAACATCGTCAACGACGACCTCTGGCTGCTGTGCACCATCGTCCGCGAGGGTGGGCGGGTCGTCTACGAGCCGGAGGCGGGGTCGGTCGAGGAAGCCATCGACGCGAAGGCCGAGCTCGCGCGCCGGTCACGGATCGGCGCCGGCCGGGCCATGCTCCTCGGCGAGCTGCGCGGCCTGCCGCCCGGCTTCACGGTGCGCCTCCTCTCGCACAAACACGGGCGTCTCGCGCTGCCGGGCTTCCTCCTGCTCGCCCTCGGAGGATCGCTCGTGCTCGCGCCGAGCAGCCGCTTCATGCGCGCCGCGGCGGTCGGCCAGAGTGCCTTCTACGGCCTCGGCGCCGCCTCCGCCGCCGGGCTCGAGCCTCCCGGGCCGGCCGGCCGGGTGGCCCGCATCGCCCGTCAGTTCACGCTCGGGAACGTCGCGACCGCGATGGGCGTCGTGCGGGCGGCGCGCGGGCGCCAGAGCGTGCGCTGGGAGTCCGTCCGCTGATGTGCGGCATCGCGGGACGGATCGACCCCGGCGGCGGCGGCGACCCCGTGCTGCTGCGGGCCATGTGCGACGCGATGGTCCACCGGGGCCCCGACTCCGCCGGGTACCTCGTCGACGGCGGCGTGATGCTCGGCATGCGGCGCCTGGCGATCATCGATGTCGCCGGGGGCGACCAGCCGCGGTTCAGCGAGGACGGGAGCGTCGCCGTCGTCTTCAACGGCGAGATCTACAACCACCGCGAGCTGCGGGCCGGCCTGCTGGCGCGTGGTCACGTGCTGTCGTCGGACGCCGACACCGAGGTCATCGCGCACCTGTGGGAGGAGCACGGGCCCGACTGCGTGACGCACCTGCGCGGCATGTTCGCCGTGGCGATCTGGGACGCGGGTCGGCGGGAGCTCCTGCTCGCCCGCGACCGGCTCGGGAAGAAGCCCCTCTACTGGTCGGACGCCGGCGGCATCCTGCGCTTCGGCTCCGAGCCGCGCGTGGTGCTCCAGGACCCGGACGTCCCGCGCGACGTCGACCCGGTCGCGATCGATGCGTTCCTCGTCAACCAGTACGTGCCGCACGACCTGTGTGCGTTCGCCGCGCTGCACAAGCTCCCCCCCGCGTCGCGGCTGCACTGGCGACCCGGTGACGGGGCGCCCGTCATCGACCGGTATTGGCACCTGGACTACGAGCCGAAGGACCGGCTCGAGCTGCCCGAGGCCGCGGAGCGCGTCCGCGAGCTGCTGCTGGAGGCGACACGCCTGCGCCTCATGAGCGACGTGCCGCTCGGCGCGTTCCTCTCCGGCGGGACGGACTCGGCCGCGGTCGTGGCGGCGATGGCCCGGACGTCGGCCGAGCCGGTGCGCACCTTCTCCGTCGCGTTCGCCGACGCCGAGTTCGACGAGACCCCGTACGCGCGCATGGTCGCCGAGCGCTACGGCACCGATCACCAGCGGCTCGAGGTCGGCCCGCTCGACGCCGGGCTGCTGCCGCGCCTCGCCTGGCACTTCGGTGAGCCGTTCGCCGATCCGGCGGCGCTCCCCACCTACCAGCTGTCTGAGCTTGCGCGAGCCCATGTGACGGTGGCGCTGAGCGGGGACGGCGGGGACGAGTCGTTCGCCGGTTACCGCCGCTACTGGCAGCTCGCGCGCACGCTTCCGGCCGAGCGGGTCCCGGCGCCGGCACGGCGCGCCGCCGCCCGTGCGCTCGCCGCGGTCGCCGGGGGAACCGAGGGCCGCAGCGCCCTGCCGCGTGCCGCACGCCTGGCCCACCGGCTGACGCTCAGCCCCGCCGCCCGGTACTCGGACCTGTTCCGCTACCTCACAGACGCCGATCGCGACCGTCTCTACACGGACGAGTTCCGCGCAGCGGTCGCCGGCCGCGACCCGCTGGCCCACGTCGAGGCGGCGTGGGCCACGCGCCCCGGCAGCGCGCCGGTCGACCGGCTGATGGCGGTCGACCTCGACACGTATCTGCCCGACGACCTGCTGCCGAAGGTCGACGTGACGAGCATGGCGCACTCGCTGGAGGTGCGGGCGCCGCTGCTCGACCACGTGCTCGTCGAGGAGGCGGCGCGCATGCCGGTCGCCCTGAAGCTCAGGGGCACGGACGGCAAGGTCGTGCTGCGTGAGGCGGTGCGGCCCTGGCTGCCGGACGGCCTGCTCGACCGTCCGAAGCAGGGCTTCGCCGTCCCGCTGGAGCGCTGGCTGCGCGAGGAGCTGCGCGACCTCCCCGAGCTGGTCCTGCTCGACCCGCGGGCCACGGAGCGCGGGCTCTTCCGGCCGGGCGCGGTGCGGGCGCTCATCGAGGAGCACCGGGACGGGACCGACCGCAGCGCCCAGCTGTGGGCGCTCATCAATCTCGAGCTCTGGTTCCGGACCTGCGTCGACCGCGTCACGGCGACGGCCGCCGAGCTGCCGGCGCTCCTCTGAGCGCCGGCGCGTGCTCGGCCCCGTGGCTAGGTGATGCGGCTGACCTGACGCCAGGGACGCAGGGCATGCCGGCCCCGCTGCCGCGCAGCCGTCGGCGGCCGCTGCGTGCGCACGACGCGGGTGAACCGTCGCGGGTGCCGATGCGGGCGCTTGGAGGTCGGCGCCGGGGCGACGACGGGCGGGGGGGAGGTCTCGGGCGCAGG
>DAIPYF010000008.1:17303-31309 GCA_036782855.1 Solirubrobacteraceae bacterium
GGTGCGGGCGGCGGGGTGGACCCGCCCGCGCTCTGGCCGCTCAGCGCGACGCTGTCGAACCACAGGGTCAGCGGGTTCGTCTGCTTGCCCGCGCTGATCGCCACGATTCCGGCACGCAGCCGCTCGATCGGGCGGCCATACGTGTTCGGCTGGGTCGAGCGGCCGACCAGCGCGCCGTCCATGAACACCTCGCTCAGGGCCGTCTGCGCACCGAGGACCTGGTGCACCTCAAGGCGCACCCAGCGACCCTCCGGCACATCGAACGGGCCCACGAGCGTCGTGCTCGCCGACGCGCCCTTCGCAAAGCGCATCAGCCGCATCCGCTTGTCCGACCCGAAGATCACCAGTCCACCCCAGTCGGTGTCGTCGGGATGAGAGACCCAGTTGTCCCACCGCAGCAGATCGACCTCACCCTGCATCGCGGCCTTGAACCCCACCGGAAGGAAGTACGCAGCCGAGTACCAGACGTCGTCGCCGTCCTTCAACGACACGCCCCAGATCCCACGCTCGTACGCGTTCGAACCGCCACCCGCGTACTGCGCCCGGGCCGACCACGTCCCGGCGAACGCCTTCGACGAGTCGGTCGTGACGGTGCCGCCGAGCTGGCTGACCTGGTCGAACTCCGTCAACGTCCCGCTCTCCATCCCCGCACTTCGCGGCACGACGACCGCCTCGGCCGGCGACGCGACCACCAACACGAAGGACAGGATGGACAGGATGGACAGGAGGAGAGGGAAGGCGCGCGAGGGCGCGGAGGTCATCGACATGGCGTCGGTGTAGACCAGCCGCGGGGGCCCCCGCCCGCGGCCTGGACGCATGGCCGACGCGGTTCTCGAAAGTCGCTCGTCGAGCGGTCATAGACCGGCGGCGAGCGGTGATCGGCCGTGTCGATGCAACGCCTCAACCAGTACGCTCGCGGCGCCCGCGGCGGTCCCCGGCCGGGCCTCCGTCACCACGTGATGCACCCACCAAGAGCAGCCGCCGCGACCCCGGTCGTGCTCCATGTCATCGACTCGCTGCGCACCGGCGGAGCGGAGGTCCTGCTGACGGCGCTCGTCCGGGAACTCGCGGCCGAGCGCCTCGCGCGCAACATCGTCGCCGCCGCGTCCGCCGATGCCGACCCGGTGCTGCTCGCGTCGCTGGAGCGCGACGCGGAGGCGCTCCTGCTCGTCGACCAGCGCCGCATCGTCGACCCGCGGCTGCCGCGCGCGCTGGTGCGCGTGATCCGGTCGGCACGGGTCGACGTCGTCCACTCCCATCTCTCCACCGCGAACGTCAGCTCCCGATTCGCGGCCCTGCTGACGCGGCGCCCGCATGTGACCACCGTGCACACCCAGCCGGGGCCGACCGCCGAGGACACCCGCGCGCACGCAGCGATGGACGGCTGGAGCTCACACCTGTCGGCGCGCATCGTCTGCCCCTCCCGCGAGATCGCAGATGGCGTGCGTGACACCTACCGGGTGGCGGAGCGGCGGCTGCGCGTGATCCCGAACGCCCCGGCGGCAGCGACGCCGGGAGCGGGGTTCGAGCGTGACGCGCTGCGCGCCGAACTCCTCGCCGGCGCGCCGGGCCCGCTCGTGGCCTGCGTCGCGCGCCTCCAGCCCGAGAAGGGCATCGCCGACCTGATCGCCGCGGCCGGCGTCGTGGCTCGCGCCGTTCCCGGCCTGCGTGTCGTCATCGCCGGGGACGGGCCGCAGGCCGCGCCGCTCGCCGAGCTCGCCAAAGCCGAGGGCGGGCTCGTGCGGCTGCTCGGCCCGCGCGACGACGTCGGCGACGTGCTTGCGGCTTCGGACGCGTTCTGCCTGCCCTCGCACCACGAGGGCGTCCCGCTGAGCATGCTCGAGGGGATGGACGCCGGGCTGCCCTGCGTCGTGACCGCCGTGGGGGGCATCCCGGATGTCGCCACCGACGGCGAGACGGCGCTCCTGGTTCCCCCGCGGGCGCCCGAGGCGCTCGCCGCCGCGCTGACGCGCGTGCTCACCGACGCGCCACTGGCCTCGCGCCTCGGTGCTGCGGGCGCACGACTCGTGCGCGAGCACTACTCGCTCGCCTCGGTCGCACGGCGGTACGCGGACGTCTACCGGGAGCTCGCGGGCAGGTAGGGATCGTCCAGGAACGCTGCGAGCCGGCCCGTCGTCGCCTCGATCGTCGTGGCGCGAGCGCGGGTGAGCGCGCGCTCGGTGAGCGTGTCCGCCAGCTCGGGCTCGGCGGCGATCCGCAAGAGCGCGGCGGCCGGCGCATCCGCGTCGCCGGGACCGACGAGCAGGGCGGCGTCCCCGGCCGCCGCCGCGACCCCGCCGACATCGGTGGCGACGACCGGCAGGCCCGCGGCGAACGCCTCGAACAGGACCTGCGGCAGGCCCTCCGTCCAGGAGACGTGCAGGAACGCGTGACTCGTGCGGTAGAGCTCGCGCAGGCCGGGGTCGAGGTCCACGTGGCCCAGCAGGGCGGCGCGGTCTGCGAGGCCGAGTTGGCCGAGCCGGGCGTGGAGTGCGCCGGCGAGCGGTCCCTCGCCGGCGACGACGAGCCGCCAGCGGGAATCCGCCGCGACGAGGCGCTCGAGCACCTCCGCCAGGAGCAGCGGATTCTTCTCCTCGTCCAGGCGGGAGACCGTCAGCACGCGCAGCTCGTCGTCGTCGAATCGCGGGACGCGCGCCTCGCCTCCGGGGAGGACGTCGCGCTCGGCGACGAGGGAGATCGGCAGCGGGAGCAACGCGCGCGACCGCCCGTAGTTGCGCGCGAGGTCGTCGCCGACGGTGACCACCGGCATGCGCCGAGCCAGCATCCGGAACGCCCCCTCCTGCAGGTCGGCGACGAGCGCGTGCGCACGCCGGCCGGGATGCCGCGACCGCGCGTACGCCGGCAGATCCTGCCGCACGCCGAGCACCACCCGCCGGCGCCGCAGCAGCGCGATCCCGGCGAACAGGATCGCGAACGGGCTCGGCCCGAGCAGCCAGCAGACGTCGGCGTCGTCGAGCGCCCGCCAGAACCGCCGCACCGACCCGGTCGCCGCGCGGGCCAGCGCGACGGGGTCGGCGGCGCTGGAGTACCACGGCAGCGCCACGAACCCCACGCCGTCGGGCAACCGGTAGTGGGCGTCGTCCGCGTCCTCGTCCGACAGTCGGCCGAGGACGGTGAGCGCGCCGACGTGCTTCGCGAGGCCACCGAAGAACCGCACGAACGAGCGCTGCGCCCAGATCCCGTCGTCGCGGCGCCAATAGCGCTGGTCGGTGTAGGCGAGCACGCGCAGCGGGCGGCTCCCCGGCGCGGCGCTCACGCCGGGCCGCCCGGGCCGGGGTCCCAGGACGGGTCCGGTCGCGGCCAGTCGCCCCGCCGGCCATTCAGCGCGCGGACGCGGCGCACGGCGACACTGGCCTTCAACGCGAAGCGCCGCCCCGAATCGATCGCGTAGACACCGACGCGGGGGTGGTCCAGCGGATCGCCCGTCCGCGTGGACGCGATCGCGCCGGCCGCCGCGTAGCCGGCGTCCCGGGCGGCCGCGATCACACGCGGGTCGACGCCGCCGTACGGGTACGCCAGGGTGTCGCAGCGGACGTCGAGGCGCTCTTCGATCTCCGCGCGCGAGCGCACGAGCTCGTCGCGCAGCCGCCCGTCGTCGCAGCTGGGCAGCCACGGGTGACCGCAGGTGTGTGAGCCGACCTCCCAGCCGGCGTCGGCGAGCATGCGCAGCCCGTCCCAGCCCATGCCGAGCAGCTCGCGCTCGTGCGGGCCGCCCACCCAGCCTTCGATCCCGGGCCACGCCATCGGCGCCGCGCTGCCGACGAGGTCCGTGACCGGGTAGACGGACCCCGGGATCCCGAGGCCCGCGAGCACCGGCAGCGCGTGCTCGAGCACGCTCGCGTAGGCGTCGTCGAAGGTCACCGCGAGGACGCGGCCGGCCGGCGCCCCGAGGACCGCATCGCGGAACGTCACCCCGCGGTAGCCGCGAGCGACAAGGCCGCCCACCTGGGCCGCGAACGCCGCCGGGGTCACGTTGGTGCGCTCCGGGAAGCCGGGGCTGACCGAGTGGTAGCAGAGGACGAGCGCGTCGTTCATCGCGCGATCGCCCGGTACATGCGCGCAAGCTGTGTCGCGGTGGACTGCAGCGAGTAGTCGGCGACGGCCCGCTCGCGCGCGATCCCGCCGACGGCAGCGGCGCGATCCGGGTCGGCGGCGAGCGCGCCCAGGGCCGCGGCGAACGTGCTCGGCGCACCGTCGGCGAGCAGGACGCCTGCGCCCTCGCCGAGCAGCTCGTCCATCCCGCTCGCGGGCGCCGCGACGACGGGGACCGCCGTCGCCATCGCCTCGAGCACCGAGCCCGACATCCCCTCCGTCGTCGACGCCGACAGGTACGCGTCGGCTGCGCGGTAGAGCGGCGCCGGATCCTCGACGACCGGGCGCAGCGTGACCCGGTCGGACAGGCCACGTTCGGTGACCAGGCGCCGCAGCGCGTCCTCCTCGCCGCCCTCGCCGACGAGCAGCAGGCGCCCCGGCGCGTCCACGAGCGCTTCGACGAGCAGGTCCACGCGCTTGACGGGGGCGAAGCGCCCGCAGTAGAGCCACAGCGGCTGGTCGTCGGCGGGCAGGCCGAGCGCAGCGCGCCCGGCCCGGCGCTCGCCGGCCGAAGCGGCGGGATGGAACCGCCCGGTGTCGACCCCGTTGGGGATCCGCCACACGCGGTCCGCGGGAACGCCGTGCTCGCGCAGCTCCGCCTCGACGTCGGCGCTGAGCGACACGAACGCCGCGAACCGCCGCGCCAGCAGCCGCAGGCGCGCGGCGCCCGCGGGCTTGTGCAGCAGCCGGTCCACGTCGCCGCCCGGGCCCGTCGAGAGCACCTTCGCGGCGACCGGCGCCGGCCGCAGCGCGGTGCCGAGCAGCGCGGCGGTCGCGGGCGACAGGAGGTCGTGGACGTGGACGACGTCCGGACGCAGCCGGACGATCTCGCGCGCCGCGCGGGCCGTGAAGTTCAGCGAGCCGCCGGGTCCGGTGTCCGGGCCCGGGACCCGCCGGACCTGAATGCCCGGCTGCGCCTCGCGCAGCGGGGTCCCCGGCGGCCGGCGCGTGACCACGATGACCTCGAAGCCCTCGGCCTCCAGGAGCGGGCCGAGCCGCTGCACCTGGCGCTGAGCGCCCCCCAGCACGGGCAGGTAGCTCTGGATGACCATCAGCACGCGCATCGCTCAGGACGCCGCCTGCGGGGAGGTGGGCCGGACCCGCTCGAGCAGCCCGCCGAGCGCGTCGCGCACCGCGCGCCACGAGTCGGGAGCGAGGACCCGCAGCGATGCCGAGCCGCCGAGCGCGGCCGCGATCGTCCCGAGCACGAGCGGGCCGAGGGCGTCCGCCGGCAGCGCGAGATGCACGGCCTTCGCCGCCGCGAACACGCCGACACCGGCCGCCATGCCGGGGCCCATCGCGCGCAGTGCCCCCAGGGGGTGGAAGCCGAGGACCCGCTGCGCGAGGAACACGATCGCGACGACGAACAGCGCGAGCTGCCCGGTCCTCGCCCACGCCACCGCGTCGAGCCCGGCCGGCGACGCGAGCACCATCAGGCCGACGAGCACGACCATGGCGATCAGCTGGATGCCGATGTATGCGCGCTGCTTGCCGGCGGCTTTGAACGCGTCGCCGATCGGGAAGACCGCGACGGCGAAGATCTCGCTGATCGCCAGTGCACTGAGCACACCGGTCGCCCCCGTCCACTCCGGGCCGAGCAGGACGTAGATGAGCGGGCCGGCGAGCACCGCGATCCAGATCGCGACCGGGGTCGCGAACAGGACGGTCCAGCGGATCAGGCCGTTCGTCGCGTCGCTGACCGCGTCAGGGTCGGTGGCGCGCCGCCGCGCGAGCGCCGGGAAGGCGACGACGGAGACGTTCCACGCGACCGACTCGATGAAGAGCTCCGGAATGCGCTGGGCGACCGTGTACAGGCCGAGCGAGGCGCTGCCGAGCGTGCGGCCGATGACGAGTGCGGGCACGGCCGTGCCGATCGCGGCGAGCACCTCCAGCGTCGAGGCGCCGGTGCCGTAGGCGAGCATGCTGCGAGCGATCTCGGCGTCGTAGCGGGGCCGGATGCGCTCATGGGCGATGAACCAGAGAACGGCGACCCAGGCGACGGTGCCCGACAGGTACCCGATGACCAGGGCCTCGGCGCCGAGCCCGGCCACGGCGAGCGGGATCGTCACGAGCGCGCGGACGGCCGAGCGCGCGAGCAGCGGGCCGGTGCGCCGGCGGAAGTCCATCCCGCGCATGAGCACGCCGTCGTAGACGTTCCCGAGCCCCGCGAACAGGAGATTCAGCGAGGCGAGCGCGAACAGCCACGCCTCGTCCGGCACGCGGAACCACGCCGCGACCAGCGGCGCGGCGGCCGCGGCGAGGATCGTCAGGGCGAGCGAGATCCCGAGGTTCAGGGCGAACGCCGTCTGCACCCGCGGCGTGATCCCGTGCTCCTGCTCGTAGACCACGGTGTTGCGCATCCCGAGGTCGCTCGCGAGCTCGAGGAACCCGAGGAACGTGATGATCGCCGCGAGAACGCCGAAGGCGTCCGGCGCGACCAGGCGCGCGAGCACGAGCAGCGAGAGGAAGCTGATGGCGCGCGCGGCGACGAACGCCACGGTCGACCAGGCGATGCCGTGTCCGGTGGAGCGGGCCCACGCGCTGTGGGAGGTGTCGTCCCCCTCCGGCTCGCCCGGCTCGTCGCGCACGCGCCCAGCGTAGAGCCTCGCGGGGCGAACTCCGGACCGATCGGGCCAGGACCGTTGCGGCACCGCGACCGCCGCGTACACTCGAGCCGGTGGGGGTGACGCCGACGTGAGCCGCAGGGCCCGCGCAGCACGAGTGCTCGACGCCACCGGAGCCGGCTGGGCCGCGCGACGCCTGGGCCGCTGGGACGGCGTGCTCGTCCTGAACTACCACCGGGTCGGCGACTGGTCGGACGACCGCTGGGACACGGACGTCTGGAGCGCCTCCGCCGAGCAGCTGGAGGACCAGTTCGCGCTCTTCGCCCGCGAGACCGAGGTGCTTCCGGTCGAGGCGATTCCCGACGCGGTCCGCGCGGGTCGCGGGCGCCGGATCGCGATCACCTTCGACGACGGCTACCGCGACAACCATGACGTGGCGCTCCCGCTGCTGCGCGCCCACGACCTGCCGGCGACCTTCTTCGTCGCGACCGGCTTCGTCGACCGCCCGCGCGTCCCGTGGTGGGACGAGCTCTGCTGGATCGTCCGCTCCTCGCAGCGAGACGGGATCCCGGCAACCGACGCGCTCCGGGAGCCGCTCGCGTGGACGACGCCGGCGGAGCGGACCACGGCGATCGCACGGCTCATCGCCGCCGGCAAGACGCTGCCCCCGGCCGCGATCGACGGGCTGCTCGACCGCGTCGGCGAGGCGGCAGGGACCGGTCGCTGCGATCCGGCCACCTGGGCGGATCGGTGGATGACGTGGGACATGGTCCGGGCGCTGCGCGACGGCGGGATGTCGGTCGGCGGGCACACCGTCGATCACCCGGTGCTGGCGCGCCTCTCCGTCGCCGAGCAGCGGGACGAGGTGGCCGCGTGCGCCCGACGACTCCGGGAGGAGCTCGGGCAGGCGATGACGCTCTTCAGCTACCCCGTCGGCACACCCGGCACGTTCGACGCGCGGACCGCGGCGGTGTTGCACGATGCCGGTGTCCGGCTCGCGTTCGCCTACGACGGCGGCGTCGCCTCGCAGAGCGCGTGGGATCCGCTCGAGGTGCCCCGCGCAAGCGTCTGGGCCGCGATGTCACGCGCCGACGTGCGCGCACTGGTCACCGCGCCGCGGGCCTTCGCGCGCTGGTGACCCGCTACCGGCCCGACGGGGCCGCGAACGCCAGGTGCAGCGGCCGGCGCTGGCGGCTCGAGTCGACCGCCACCAGCCCGTAGCGGACGCGGACGATGCGCCGCCCGTAGGTGGTGGGCGCGACCGAACGCCCGACCTTGCGGCCGTCCAGGAACACCTCGCTGGCGCCGCGCTCGCCGCCGAGCCGCTGCACGACGGTGAGCCGGAACCAGCGGCCCTCCGGAAGGTCGAAGGGACCGAGGAGGACGTCCTCGTCGGCGCCGCGGTTGAACCGCAGCAGGCGCGCGCGGCGGTCACCGCCCCAGATCGAGATACCGCCCCAGTCGGCGTTGTCCCCGCGCTCCGGCCAGTTGTCCCAGCGCATGAGGTCGACCTGCCCCTGCACGCGGTTGCGGAACCCGACCGGGAGGTACAGGTTGATGCCGTACCGCACCGTCTCCCCCGTCTCCCAGCGGACCCGTCGCAGCCCGCGGGCATAGCCGTTCCCGTCACCGTCGTAGCTCGCGATGCCGACCGGGCGGCCGCGCAGGCGGGCGGCGCCGGGAGCGAGCCGGCCGTCGCTGACGTTCAGCTGGTCGTACTCACCGCGCAGCGCGCGCAGGCTGTCCGAGGTGGCCTCGCGGGGCTCGGGCTGGATGACGGCCGCCGTCTGCCGCGCGCCATGCGCGGCCCCCCGCGAACAGCCGACGGCGGCGAGCAGTGCGCACAGCGGGACGGCGAGTGCCATCTGGGACCTGGTGATCATGCGGTCCCTCATGGTCGCACGCGCCGCCGCGCCCGGCGGCAGTCCGGGGCGGGATCAGCCGACGAGCTTCAGGCGGCCCGCGTCGGCGCCCCGCTCGAGACCGTCGCGGACCCACTCGAGCTGCGCCTCGAGGCCCTCGCGCAGCGAGAACGCGGGCGTCCAGCCGAGCTCGCTCTCGGCGAGCTCGCAGTCGGCGCCCGTCCGGTCGGCCTCGCCCAGCGGCGCGTCGTGGTAGGTGAGCCGCGGCTCCTCGCCGACGAGCTCCCCGATCGTCTCGATGACGTCGATCAGCGCCGTCGGCGTCCCGCCGCCCAGGTTGTAGGCGCGGCCGGCGACGCCACGGTCGAGCGCGGCGATCGTGCCGGCGACGATGTCGTCGACGTACGTGAAGTCGCGAATCTGGCGACCGGTCCCGTAGACGGGGATCGGCTCGCCGGTGAGCGCGCGCACGAAGAACCGCGAGAACGCCATGTCCGGCCGCTGGCGCGGGCCGAACGCCGTGAAGTACCGCAGGCCGATGGGCTCCAGGCCGCGGGTGCGCTGGTAGACGGCGGCCAGGTCCTCGGTCGCGGCCTTCGTCATGCCGTACGGCGAGACGGGCATGCGCGGCGAGAGCTCGGTGGTCGGGAAGGTCGACGCGGTGCCGTACACGGACGACGACGAGGCGTACACGACGCGCGTCACGCCCGCGTCGGCCGCGGCCTCGAAGAGCCGCTGGGTCGCGAGGACGTTGTTGCGCACGTAGACGTCGAAGCCGCCGCCGAAGCTGCCGCGGACCCCGGCCTGCGCGGCCAGGTGCACGACGCCGTCGGCGCCCTCGAGGACGTCGTCCAGCGGGTCCTCCGCAAGGTCGCGCGTGACGAGCTCGAAGCTCGGGTCGGTGAGCAGCCCGGCGATGTTGCCCTGCTTGATGGCGGGCGCGTAGAAGTCGGTGAAGCAGTCCACGCCGACGACGGTGGCACCGCCCTCGATGAGGCGCTCGCTCAGGTGGGAGCCGATGAAGCCGGCGGCGCCGGTGACGACGATGCGCATATCAGGCTCCTGTCGCCGCGAGGGCGTAGTCGGGGGCGACGGCCTGCCGTGAGACGGCCTCGGGGCTCGTCGCCGCGGCGTCCGTCGCGTGCAGGTCGGCGGTGGCGCGCTCGAGCAGCAGCTCGAGCGTCATGCCCTCCTCGGGGAACCGCGCCCAGCCCGTCTCGACGGTCGTCCCCAGCTCGTGCTCGAGCCGCTCGCCGAGCCCGGCGGGGCAGAACTCCGCAAGGTCGGTGACGACGCCGCGCAGGTGGAACCCGGCTGCGTCGTGGACCACCTCGACGGTGTCGGCGAGGCGGAAGGTGTCGCGGATGTGCGTCGCGTCGACGCCCTTGCCGTCGGCGACGTTCGCGACGAACACGGCGGCGGGCGTCTCGGCCCGGCGGGAACGCTCGATCTCGCGACGCAGGTCGGCCACGCTGTCACCGCCGCGCAACGGAGCGCGGTGGCTCAGGGCGATCGCCGCGCCGATGGCGCCGACGATCCAGCCGGCGAGCGGCGCGAACGGCACGACCGCGGCGCTCAGCAGGAACAGCCCGGACCACACGCGGCCGGACGCGGACCCGCCGATGACGGCCGGGACGACGACGACGGCGAGGATCGCGGGCACCGCGACCAGCCAGGGCGCACCGAGGTACGCCACCTCGGCGAGGCCGACGGTGATGATCCAGCACAGCACCATGGCGCTGCGCGGCTCCATGCCATGCCCGCGTGGTGCGAGCTTTGAGACTTCCATTGACTTCCCCCCTGAAGGCGCTTGAGCGCCGTCCAGACTTCTGCGCCGTGGACTCCGTGTCGAACGACACCGGCGTGACGTGAACGCTACCGGAATTTCACCGGTTGTCACCCCTGTATATCCGTCCAACGCCGAACTTCCACCGCCCAACGTGAACATCAACATCGTATCGGCGTTCCATCTCGCCCGCCTAAACGCCCCTCCGGATGGGCACTCTCGGACTCGAACCGAGGACTTCCGCCGTGTAAAGGCGGCGCTCTGACCAGCTGAGCTAAGCGCCCTCGCGCCGATGATGCCAGGCCGCGGGCACGAGTAGGCTCCCAGGGGATGCCGATCGACACGAACCTCGCGATGCGCGCCGCGCTGGTCCAGGCGGCCGGCGTGCTCGTGCTCGGCCTGGCGACGGGCCTCGCGCTGAGCCATGCGTTCTTCGAGGACTGGGGCTGGATCGTGGGCCCCGTCGCCTGGATGGTGGCCGCCACCGCGACGGCGCTCGTCCTGAAGCTCCCGCTGCCCGCCACCCTGCTCGGCGCGGCGCTCGCGGGGATCCCCAGCGCCGGCGCCACCCTCCTCGGCCTGCACTGGCTCGGCGCCGTGCTCGCGATCCTGCTGTTCGCCTTCTGGGTGGGCGGTCCGGGCGCCCGCGGCCTGACGGAGAGGGCCGCCTGATGGACCTCGGCCTCCAGGGCCGCGTCGCGCTCGTGACCGGTGCCTCCAAGGGCCTCGGCTTCGCCATCGCGCGGACCCTCGCCGAGGAGGGCGTGAAGGTCGCGATCACCTCGCGCGACGAGGACCGCGTCCAGGCCGCCGCCAAGCAGGTCGGCGCCACCGGGTTCGCCCACGACAGCACGAATCTCGAGGGCATCCCGATTCTCGTCCACGAGATCGAGCACTTCCTGGGACCGATCGACATCCTCGTCACGAACACGGGCGGCCCGCCCGGCGACGCGGACGCGCTCGGCTTCACGCGCGAGCAGTGGCAGGACGCGTACGACGCGCTCGTCCTCTCGCCGATGGCCTTCGTCGAGGCCGTGATCCCGAGCATGCGCCGGCGCCTCTGGGGCCGGATCGTGAACGTCGGCTCGATCGCGGTCCGCGAGCCGATCCCGAACCTCGTGCTCAGCAACGCGCACCGTGCCGCGACGCTCGCCTCGTTCAAGACGATCGCGCGGCAGGTGGCCGCGGACGGCGTCACCGTCAACACGGTGCTGCCCGGCCGCATCTCGACCGATCGCCTGTACGAGCTCTACGGCTCGCGCGAGACGGCCGACGAGGTCGCGATCCAGGAGATCCCGGCGCGGCGCCTCGGGAGCCCCGAGGAGTTCGCGGCCGCGGCCGCGTTCCTCTGCTCCGCGCAGGCCGGCTACATCACCGGCGTCGCCCTCGCGGTCGACGGCGGGATGATGCGCTCGATCTGACGCGTCCGGGTCGCTAGGAGACGGTCGCGCTGAAGCGGTGCTTCTTGAAGCACGACTTCACCGACTGCTTCGCCCGGCGCTTCTTCTTGATGCACGAGAGCAGCGCGCGGCGGCCGTTGAACGTCGCCTCCACCGTCCCGTCGTCGTTGAGCGCCATCCGCCACGTGCCGTTGTAGCTGTACTTCGTGCGGTCGTTCCACGACGACGTGCAGACGACCGCGAGGATGCTGCCCGAGCCACGGCGCGTGCACGTCCGCTTGAGGCCGCGCGGCGACTTCTTCTTGGCCTTCAGGACCGCGGGCGAGATCGACGTGCGCGCCTGCTCGATCGTGAGCAGCTCGCCGTTGTCCTGGTCGGTGACGTCCGTCGTCCCACCGTCCGCCGTCGAGCCGAGGACCTGGATCCCCACCGGCGGCAGCGCCCAGGCCCCCGCCGGGTCGGCGGAGCACTGGGCGTTCGAGGTCCGCACCTGCCAGTAGTACGCGCCGGGCTGCTGCAGCCAGGTGCCCTGCGGCGTCCCCTCGTAGATGCCGGACCCGAAGGTCACCTCCGGCATCGGGAACTCGTCCTGCCGGTCGCTGTCGAGAAACCTGTTGTCCCCGTCGACCGTCGAGCTGCGGCTGATGTAGCCCGTCAGTCCCATCCCCTTGCACGACGAGATGACCTGGAACGCCGGCTTGGACCCCAGCGCGATTCTTGCGTTCTGGGCGGGGCTCACCGATGTGACGTACGAGCTCAGGTCGCCCGCGGCGGAGGCGGTCGCGGGCACGGCCAGCGACAACGCGGCCAGGACGGCCAGCGCCTTTCCGTGGCGGCTGTTGCGCGACGAGACCCTCACGTGCACCGCCGACGGTACTCCGCGGCACCGAACGAGTGCAAACGGGAACCGCCGCTTGACGGACGTCCGGCGGATCGGGGAGGGTGGCGTCCGTCCTGGCGACGGTCCGGCGTCGCCCTGTTTCGCAACACGCTCTGGGAGGAGACGTGATGAACCACACCATCGTGGCGCGCCGTGCTGCGCGCCGGTCAGGCCGGGCCTCGCTCGCGGTGCTCGGCGCCCTGCTCATGTCCACCGCACTCGCCGCTCCGGCGGCACTCGCCGACGGGCCCGGCGTCGGGACCCCGACGGTCGTCTCGCTCGGCGACTCCTACATCTCCGGCGAGGCCGGGCGCTGGGCCGGCAACAGCAACGTCAGCTCGTCGAAGGTCGACGCGCTCGGCTCCACCGCCTACTACGACAATGCCGCGAACACCGCGGAGACGATCTCCGGCTGCCACCGCTCGAAGGCCGCGGAGGTCATCATCGGCGGGGGCGTCAATTCCAAGAACCTCGCCTGCTCGGGCGCGAAGACCGCGACCGCGACCGGTGGGGACTTCAAGCCCGGCATCGACTTCTACAACGGCTCGGCGGGCCAGGGCCAGGCGCTCGCGCTGCAGAACTACGCCGGGTCGGCGAACGTGAAGCTCGTGCTGCTGTCGATCGGCGGCAACAACTTCAACTTCGCGTCGATCGTCCAGACCTGCCTCACGAACTGGCTGACCTCGCCGTCGTGGTGGAAGAACTACTGCAACGACGATTCGTCCGTGACGTCGAACTTCAGCTCGTCGAACGTCAGCGCGCAGACCCTGAACATCAAGAACGCGATCCTCAACGTGCGGACCGCGATGTCGAACGCCGGCTACGGCGACGGGTCCTACACCGTCCTCGTGCAGGACTACATGTCGCCGATCCCGACGTCCTCGGGCTTCCGTTACGGCGAGACCGGCTACACGCGCCAGAACACCGGCGGCTGCGGCTTCTGGAACGGCGACGCCAACTGGGCCAACAACACGGCGCTGCCGACGATCAACAACGCCGTCAAGAACGCCGCCGCGCAGACCGGGCTGTCGTTCGTGAAGGTGCTCGAGCTGCAGTCGGCGTTCAACGGCCGGCGCCTGTGCGAGAACACCGTCGGCCTGCTGGAGGAGAAGGGCCTCTCCACCTGGCAGAGCGCGAACGCGGTGGACAACTCGGAGTGGATCGCCCAGATCCGCACCGTGTCGACGGTCTTCGGGCCGTACTTCGTCCAGGAGTCGCTGCACCCCAACTACTGGGGTGAGAAGGCGCTGCGCAACTGCATCCGCCAGGCGTACAACGGGGGCACGCCGCGCGGCGGCACGTGCGCCCGCACCGCCAACGGGCTCAACGCCAACGGCGAGCCCAACATGACGCTGCAGTAGCGGCTGGTCCCGGGCGGGCGGGGGTCGTCACCCTGGCGGG
>DAIPYF010000009.1:0-1949 GCA_036782855.1 Solirubrobacteraceae bacterium
TCGGCCGGCTCGGCTCTGCCGCCGCGAGCCGCTGAAGAACCTCACGATTGACCATTCCGTCACCCTAGACGACAGGCCGCAGGCCGCCTCGACGGCGACGGCGTCGCGCACGAGCACCGGGGCGTCGCCGACATGATGGCGCTGATGCAGCAGCTCGGCGCGATCCCCGGCTGACCGGACGGCTGCGGCCGGCCGATCACCGGCCGGTTCGGCGCTTGCCGCGGAACGGGCTTCCGCATAAGGTCGGTCGATGCCGCTCCTCCGGATCGTCCTCGTCGCCATCCTGTGTGTCATCGCCGCACCGGCCGTCGCGTCCGCCGACCGGCTCGTGACGCCGCCCGGACCGCCCGTGCCGACCTTCCAGAGCACCGGGCTCGAGATGGTCGCCTTCGACGGCTATGTGTACTTCGCCGCCAACGACGGCGTGGTCGGCAATGAACTGTGGCGCACGGACGGCACCCCGGGGGGCACGACGCTCGTCGAGGACTTCAATGTCGGCAACGCCGGGTCGAACGGCAATCCGCGCCAGCTGCGGGTGGTCGGGACGCGCATGTTCCTCGTCGCCACCACTGCGAGCACCGGGAACGCCGTCTTCACGATCGATCCGGGCGGCACGCCGCAGGCAACGACGGTGGACGACGGCGCGCCGGCCTCGCAGACGACGGGCGGCACGCTGATGGGCGCCGTCGGCGGCAAGGCACTGCTGTATCACTACAACGGCTTCACCTACCGGCTCTATGCGCTCGGCGCGAGCGGGTCGGTCTTCGCCGGGATCACCTCAGGCAGCAACAGCGTTGATGGCAACAACCCGGCGGCGACCATGGGCGGCTGGGCCTACTTCGGGCAGACCATCGGGGTCAACAGCGCCACCGAGCTCTGGCGCACCGACGGCACGACGGTGGAGCAGGTCAAGGAGATCTATGCGGGGCCCAACGGCAGCGGGCCCTCCAACTTCACCGCAACGGGCAATCGCGTCTACTTCACAGCGGATGACGGCACGCACGGGCGCGAGCTGTGGGTCACGGACGGGAGCGAAGGCGGCACTGACCTCGTGCACGAGCATCATCCCCTCAACGTCGGCTCGTCGATCACCCAATGGGCGGCCAACGGCAACGTCCTCTACTACGTCCCGGACGATCCGACCACGGGTGGAGAGGTCTGGCGCACGGAGGGCACCGACGCCACGACGCGCGTGGTCAAGGACATCACGCCGGGACCGGGCGGCAGCGGCCAGATGCAGCTGTTCGCCTTCAAGGACGCCTTCGGCCTGCTGCGCGGGTCCGACGTCTACGTCTCCGACGGAACGGACGCGGGCACGGCACTGCTCGGCAAGGTCGACGGCGACGGCTACGGACCCGCCTTCCCGACGGTGGTCGGATCGCGGTTCTACTTCCGCGGCGGGCTCTCGCCCTACGGCAGCGTCGTCTGGCGCTCCGACGGCACCGCCGCGGGCACCTTCGCCCTCACAGCCGGCGCGTTCGACGGCGTCGCGCCGGGGCATCCCTTCGCAGGTCCCTTCGCCCAGCTTGGCGACAAGGTCATCTTCACCGGGCAGTACCCGCACGCGGTCGGTGACCCGGTCCCGACGACCGCGCGCCGGATCTACGTCCTCGACACCAGCCAGCCCGACGAGACGCGCCGGGCCACGACGGCGCCGTCGATCACCGGCACGCCGGCGGTCGGGCAGAAGCTGACGGGCGACAAGGGCATCTGGACGCTCGAGCCCAACCGCTACACCTACGCGTGGCTGCGCAACGGGACGCCGATCCCGAACGCGGTCAGCACGACCTACACACCGAGCACCGCGGACGCGGGCGCACAGATCAGCTTCCGCGTCACCGCCTCGGGGATCGGCGGGCCCCACCCCCCGGGCCCGGCCCGCGCCCCCCGCTTCCTCGGGGGCGCCTCGGCGTCCCCCCGCCCCCCCCCCCCACCCCCCAACCCCCCCC
>DAIPYF010000009.1:1959-30707 GCA_036782855.1 Solirubrobacteraceae bacterium
AACGTCGTGGACGCGGACAGCGCCCCGGTCTCCGTGGGCGCGGCCTCGGCGAGCCCGAGCCCCTCGCCGTCACCCGCCAAGCCCGCCAAGTCCGCCACGCCCGCGCTGAGCGTGAGCAGGAAGGCCAGGCTGAGCGGCGCGGCGCGGGTGGGTCAGCGGATCAAGCTGAAGCTGCCGACGTTCCGCCAGTCCGGGGTCAGGCTCTCGTTCCGCTGGTACGCCGACGGCAGGCGGATCCAGCGGCAGACCACGTCGTCGCTCAAGCTCACGAAGGCCTTCCGGGGCAAGCGCATCACCGCCAAGATCACGGTGAGGAAGCCGGGATACAGGACGCTCACGCTGACGATCGGACCGACCGGGAAGGTCAAGAGCGCGAAACGGTGACCCGGTCGCGCGTTTCGCCGGGGATCGGCGAACGTCGACCTGGCGGGGCCCGGAGCCCGATCATCTAGGGTCGCCCGTCATGGCCCGCCCGAACCACCTCGTCATCGTCACCGACCAGCAGCGCGCGCCGATGCACTGGCCGGACGAGCAGGGGTGGCTCGACGCGCTTGCACCCGCAGACGCCGAACTGCGGAGCACAGGCGTGTCGTTCACGAGCGCCTGCACGGCCACCGCGATGTGTTCCCCGAGTCGCGCGAGCTTCCTGACGGGCACCTACCCGTCGCGTCACGGCGTCAGCCTCACCCTGACCGAGGGTGACCTGTATCCCGATTCGGCGAACCTCGCGCCGACGTTGCGCCAGGCCGCCGCACTCGCCGTCAGCGGCGAGGCGCCGCGCGGGACGCTCGCCCGGTCGCTGGTCCGCGGTGCGCTGCGACTCGGGCCCAAGGGCGGCGGCGAGCCGGAGCTGCCCGCGGACATCCCGACACTCGGGTCGCGGCTGCGCGAGGCGGGGTACACGGTCGCCTACAAGGGCAAGTGGCACTTGACGATGCCGCTCGCCGGGCACGGCAACTGGGGTCCGGCCGATGCCGAGCGGCTGGATCGCGACTTCGGGTTTCCCGGCTGGGAGCCGCCCGACGCCGGTGAGAACACCGACCCTGCGGGGTTCGGCGGTGGCACGGCGGGCGCCTCGGGGGAGGGCTTCGACGAGGACTACACGCGCCAGGCCGAGCGCTTCCTCGCGGCGGCCGATCTGCCGGAGCCGTTCTGCCTGATCGTCTCGCTGGTCAACCCGCACGACGTGCTCGGCTACCCCTCGTCCTATGCGACGGGCGGCTACGACCGCGAGCAGTTCGCGGACCTGCCGATCGACCTGCCCGAGACCATCGACGAGGATCTGCGCGACAAGCCGACCGCGCACGCGATGCTGAAGCTCGGGCAGACCTCGTTCCTGGGACCGCTGCGCACGCGTGCCGAGCGGCTCGACTACGTGCGCTTCTATGCGCACCTGCACACGCTCGTCGACGCGAAGATCGGCCGGCTGCTGGCCGCGCTCGGCGACCCGGGGGACCCGCGCTCGCTGCGCGCGCGCACGGTCGTGACGCGCTTCTCCGATCACGGGGAGATGGGGCTCTCGCACGGCGGCCTGCGGCAGAAGATGTTCAACGCCTACGAGGAGACGATCCGGGTCCCGCTGATCGTCTCCAACCCGCTGCTCTTCCCGCAGGGCGCGCAGTCGGCGACCGCCGCATCACTCGTCGACGTCGTCCCCACGCTGCTGGACCTGGCGGGCGCCCCGCTCGACGGCACGATCGACGGCGCGAGCCTCGCCGGTGTGCTCGCCCGGAACGCCGCGCCCGAGCCGGAGGCGGTGCGCGCCAGCGGGGCGGACTTCGGCGGTGTGCTCGGCGCCGCCCCGGCGGACGGCGTGCGCGACCACGCGCTCTTCACCTACGACGACCATCAGGCGGCGACCGCCCAGCAGGACACGATCCCGCAGCCCAACCGCATCCGCGCCGTCCGTGGCGAGCGCTGGAAGTACGCCGCCTACGTCGATCCGACCGGGCGCACGGAGCCCGAGTACGAGCTCTACGACCTCGAAGCCGACCCCGACGAAGCGCTCACGCTCGTCGACAAGGACAGCGGCCGCGGCCGCACGGCCGCCGCGCGCGCCGTGCTGCCCGAACTGCGCGAGGCGCTCGCGAGCGCGTGTCACGACACCGGCATGGACGAGCTCGCGCCGCTTCCCTCGCGCGCCGGCTGACCCGCCGGGTCTCGGGTCACCGCGGGTGGGTCCGGAAGTAGTCCCGGGCCGCTTTGCTGATGGTCTTCGCCCTGCGCTCCTCGTCGGCGCGCAGGCGCGCGTCGGTTCTGGCGGCGGCCACCTCGGCCTCGCGCATCAGCTTGTGGTAGCTGGCCAGGCGGTCTGCCGCGAGCGTTCCGGCGTCGACGGCCGCGCGGATCGCGCAGCCGGGCTCGCCCTGATGTGCGCAGTTGCGAAACCGGCAGGACCCGGACAGCCGCTCGATGTCTGAGAACGTGAGGGAGATGCCCTCCTCGGATCCGGTGAGTCCGACCGCGCGAAGTCCGGGGGTGTCGATGAGCAGGCCGTCGTCGGGCAACGCGATCAGCTCACGCGCGACCGTGGTGTGACGACCGCGCTGATCACTGACGCGGACCGCACGGGTGTCCTGCCGCTGACGCCCCACCAGGGCGTTCACGATCGTGGACTTCCCGGCTCCGGAGGGCCCGAGCAGGACGGCGGTGCGGTGCCCGGACAGGTAGGCCGGCAGCGCCGGGACGCCCTCGCCCGCGAGCGCGTTCATCGCCAGGACGTCGACGCCGAGCGCGATCGACTCGACGGCCGAACGGGCGGCGTCCGGGTCGGCGGACAGATCGGCCTTCGTGAGCACGACCACGGGGACGGCTCCCGAGTCCCATGCCAGCGCCAGCTCGCGCTCGATGCGCCGCAGGTTGGGCGGTTCGGCGATCGGCTGGACGACGAACACCGTGTCCACGTTGGCGGCGAGCGCCTGAACGTCAGAGCCCTCGCCGGGGTCGCCGCGCGTGATGGCGCTGGTGCGCGGAAGCACCGCCTCGATCAGCGGAACGTCGATCGCCTCCGCGTCCATCACCGCCACCCAGTCTCCGACCACGGGCATCTCCGCCGCGCCACGAGCGACCTTCAGCAGGCGAGCCGACGGTGCAGCCCGAATGATGCCGCCGGGCGCCGCCACGAGCGCGCTGCCGCGGTCGCCGCGGATCACGCGCGCCGGCATCAGTCCCTGCGCGGCGTACGGCGCGAACAGCGCCCGCCATCGCTCGTTCCAGCCCAACTGCGCAAGTGCGTCCGGCATGCCCGGCGCACACTACGCCGGGCATGGGCGACACGCGCCCGGCCGAAGCTCATCGGGGTGGTGGGCCCTCGATGTGGATGAGGTCGTCGCCGAACCGCAGCTCGTGGTCGACCTGCAGGGTGGTGTGGGTGATGTCGAAGCGCCGGCGCAGCATCGTCTGGAGCTGACGGCGACGTGCGTGGCAGTCGTCGCCGGGGGCGACCTGCACGTGCGCGGCAAGTGCCGGAAACCCCGAGGTGACCTCCCAGACGTGCAGGTCGTGGACCTCGACCACGCCGGGTGACGCCGCCATCGCCTGCCCGATCACCATCGGATCAAGGCCCTTCGGGGCGCCCTCGAGCAGGACGCGTCCGGAGTCGCGCACCAGGCCCCAGCCCCCGTAGAGCATGAGCACGGAGACGGTGAGCGCGGCGATGCCGTCGGCCTGACCCCAACCGGACAGGACGATGACCAGGCCGGCGACGGCTGCGGCGATCGAGGAGAGCATGTCGAAGAGGTTGTGCAGGAACGCGCCGTGCACGTTGAGGCTGTCGCGGTTGGCCCGGCCCAGCGCCCACGCCGCGGCGCCGTTCACCAGCGCGCCGAGCAGTCCCGTGTACAGGACGAACGCGCCGTCCACGTCCGGCGGGTGCGCGATGCGCGTGATCGCCTCGACGCCGATGATCCCGGCGAGGACGAACAACAGCACCCCGTTGGTCTGGGCGCTGAGGATCTCGCTGCGCTTGAGCCCGAACGTGAACGCGCCCTTCGGCGGGCGCTGGGCGAGGCGCAGCGCCAGGATCGCCAGCGCGATGGCGCCGGCGTCGGTGAGCATGTGCGCCGCATCGCTGAGCAGCGCGAGCGAGTTGGCGATCAGGCCGACGGCGACCTCGACGACCATGAAGCCGAGGTTGATCAGCAGCGCGACGAGCAGCCAGCGCGAGTCGCTGCGCGCCGTCACGCCGTGGGCGTGGCCCGCATGGGCGTCGTCGTGGGAATGGGCGCTCATCGCGGGACCGTCGAGACCCTGCCGGCGTGGCCCGACCGCTGCACGGCCCCGCCACCGCTCAGGACCAGGGCGTCGTGGCCTGGAGCACGGCGGCCTCGAGCCCCGCTGTGCGCAGCTCCGTGATCGACTGGTAGTCCGGGTCGCCGACCATCTGCAGGAACGCCGCGCGGCTCGGGTAGCGCACGACCAGCAGCGCGTCCCAGCGGTGCTCGTCGGGGGCGACGAGCACCGTCGAGCACGAGCCGGCGTAGAGCACGGTCGCGCCGACGGCGTCGAGGAAGGGCTGGATCCTCGCGGCGTACTGCGCGTAGGACGCGCGGCCCGGCTCGCCGGCGAAGCGCAGGAGGTTCAGCATCACGACGGGACCGCCGTCGTCCTCGTCTCGGAATCGGCGGATGTCCTCGCCGCGTGGATCGACCGTCATGCCTCTGGGCCCCCTCGGTTGTGGTTCAGAACTCGACCGTCTCGGCGAGCGTCGCCGCGACGTCGCCGTACATCCGCTGCTTGATCGTCTCGACGGTGCCGCGGGTCTTGCCGGCGAGCGCCTGCGCCCGCTCGACGGCCTCCGGCAGGACCTGGTCCTCCGGCACCGCGGCGTCGACGAACCCTGCCGCGAGGGCATCCTCGGCGCTGAACCGGCGGCCGGTCAACATGGCCTGGTACGCGGCCGCGGGCGTGAGCTTCGCCTGGACGAGTCTCGCCATGCCGGGGGTGAAGGGGATGTTGATGTCCACCTCGGGCAGGCAGAAGAAGCCGCGATCGGTGCGCATGACGCGTTGGTCGCACGCGAGGGCGAGCATGCCGCCGCCGGCGAATGCGTGCCCGTTGACGGCGGCGACGGTCGCCGTCGGGAATGTCACGAGCCGGCGGTAGAGCGCCTGAAGCCCGTTGGCGACGAGCGACGGCCCGCCCTGCTCGACGTTGGCCATCATCCACTCGAGGTCCAGCCCGTTGGAGAAGAACTTGCCCTGGCCGGTCAGCACGACCGCCGCCGGCCCCTCGCTCGCCTCGACGGTGCCCAGCGCCTCGTCGAACGCTTCGAGCATGGCCGGGTTGAAGCGATTCTCGTCGGCGGCCATGCGCAGGACGAAGACGTCCTCGGTGCGCGTGAGCTCGATCATCAGCGGCATGCCTCCTTGCGGTCCCCATTCATCTGCCGGGGATCCTCTCAGGGATGGCCGCGGAAGGCTCAGCTCAGAGGGAGCCCGAGCGCGCGGCGCATCGCGGCGCGGGTCCGGTCGAGGGCGTCGTCGTCGTCGAGCAGCCGGCCGGCGACGCTCCCGCCCGAGGCGAGGCTGTGCAGCTCGAAGGCGACATCGGCGGGGTCGCGGTCCTGCGGGAGGGCGCCGGCCCGGCGCGCGGTGCGCGCCTCCGCCTCGAGCACGTCGAGCCAGCGGCGGACCGCGGCGGCGACGTCGTCGTGCAGGCGCCCGGGCCGGGCGTCGTACTCCACCGACGCCGTTGTCACGAAGCACCCGCCGGGAAAGACCCCGTCACGCAGGTGGCCGATCCAGGCGTCGACGATCGCCTCGAGCCGCGGGAGCCCGGGCGCGACCCGCGCCGCCGGCAGCCAGACCGCCGCGGTGAAGCGCTCGATCGCGGCTGCGAGCGCTGCCCGCTGGAGGGCCTCCTTGTCACCGAAGCGCCCGATCAGCCCGCTCTTGCTCATCGAGAGATCGTCGGCCAGTCGCCCGATCGTGATGCCCTCGAGGCCCTCGACGGAGGCGAGGTCGACGGCCGCGCGGACCGCGGCGGCGCGGCTGTCGGCGACGTCGGCGGAGGAGCGGCGCGGCATGGCGACCAGTATACGGGACGAACGATCGTTCTGTATAACTCGGGCCTCTGCACACGACGCGACGGGAATGGACGATGCGACTGACATGGCTGGGCTGGGCCGGGGCGGAGCTGGAGGCCGGCGGCGCGACGGTGGTCGTCGACCCGCTGGACGATCCGGGCGCGGTGTTCTCGCCGCTGGGCGAGCAGGCGGCGGGCACGCCGCTCCCGCAGGTGGTCGCACCCCGGGCGGGGGGCGCCGTCGCCGGTCTCGTCACCCATCTGCACCGCGACCACGCCGACGCGCGGGCGCTGGCCGCCGCGCTGGCGCCCGGCGCTCCTGTCCTGGAGCCGCCGGCCGGCGGCGGGGGCGGCCTGGAGAACCTCGCCCTCGCGCAGGCGGACCACGAGCTGGCCGCCGCCGGCCTGCCGCGCCGCCGGGTCGCTCCGTGGGAGTCCGTGACGGCGGGCCCGTTCACGCTCACCGCCCTCCCGGCGGCCGACGGCGTCGGCGATCCGCAGGTCTCGTGGCTCGTGGAGGCGGGCGGCGCGCGCGTCCTGCACCTCGGCGACACGATGTTCCACGGATCCTGGTGGCGCATGGCGCTCCGGCACGGCCCGTTCGACGTGGTCCTCGTCCCCGTGAACGGCGCGGTCGTGAGCTTTCCCAACCGCCGGCCGGCCAGCCCCCTGCCCGTGGCGCTCGACCCGGGCCAGGCCGCGATCGCGGCGGAGCTGCTCGGCGCTCGCATGGCGATTCCGATCCATGCGGAGGGCTACGAGATCGAGGGGATCTACGAGCCCGTCGTGGACGCGGCGGAGCGCTTCACCGCGGAGGCCGCCGAGCGCGGCATCCCGGCGCGGAGGCTCGAGCCGGGCGAGGCGTTCGAGATCCAGGTGCCGGCCGGGCGCGGTTAGCTGGCCGGCGGACGGGCGGGGATCACGAGGACGTCGTCACCGGGGAAGACCATCGACTCATGGGAGGCGCTCCACCGGACCTGGAAGTGCAGGTGCGTCGGCTCGCCCAGGACCTCGACGATCACGCCGTGCCGGACCGAGCCGTCCGGTCGCCGGACCTCGACGCGATCCCCCGCGCGAGCCCGAGTCTTGGTGTGTGAATCGGCCACGCGTCGATTGAACACGCGGCGGGGCCGGCGCGCATCCGGGCGAAGCCCAACCCGGACCGCGGTGAGCTACGTGGATGGTGCGGTCTGCTGCGAGGTCTAGGGTCCCATGGATGAGCTCGCAGAACTGGGTGCTGGGCGCCGTGCTCGCCGTGCTGCTCGCCGGCCTCGTCCTGGCGGTGGGCGGACCCGCCTGGGCCGTCGGGCTCGGGCTCGTCGCCGGCTTTCTCGTCATCCTGCTCACGTTCGGCCTGCGCGGCAACTGACGCCCGCCCACGACGACGGACGCCGTCGCGGCGCCGCCGGGATCGTCCCGGCGGCACCGGTCGGCGTTCCGGTGCTCAGCCTGCCTGCGTCGTGAATGCGCGCAGGTGGTTGTTGGAGCCGCGCTCGAGCTGCTGGAAGACCCAGCGGACGTCGGTGTGCTTGACCGTGGCCTTGCGGTCCTGCAGGTCGGCGATGTCGAGGCGCTCGATGTCGAGTCCGACCTGGATCGCCGCGGCCGGGGACGCGCTGCCCCTGGCGACCAGCTCGTCGTAGAGACGCTGGAGCTCGGGGTTCTTGAACACGCCTGCGGCGTTGCCCTTCGCGGGATCGGTCAGGCGGTAGCGGGCGATGAGCCGGCCGAGCGCGTCCATGTGCCGCTGCTCACTTGTCGCGATGCGGGTGAACACCGCGTTGCCGGAGGTGCCCGCGAGCTTGCGGTACACGTCGCGCGCGAGCTTCTCCTCCTCACGCATGTAGGTGATCGCGGAGGATTCGGCGGCTGTCAGCGGTGCCGTGCTGGTGCGGGTCGGCAGGGAGCGCTTCCCCTGACGGCCGTGGCGGCGCTGGCGCATGCCCCGGGCCTGCTGTCCGCCCTGCTGGCCGGTCGCCTGTCGGCCGCCGGGCTGGGCGGTGTCCGCGCCCGTGCCGTCGCACGCGGGGTCGGTCTGCCGCGCGGCCGAGGCGACCGCGGCGGTGCTCGCGACGGCCACGGCGCCGGCGGCGACGATGGTGGTGATGCGGGTCGGGGTCCTCATGGCTGCTCCCTTGGATTCGCTGTGAGCAGAGCATCGGCGATGGCGATGGGAGCGCCGTGGAGATCGTGTGGAGGCCGTGTGGAGATGCGTCAGAGCGCCGGGAGCGACACCGTGAAGCGGCTGCCGCGCCCGACCTCGCTGCTCACCGAGACGGTCCCGTGATGCGCGCGCACGAGCTCGTCCACGACGGCGAGCCCGATGCCGCGCCCGCTGGTGTCGGCGGCGGCGCTCCCGCGCCAGTGGCGCTCGAACACGTGGGGGACCTCATCCGCGGGGATCCCGCGGCCCGTGTCACGGACCTCCATGATCGCGCGATCCCCGGCGCGGGCGACGGTGACGGTGATCGTTCCGCCGGCGGGCGTGAACTTCAGCGCGTTCGAGAGGAGGTTCTCGAGGATCTGCGTCAGTCGCGCCCGGTCCCCCTGCGCGACCACGCCGGTGAGGTCGGACGCGAGCCGGACGCCGGCGGCGGCGGCGCGCCCGTCCAGGAGCGCCAGCGCGTCTCGCGCGACGCCGGCCAGGTCGACGGGCCGCGGCTCGAGCCGCAGGGACGCCGCCTCGGACGCCGCCAGCGTCCCCAGATCTGGGACGAGGCCCTCGAGGCGGGGCACCTCGTCGTGCAGCGAGGACAGGCGCTCGGGGGTCGGTCGCTCGACGCCGTCGACCATCGCCTCGCAGTTCCCGCGCAGGATCGCCAGGGGCGTGCGCAGCTCGTGCGCGATCTCGGCCAGCAGCGCCTGACGGGCGTCGGCCTGGTCGGAGAGGGTCTGCGCCAGGCGGTCGAACGCCCGTGAGAGCTCGCCGATCTCACCGGGCGCGTTCGCGATGCCGGCGCGCGCCTGCGGCTCGCCGGACTCCAGCGCCCGCGCCGCGCCGGTGAGCCGTCGCAGAGGCGCGGTGAGCCGGCGCGCGACGAGCAGCGCGGCGCCGAGGGCGATCGCCACCGCGAGCCCGCCACCGATCAGCGCGATCGTCACGAGGCGATCGCGCAGCCGTTGCTCGGCTTTCGTCAGTCCCGAGCCCGGGACGCGGAACACGACCCGTCCGACCGTGACTCCCGCGACGCGGACCGGCGCGGTCGCGGCAGTGCCTCCGGCTCCGGCTCCGGCGCCCGGCCCGCCGCCGGAGCCCGGTGCGGCGCCGCCGGAGGAGACGACCCCCCCGCGTGCGTCGAGGGTGACGAGCCGGCCGCCGGCGCGGCGCGCGATCCGTTGTGCCTCGCTCAGGTCCGCGCCGGCCCATCCGCCGGCCTCCCGGTAGGCCGTGGCGGCCGCGCCCGCCGCGGCGTCGGTCGTCTGCCGGCGCTCGGACGCGGCAAGGGACGCCGTCTCCCGGGATGTGCTGACGACGACGAGGCCCACGACGAGCGCGACCGCGAGCAGCGCGACGCCGGTGAACGCCATCGCGATCCGCGTGGTGAGCGATCCGCCGCGGTGTCCGTCGGGTGGGGCGTCAGTCACGGGCGATGCCGAGGCGGTAGCCGGCGCCGAGCACGGTCTCGACGATCCGCGGGTCGCGGGGATCGACCTCGATCTTGCGGCGCAGGTTCTTGACGTGCGAGTCGACGGAGCGCTCGTAGCCCTCGAACTCGTAGCCGCGCACCTGGTTGATGAGCTCGTAGCGCGAGTGGACGCGGCCCGGCGTCCGCGCGAGCGCGTCGAGCACGCCCCATTCGGTCGGGGTGAGGCGCATCACCGTCCCGCGCACCCGTGCCTCCCGCCGGTCGTGGTCCAGGGTGAGCTCGCCGTCGCCGTAGGAGAGGGGGCCGCCGACGACCTCGTCGTGGCCGCGCCGAAGCACCGCCTGCACCCGGAGGACGAGCTCGCGCGGGCTGAACGGCTTCGTGACGTAGTCGTCGGCTCCGAGCTCGAGCCCCTCGACGCGGTCCGCCTCGCCGGCGCGCGCGGTGAGCATGAGGATCGGCAGGTCGCCGGCCCGGCGCAGCTCGCGGGCGACCTCGTCGCCGGGCACGTCCGGGAGGCCCCGGTCGAGCACGACGAGGTCCGGCCGCGCCCGCCCGGCGAGCTCGAGCGCCTCCGCGCCGGATCCGGTGGTGACCACGTCGATGCCGGCGCGTTCCAGGTAGGACCGCACGAGCTCGCGGATCTTCCGCTCGTCGTCGACGACCAGGACAAGCGGGCTCATGCGGCCAGTATCCCCCGGCGCCTCACAGCACGATGCGTCCCCGCTTGCGGCTGGCGAGGAAGATGCGCTCGAACGCGAGCTTCGCCCAGTGGGCCTGGGGGCCGCTCATCACGTGTGGATGCTCGGGGTCGCCGAGCACGTGGTCGGCCTTGAAGATGATCCCGTTGTTCCCACCGTCGAGGATGCAGATCGCCTCCATCTCGGTGACGGGCATGCTGCGCCGCTCGCCGCCCTGGATGTCGGCGGCGATGTTCTGCGCCGCGACCTTGGCCATCACCTCGCTCATCTGCCCGGTCTTCGGCACGCCCGCGGGCACGCGCGTCTCGCCGGGCGGGGCGATCGCGACGTCGACGCCGGCGCCGTAGACCGTGTCGATGTCGACGTGGCGGAACTCGTCCGTGACCGGGAGGAACCCCATCGGGTTGCCGAGGCCCTCGGTCCGGCGGATCGCGTCGACCCCGGTGAACGGCGGGACGATCATGGAGAAGGCGAACGGCAGGACGCGGCCACCCTCGAGTTCGATCTCGCCGTCGCGGACCTCGGTGATGACGTTGTTCGGCACGCCCTCGATGCCGAGGTGGTCGAAGAACTTCTCGACGCGCTGCTGGGAGTCCGCGACGCCGCCGAGGCCGAAATGGCCCAGGAACGGCTCGGCGGTGATGAAGGTGAGGGGCGCGACGTCCTGCAGGCCGGCCTTCTTGATCTGGTGCTGGGTGTTCAGCAGGAACTCGTAGGAGGCGCCGAAGCACGAGCCGCCCTGGGCGGTCCCGACCACGACGGGACCCGGGTTCTCGAGGAAGCGCGCCCAGGCGTCCCTGGTCATCTCCGCGTGCTCGAGGTTGCAGACCGACTGCGTGTATCCGCCGAGCGGGCCGAGGCCCTGGACCTTCTCGAAGGCGAGTCGCGGACCGGTCCCGAGCATCAGGCGGTCGTACGGGAGCTCCTGCCCCGAGCTCGTCGTGACGGTGCGCGCGTCGAGATCGAACCCGGTCGCCGCCTCATGGATGAACCGGATGCCCTGCTTGGCGTACATCGGGGCGAGCGGGAAGGTGACGTCCTTGGCTTCGCGCAGGCCGAACGGCAACCAGATCAGCGAAGGGATGAACGTGAAGTCCGCGCGCGGATCGAGCACCACGACCTCGTGCCGGGGGTCGAGGCGCTTGCGCAGTTCGAGGGCGGCCGTCAGTCCGGCGAAGCTGGAGCCGACGACGATGACGCGCTTGGAGCTGGAGGCGGACACGGCCCGCCCTCCTTTCGTGGAACCGGGGGACGGACGAATGATCCTCCGGGCGCACGCGCGCAGCATCGGCCCTTTCCACGACGGAGGTCCGTAGAACACACCTACACAAGCACACAACCGTGTGATGGTAGGATCGGCCGATGGCCGTCCCGCGCCCGCTCCCGGACCAGCTCACCGACCTGATCGCGCAGCGTTTCCGCGTGCTCGGCGAGCCGATGCGCATCCGGCTCCTCGACGCCCTGCGCGATCAGGAGCGTGCCGTCGGCGACCTCGCCGAGCGCCTCGACGCCTCACAGCAGAACGTGTCGAAGCACCTCGGCGTTCTGCACCAGGCCGGCCTCGTCTCCCGCACGAAGCGGGGCGCGTTCGTCGTGTACGCGATCGCGGATGACGGGGTGTTCGAGCTCTGTGACCAGGTATGCGGGGGAATCCGGCGCCAGGTCCACGATCTCGACGAGCTGCTGGCCGAACGTCCGGCGTGATCTCCACCGTCGCACGGTCGCACGTTTCCCGCGCGCGGCTGTGGTTTCTCCACCTGGGAGCGTCGCCGGCCGAGGGTCACGCTGGAGGTATGCAACCGACACCCAACCACAGCAGCGACCTGGACTTCTCGCTCGTGGCGATGGCGGTCGTGATGACCCTCGCGATCGTGTTCCTCGTCGCCCAGCTCGTCTAGTCGCAGGCGGCGGCTAGCCTGCCGTACCTGCCCAGCTGAGTTCGATCTCGAGCTCGGTCTCGTCCTCGCCGATCTCGAACTCGAGTTCGAACTTCACCTCGTCGGGGACCTTCGCGACGAACCGCAGGCCGTCGCGCTCGAACACCACGTCGTTGCCGGAGGCCAGCTCGTCGGCGATCGCGTGCAGCCGGGCCGCCGCCTCCTCGCGCGAGAGGTGCTCCTTGTCCTTGATCTTGAACAGGTCGTCGCTCATGCCGGGCGTTCTAGCACGGCGACGCTTCGCGCGGCGACGGGGCCGCCTGAGAGGCTGTGCGGCGATGCCCTCCGTCACGCGTCGCGCGGCACGCGACTCCGAGGACCGGGAGGTCCGCGTCGACTTCGGCGCGGGCGACCGGACGCCGGGCCACTGATGGGGGACGCGGTCGCGCAGGTCATCCCGCTCGGCATCGCGGTCGCGTTCAGCCCGCTTCCGATCATCGCGGTGGTGCTGATCCTCGCGACGCCGGCCGGCCGGGTGAACGCCCTGGCGTTCGCCGCCGGCGGGCTGGCGGCGGTGACGGTCGTCACCGCGGTGGCGGCGGTCGTGCTGGGCGCCGCAGGGGCGGATGAGGGGTCGGGGGACGACCCGGGTTCCTGGGTGAGCATCGGCCGGATCGTCCTCGGCGCCGTCCTGCTGCGCTTCGCCGCCGGGAAGTGGCGGGCGCGACCGCGCGCCGGCGACCCCGCGCCGGACCTCCCGGCCTGGATGCGCACCGTCGAGGCACTCACGCCGGTCCGGGCCGCGGGCATGGGGGTGCTGCTCTGCGGCGTCAACCCGAAGAACCTCATCCTCATCGTGGCCGCGGCCGCGGCGATCGCCGCGGGGGGTGGGAGCACCGCCGATCAGGCCGCGGCGCTCGCCGTCTTCACGGGCCTGGCGATGCTCGGAGTGCTCCTGCCGATCGCCGCCTCGGTGCTGCTCGGGGAGCGCGCGGACGGGGCCCTCGACGGCCTGCGCGGATGGATGGTGCGGCAGAGCGCCACGATCGTGGCGGTCATCGCTGCGCTGATCGCCCTGAAGCTCATCCTGGACGGGGTCAGCGGGCTCTCTTGACATGTGACCTTTAGGTCACCTAACGTGCCGCCCGTGGACGACGTGTTCAAGGCGCTCGCGGACCCGACGCGCCGCAGCCTGCTCGACGAGCTCTTCCGCGAGGACGGGCAGACCCTGAGCGCGCTCGAGTCGCGCCTGCCGATGACGCGCTTCGGCGTCATGAAGCACCTCAGGGTGCTCGAGGACGCGGGTCTCGTCGTCACGCGCAGGCGCGGGCGGGAGAAGCTGCACCACCTGAACGCCGTCCCCATCCGGCTCGTCCACGACCGGTGGGTGAGCAAGTACGCCGAGCCCTGGGCCGCGGGGCTCAGCGCGCTCAAGACCGACATCGAGGAGAGCCTCATGGAGAAGGTGTTCGAGATCTACATCAAGACGACCCCGGAGCGGCTGTGGGAGGCACTCACCGACCCCGAGCAGCGCGCGATCTACAACTTCGGCGTCGGCATCACGTCCGATTGGACGGCGGGCTCGGCCTACACGGCGAGCAGCCCGCAGGCGCCCGGGCTGCTCTGGCAGGGGGAGAACCTCGAGGTCGACCCGCCGCGCCGGCTCGTACAGAGCTTCACCGCGCTGTGGAGCGCGGAGGTCCAGGCGGAGGGGCCCTCGCGCGTCACGTATGAGATCGAGCCCGTCGGCGACTCGTGCCGGCTGACGGTGATCCACGACGAGCTGCGCGAGAGCGCCAACGGGGAGCTCTTCGGCGGCTGGCCGATGATCCTCTCCGGGCTGAAGACGTACCTGGAGACGGGCGAGCGGCTCACGACCCCGGGCTCGCTGCGGTACGTGGAGTCGTAGGCTCGGCGCATGCGCGGGGCGATCGTCACGGGAGCGGGCAGCGGGATCGGGCGTGCGTGCGCGCGCCGGCTGGCGGCCGACGGCTACGGCGTCGTGCTGTCCGGCCGGCGCTCCGGCCCGCTGGAGGCGCTCGCGCACGAGCTGCCGCACGCGGTCGTCGAGTCCGGCGACGTCGCCGAGCCGGCCTACGCCGAAGCCCTCGCGAGCGCCGCGCGCACCGCCTTCGGCGGCATCGACGCCGTCGTGCTCAACGCGGGCATCGGCGACTCGGCGGCCGTCGCCGACGACACGCCGGAGGGGTGGGACCGCACGATCCGCACGAACCTCACGGGGAGCTTCCTCGTCGCCCGCGCGGCGCTCCCGGGGCTGCGCGAGCGCCGCGGCGCGCTCGTCGGGGTCGCGTCGGTGAACGCGCTGCGGGCAGGGCCGGGCTGGGCGTCCTACTGCTCCTCCAAGGCCGGACTGGTGATGCTCTGCCGGACGATCGCCGCCGACGAGGGCGCCCACGGCGTCCGCGCGAACGCCGTCTGCCCGGGCTGGGTGCGCACGCCGATGGGCGACGCCGACATGGACGGCCTCGCCGCGGTCCGCGGCACCGACCGCGAGGGGGCGTACGCGCTGACGCACGAGCACGTCCCGCTGCGGCGGCCGGCCGAGCCGGAGGAGGTCGCGGCAGTCGTCGCGTTCCTGCTGTCGGACGCGGCCTCGTACGTCAGCGGCGCCGATGTCCCGGTGGACGGCGGCGCGCTCGTCGTGGACGTGACGAGCACCGCGTGGCGGGTCCCGTAGGCTCCGCGAGCCCCGCTCCACCCCGAACCGAAGGGTCAGCCATGGACGTCTTCCGCACACCTGACGAGCGCTTCGCCGACCTTCCGGGCTACGCGTACGAGCCCCGCTACACCGAGATCGACGGACTGCGCCTCCACCACATCGACGAGGGTGAGGGCCAGACGGTCCTGTGCTTCCACGGGGAGCCCACCTGGGCGTACCTGTACCGCCATATGCTCGACCGGCTGGTCGGCGCCGGGCACCGGGTCGTCTGCGCGGACTACGCGGGCTTCGGCCGCTCCGACAAGCCGACGGACCCGGGCTGGTACACGTACGAGCGGCACATCACCAGCGTCAGCGCCCACCTGGCGACGCTCGACCTGCGCGACGTCACGGTCGTCGTGCAGGACTGGGGCGGCCCGATCGGCCTGCGCTGGGCGGTGGAGAACCCCGACCGGGTGGGTCGCCTCGTCGTCCTCAACACGGGCCTCTTCACCGGGCGGGTCAGCAAGGGCTTCCAGGCCTGGCGCGACTTCGCCGAGCGCACGCCCGACCTGCCGATCGGGATGATCATCCAGAGCGCGACGACGACCGAGTTGTCGCAGGAGGTCATCGCCGCCTACGAGGCGCCGTTCCCGACCGTCGAGAGCAAGGCGGGGGCGCAGGTGTTCCCGCTGCTCGTGCCGACGGCCGCCGACGATGCGGGCGCCGCGGAGATGGCCGCCGTCAGGGATGCGCTGAGCACCTGGGACAAGCCGGCGCTCGTCGCGTTCTCCGACACCGATCCGATCTTCCCGTTCCCGATCGCCGGCGAGCAGTTCACGCAGCTGCTGCCGACGGCCGGCGAGCAGGTGCGGATCGAGGGCGCCGCCCACTTCCTGCAGGAGGACCGCGGCGTGCAGGTCGCCGACGCGATCATCGCCGCGTTCGACGGCGAGGCCCCCTGAGCGCGGCGGGCCCGCTCAGAGCGCCGCGAGGCCCTTGACGAGGGCGTAGACCCCGGCCAGCGCGGCGAGCACCGCGAGCAGGCGCCAGCCGTTGTGCGCGAGCCAGTCGCGCATCTGCTCCAGCCGCCGCTGCAGGCCGTCCGGCCGCAGCAGCAGCGCGATCGCGGGGATCTCGACGAAGAGCAGCACGCAGGCGCCGCAGATCAGCACGGCGGTGAGCTTGCTCGCGGTCGGGTCGCCCGAGTCCGCGATCGCCTTGATCGCCGCGAGGTACATCGGGGACGGGAGGTACATCGCGATGCCGAGCACGAACGCCCAGCGGGCGCTCGTCGTCGCGCGCGCCGACCACTGGGACAGGCGCGAGGCCCCGGCGTCCTCGTCGGGCTCGGCGGGCGGGCGGTCGCGCCGCGCCCAAGCCCACGCGCTCAGGGCCAGCAGCAGCAGGCCGAGCGCGATCTGGACGCCGGCGCTCGCCGAGGAGGAGTCCTGCTCGGTCGCGCCGGTCCCGGCCAGCACCCCGAGGAAGACGACGCCGACGCCGAAGACGATCAGCGCCGCTCCGGCGAGGTACGCGAACACCAGCCGCCGCGGGTGCTCGGACGCCAGCAGCAGGATCAGGACGAGGATGGCCGGCGGGTGGAAGGGCGCGCCGGGGGGGAGCGGAACCGCCTCGGAGAGGGCGCTCATCCGGCCCGGAGGGTGCGTGTCGTGCGGGCTTCCACGGCGGGGGACCGTACCTGAGTGCCTCTACACACATATACAACTGTGAAGTGGTATAGTCCTGGCCATGGATGTCCCACACCCGATCCCAGACCCGCTCGCCGAGCTCGTCGCCCAGCGCTTCCGCGTCCTCGGCGACCCGACCCGCATCCGGCTCCTCGACGCGCTGCGCGACGGCGAGGCGACCGTCGGCGACCTGACCGACCGGCTCGGCGCGACGCAGCAGAACATCTCCAAGCACCTCGGCGTCCTGCACCAGGCCGGCTTCGTCAGCCGGACCAAGCGCGGCACCTTCTGCCACTACGCCATCGCCGACGACGGCGTGTTCGCCCTCTGCGAGCAGGTCTGCGGCGGCGTGCGCGACCAGGTCCGTGACCTCAACCAGATCCTCACCGGAGGCCCCGCATGACCACCGACCCGTCCTGCTCGACCGACTCGCGCGGCTGGCCGCTCGAGCGCGTCCTCTTCGCCATGGCGGGGACGATGACGCTGCTGAGCGCACTGCTCGCCGCGACCGTCTCGCCGTGGTTCCTCCTCCTGACGGCCTTCGTCGGCCTGAACCAGTGGCTCTACGTGGCGTTCGGCGCCTGCGGCGCCTCGCTCATCCTCAAGCGGGTCTTCCACCTGCGCTCGGTCCTCTACCCCTCGGAGATCACGCGATGACCCAGTTCGGTCCGATCGGCCGTCTCGGCCGCTACACCGCCACCCACTTCCGCACCGTCGCGATCGCGTGGGCGCTCGTCGCCGTGGTCCTGGGGTTCTTCGCCCCGAAGGTCGAGCACGCGCTGTCCGGCGCGGGCTGGGAGGCGAGCGGCTCGGAATCGGTCGCCGCCCGTCAGGTCGCCGACGAGAACTTCGGCGGGCTCTCCTCGAGCGCGCTCATGGTCGTCGTGCACTCGGACACGCAGACGGTGAAGGACGCCGCGTTCCAGCAGCGCATCGCGTCGGCCACCGCGGCGCTGAAGGACGACTCACGCGTGAAGTCGGTCGTCCCGCCGCAGCCCGGCACGTCGATCTCCCGCGACCAGCGGACCGCGATCATCCAGGCCGGCGCCGCGTCGGACCCGAACACGATGGTCCGCGCCGCCGACGACCTCAAGGAGGAGCTGCACCAGCTCCAGGGCGACGGCGTCCAGGTCTCACTCACCGGCGCGAGCGGCATGTGGTCGGACTTCAACACCGCCAACCGCGACGCGATGATGAAGAGCGAGCTGATCTCGTGGCCGGTGACGCTGCTGATCCTCGTGCTCGCCTTCGGGTCGCTCGTCGCGGCCGGGCTGCCGCTGATGCTCACCATCATCGGCCTGATGGCCTCCGCCGGGTCGCTGTACCTCGGCACCCAGATCCTCGACATCTCGATCTGGGCGATGAACTTCGCGCTGATGTTCGCGCTCGCGCTCGGCATCGACTACGCGCTCTTCATCGTCTACCGCTTCCGCGGCGCGCTGTTCGGCTCCGAGGAGCCGGTCGAGCACGCCGTCGCCGAGACGATGGACACCGCCGGCAAGGCGGTCCTCTTCAGCGGCATCACGGTGCTGATCTCGCTCACCGCGGTGATGCTCGTGCCCTCGCCCGCCTTCCGCTCGATGGCGCTCGGGATCATGATCTCGGTCGTCTTCATCCTCGCGGCGTCCCTGACGCTGCTGCCCGCGGTCCTCGGCAAGCTCGGCCCGCGGGTCGACAAGCTCGCGCTGCCCTGGGTGCACCAGGGTGAGCACCGCTCGGCGAAGTTCGCCGCGTGGGCGGAGCGCCTGTGGCGTCACCCGTACGCGTTCGGCTCGCTCGCGCTGATCGTGCTCGTCGCGCTGATCGTCCCGGTGTTCGGCCTGAAGACCGGCATGCCGTCGATCAAGGTCGTGCCCGAGCAGGACAGCTCCCGCGTCGGCTACAACCAGGTGCAGCAGTCCTTCGGCAAGGGCGCGCCCGGAACGCTGCAGGTCGTGACGACCCAGGCCGACGCAGGTCGCGTCACGGTGGTCGCCAAGGCCGATCCGGGCGTGGCGCAGGTCATGCCCGCCATGCCGGGCGCGGGCGGCAAGGCGCTCGTGCAGGTGGTCCCGAGCACCGACCCGTCGGACCGGGCGACAGCCGCGACGATCGACCGGCTGCGCTCCGAGCTGCCCGCGGGCGCGCTCGTCGGCGGATCCGTCGCGGAGAACCACGACCTCGAGACGCTCCTGTCGGACAAGACCCCGCTCGTCGTGGGCGTCGTCCTGATCCTCGGATTCCTGCTGCTGCTGATCGCGCTGCAGGCCCCGATCATCGCGGCACTGGGCGTGCTCACGAGCCTCCTGGCCACCGGCGCGGCGTTCGGCGTCGCCCGGCTGATCTTCCAGGAGGGTCACGGCAGCGGCCTGCTCGGCTTCGAGCCGCAGGGCTTCCTGGACGCGTGGGGTCCCGTGTTCTTCTTCGCGATGATCTTCGCGATCTCGATGGACTACACGGTGTTCCTGCTCTCCTCGGCCAAGGAGCACTGGGACCGCTCGCACGACGCCAAGGAGGCGATGGTCGGCGGGCTCGCGCACAGCGGGCGCGTGATCTTCGCGGCCGCCGGCGTCATGGTCGCCGTGTTCTTCACGTTCGCCCTCTCGGGCCCGCTCCCCCCGAAGGAGATGGGCATCATCCTCGGCGTCGCCGTGCTGCTCGACGCGTTCCTCGTGCGGCTGCTGCTGATGCCGGTGATCCTGCGCCTGCTCGGCCCGTGGGCGTGGTGGCTGCCCAAGCCGCTGGCGCGGATCCTCCCCGACGTGCGATTCGGCCACGCGTGATGTTCGGCCGGCGCTCCGTCGAGGCGATCACCGCGCACGAGGCATCCGACCGGTTCTTCGCCGGAGAGCTCGTGCTGGTCGACGTCCGCACACACCGCGAGTTCGCACAGGTGCGCGTGCCCGGGGCGATTCACATCCCGCTCCACGAGGTCGGCAGCCGGCTCCCCGAGCTGCGGACCGATCACGCGGTGGCGTTCGTGTGCCGGTCCGGGCACCGCAGCAAGGTCGCCACGCGGCGCGCCGCCCGGCAGCGGCCGGACGTCCTGAACATCACGGGCGGGATGAGCGCATGGCTGGCCGCCGGCCTCCCCAGCGCCGACTGTCCCGTCTCCCGACCCGACGGGCGTTCGCGATGAGCGCGGCGGCCCGACCCCTCCCGAAGGAGCCCCTCATGCACAACGTGAATGTCGAAGCGGTCGAGCGGACCGCGATGGCGGCCGCCGACGACCCGACGGTGGTCGTCCAGCAGGTCGCCTTCACGGGCGAGTGGCAGACGGAGCCGGGCGTGCCCCAGTTCCGTACCGAGATCCCGCTGCCGAACGGCGAGAGCATGACCTTCGAGGCCGACTTCCCGCCGCCGATGGGCGGTACCGGGTCGGCGCCGAACCCGCTCGCGTACTGCTTCTGGGGCGGCCTGGCGTGCTACGCGATGAGCTACGCCCAGGAGGCCGCCCGCGCGGGCGTCCAGCTCCGAGCGCTGCGGGCCCGGGTCGAGGCGCGGGTCGACATGAGCCGCGCACTGGGCGTCAGCGAGCGCCCGCCCGTCGATCGCATCGACTGGCGGCTGGAGGTCGACGCCGACGCATCGCCCGAGCAGCTCGAGACGATCAAGCAGCTCGCGGACGACCATTGCCCCGGGGCGTTCTGCATCCGCAATCCGATCGACCTGCACACGCACGTCGCCGCCACCCCGGCGGACGCCGTCAGGTGAAGATGATCTGCCCGCCTCCCGCGAGGCCGTAGAACTCGCCGACGGTGATGATGTCCTCGACCTGCTCGATGAAGTCGTCCTTCGTCAGGTCGAACATGTCCACGGACGCCTTGCAGGCGAAGAGGCGCCCACCGGAGTCCGCGATCATCTCGACGAACTCCGGGATCGGCGGGATGTCGAGCTCCTCCATCTTCTTCGCCATCTGGTGCGTGACGATGGAGGACATCCCGGGAACGCCGCCGAGCCATGTCGCGAGGTGCAGGCCCGGGTTTCCGACGGACGCCACCTTCACGTGATCGTGGCGTTCGCGGTGGATGGCGTCCATCCCGAAGAACGTGAAGAACACGTTCGCCTCGATGCCCTCCATGCGCGCGCCGTTGGCCATGATCAGGCCGGGGTAGACGCCCTCCAGTGAACCCTTGCTGATGATGATCGACACCTTCTCGATCGTGCCGTCGTCCGCCATGTCGGTCTCCTAGATGCAGCCGCGGGGCTTGGGGATCCCGCCGACCTTCGCGGCGAGCTTGGCGGGGCCCTTGGGGAACAGCTGGTACAGCTCCTTGATCGGCACGCCCGACGCCTTGCCGAGGGTGCGGATCGACGGGGCGGTCCCGTCGCGCAGGTAGGCCTCGCGCATGAACTCGACGACCTGCCAGTGCCGGTCGGTGAGCTCGGGGATGCCGTTCTCGCGGGCGATCTCGGTCCCGATCTCCCGCGTCCACTGTTGCGGGTCCTGCAGGAACCCTTCGTCGTCGACCTCGACTGCCTGTCCGCCGATCGTCTGCGTCGCCACGTCGTGCGCTCCTCTCACTCGTCGGGCCGGTGCTTGCCGGCCATCTGCATCTGATCGCTGATCCCGGGGATCTCCCGGCCGGGCAGCAGCACGTGCCAGTAGACCCACTCGAACATGAGCTTCCCCATGTGGTTGAGGCGGCTCTCGCGGAGCAGGGGGAGCGGGCCGACATGCGGCTCGGGAAAGCGCCCCGGGAGCGGCTCGGTGTCGTAGTTGAAGTCGATCAGGAGCGCCTTGCTGAACCCGGTCTCGATGAAGCAGTTGGCGTGCCCGTCGAAGCTCGGCTCGAGCTCCTCGCCGGCAAGGTGGCGCAGGATGTTCGTGACGAGCGTCTCACCCTCGAAATGGGTGACCGAGCCGGCCTTCGACGTCGGCAGCGCCGCCGCGTCACCGATCACGAAGACGTTGGGGGCCGCGCGGCACTGCAGCGTGCGATGGTCCGAGGTGACGAAACCGAGTTCGTCACCGAGGCCGGGGGAACGCTCGACGAACGTCGCGCCGCCGTGCAGCGGGACCGTGACGAGCAGGTCGAACGGGACCTCGCGCTCGTCCCAGCTCTTCAGCAGGCCGGCCTCTCCGTCGACCTCGCCCGTCGCGAACTCGGTCACGAGCCGCACGTGCTTCTCCTCGAGCAGACCGCCCAGCGTCTGCGAGGCGATCGGCTTGGTGAAGGCGCCGTCGAGCGGCGTGACGAACGTCAGCTCGACCTGGTCGCGGATGCCGCGGTCGGTGAAGAACCAGTCCGCCAGGAAGCAGAACTCCAGCGGCGCGACCGGGCACTTGATCGGCATGTCGACGACGTTGACGACGACTCGTCCGCCGCTGAAGGCCTTCAGCGCCTCGCGCAGCGCGGTGGCGCCCGCGAGGTCGTAGAACGTGAAGACCCGCTCGTTCCAGCCCGGCCCGGTCAGTCCCTCGGTCTCCTCCGGGAGCAGGCGCACGCCCGACGCGACGACGAGCACGTCGTACGCCAGCACCGTCCCGTCGGTGAGGTGGACCGCGTTCTCGGCGGTCTCGACGCGGTCGATCCCCGAGAGGACGACGTGGATCCCGTCGTGCAGCTGGGCCGCGCGCGAGCGGACGATGGATCCCGGCTCGGCGAGGCCGAACGGCAGGAAGATCAGCGCCGGCTGGTAGACGTGGTCGTCGTCCTGATCGACGACCGTGATGTCGGCCGCATCGCCCAGCTTACGGTGCAGCCGGTTGGCCGCCAGCGTGCCGCCCGTGCCGCCGCCGAGGATGACGATGCGTTGGACGGGCGGCACGGAGTCACGCTAGGCGGTGGTCCCGCGAGAAGCGAGCGTACGGCGCCGCAGTGGCGTCCGTGGAAACCCGCAGCAGCAGGACGATCAGCGGAGCGTCGCCCGGGCGGTGCACACCTCGCCCGACGGGCTGACCGCCCTCGCGGTGACGGTGTCGGCGCCCGCGCCGTCGGTCAGCAGCCGGCGGACGGTGAACGAACCGCTCGGAGCCCGTGTCGTCGCCCTCGTCGAAGCGGCGACCACGCCGCCGCGCCTGAGCGTCACCGTCCAGCGCACACCGCTGCGGTTCTGATCGACCTCGAACTCGGTCTCGATGCGGGAGTTCTCGGCGCTGAGCTTGAGCTTCGCCGTCGAGGACTTGGAGCACGCGCCGCGGACGCGGACGTCACCGTCCTTGGCGATGGCGGCGGCCGGGGTCAGCGCCGTCGCGGCGCCGGCGAGGCCGATCATGATGATGCGTGTGGGGGACATGCGGGGCTCCTGTCGCTGGTGGATGACCTGGCCGCATCGTGGCGGCCGGGCGGTCGGGGTCGCAACGGGACTTTGGTCCCGGTGACGGTGCGCCGGTACCGCCCGACGGGCAAGATGGGTCGCGGTGACCGGAGCCGCCGACACACGCAGCCGCGGTTCCGGCCGCTCGGCCGGTCCGCCCAGCATCGGCTGGGCCGTCGCCCGGTTCATGCTCGGCAGCATCGCCGCGATCGCCGTCGTCGTCGTGGGCGGATTCCTGGCGCTGCGGTCGATCGCGACCGACGAGGCGCAGCGCGACGCGCGGGAGCGGGTGACGGCCGAGGGGCACCTGGTGGAGGCGGCTGGGCTGACCGACGGCGTGCTGCGCGGCGAGCGGGACGCGCTCGCGCGCCTCGACGACGTCGTGGTGAGCCAGGTGCTCGCCGGGTCGATCGTCCGCGTGAAGGTGTGGGCGAGTGACGGGACGATCCTGTATTCCGACGAGCCGTCGCTCATCGGCCGTCGATACACGCTCGGGGAGGAGGAACGCGACCTGCTGCGCACCGGGGGGTCCGACGCCGAGCTCAGCGACCTCTCGCGACCGGAGAACCGGCTCGAGCGCCCTGCGGGCGAACTGCTCGAGGCCTACACGCCCATCCGGACCCCGGACGGCACGCCCGTGCTGTTCGAGATCTACCAGCGCTTCAGCTCCGTCAACTCCAGCGCCGAGCGGCTGCTGCGCGCGCTGGCGCCCCCGCTGCTCGCGGGGATGCTCGTGCTGCTGCTGTTCCAGGTCCCGCTCGCCTGGTCGATGGCCCGGCGCCTGCAGCGCGGGCACCGTGAGCGCGAGGACCTGCTCGAGCACGCCGTCGAGGCATCGGCGCAGGAACGGCGGCGCATCGCGGCGGACCTGCACGACGGGGTCGTCCAGGACCTCGCCGGCGTCGCCTTCGGGCTCGCTCCGCTCGCGCAGACGGCCGAGCGCCGAGGCGACGCCGAGGAGGCCGGAGTCCTGCGGGACGCGGCGGCGCGCCTGCGCCAGGGCGTGCGCGACCTGCGCACACTGCTCGTCGAGATCCACCCACCCAACCTCGCGTCGACCGGGCTCGAGGCGGCGCTCGGCGACCTCCTCAGCCCGCTCGAGGCGCGCGGGATCGTGACCGAGCTGGACGTCGCGCCGGACGCGCCGGGCGGGAACGACGAGCTCGCCTACCGCGTCGCCCGCGAGGCGCTGCGGAACGCGCAGGCGCACGCTCAGTGCTCGAGCGTGCGCGTCACCGTCACCCGGTCCGCAGACGGGACCCACATGGTCGTCGCCGACGACGGGCGCGGCTTCACCGCGGCGGACCGGGAGGGCTCCGAGGCGGACGGCCACGTCGGGCTCACGCTGCTCGCCGGCGTCGTCGAACAGATGGGCGGCCGCCTCGCCGTCACGTCGGCGCCGGGCACCGGGACGACCGTCGAGCTGGAGGTGCCGTCCGCATGATCCGCGTGGTGATCGCCGATGACCATGGCGTGATCCGAGACGGCCTCGGCCGGCTGATCGGTGCGCTGGAGGACATGGAGGTCGTCGGCGTGGCCGCGGACGGCGCGGAGGCCGTGACGCGGTGCCAGGAGACGCATCCCGACGTCGTGCTCATGGACCTGGAGATGCCCGGAGTCGACGGCATCGAGGCGACCCGCAGAATCCTCGTCGACGCGCCCGGCACCGCCGTGCTCGTGCTGACGTCGTTCTCCGACCGGCCGCGCATCCTCGGAGCGCTCGCGGCGGGCGCCTGCGGCTACCTGCTGAAGGACGGCGCCGCCGACCAGGGCGCGGAGGGCATCCGCGCGGCCGCGCGCGGGGAGTCCCCGCTGGACCCGCGGGCCGCGAGCACCGTTCTGGCAGCACGCAGCGAGCCGGGCCCGGCGGCCGGGCTCTCCCCGCGCGAGCGGGAGGTCCTGGGCCTGCTCGTCGGCGGCCTCCCGAACAAGCTGATCGCCCGGCGGCTCGAGATCAGCGAGAAGACCGTCAAGTCGCATCTGACCAACGTGTTCCGCGCCATCGGCGTCACCGACCGAACCCAGGCGGCGCTGTGGGCTGAGCGCAACGGTGTCCGCCCACCGGAGAACCCATGACCATCGATCCTCGTCCGTCGACCAGGCTCCCGCACCTCGCGGCCCTCTGCGCCCTGCTCGTCCTCCTGAGTGCCCCCGTCCCGGCGTCCGCGCGCGGCGGCGGGGAAGGCGGCGAGGTGCGCGCCGCAGGCAGCTGTGGCGCCGGCGCGGCGATGAGCCTGCGTCTGCGCGCGCGCGACGGCGGGATCCGCCTGCGCCTCGAGGTCGACCACAACCGCTCGCGCGCACGCTGGCGCGTGGTCCTCGTCCAGGACCGGCGCATCGTGTGGCGCGGGAGCGCACGCACCCGCGGTGCGAGCGACGCGTTCGAGATCGAGCGCCGCCTGCGCGATCTCCCCGGCGCGGACGCCGTCACCGCGCGCGCCTGGGGGCCCGCGGGCGTGACGTGCGCGGCGACCGCGACGCTCCCCGGGTAGGTGCCGCACGTCGGGAACGGGCTCGGACGAAGGTCCCATGGCGCTTGGGACCGGGGACGTGTGACGGTGGTCGTGCCCGTCCCCACACCCCCGAAAGGACCATCATGCGCAAGCGCATCTCCACCCTCATGATCGCCGTCGTCGCACTCGCCGCGTTCGGCGGCACGGCGAGCGTCGCCACCGCCAAGCACGGCGCGGACGATCCCGCCGGCCACGTCCGCCAGAGCCGCGGCGCCGACGACCCGGTCGGTCACGTCCGGCACAGCGGCACCGACGACTCCAGGGCGCGCCCGGCGCGCCGCGGCCACCGCCGGGACCGTCACGGCCGCGGCCACGATCGCCCCGGGCACGCGCGCCGCAGCCACGGCGCGGATGACGGGCCGAACCACAGCTGAGCGACCGGCGAGCACATCCCCCCGCGACGGCCGCCCGGAGGGGCGGCCGTCGGCGGCGTCTCGCCGCACGCCGAGCGGCCGAGGCTAGGCTCATCCGAAGCGATGTGGCGAGCCCGATGACCGACCACCAGGCTTCGCGCCCGGACCCCGTCACCGCGGGACTGCAGCTCGTCCTCGACGAGGTCGCACCGCGCGCCGACGGCGAGCTCGCGACGTACATCCCCGAGCTCGCCGACGCCGACCCGGACCGGTTCGGCATCGCGCTCGTGAGCATGGACGGGCATGTCTACGGCGTCGGCGACAGCGACGTGCCGTTCACGATCCAGTCGGTCTCCAAGCCGTTCGTCTACGCGCTCGCACTGGGGGACGTCGGCGCGGAGGAGATCCTGGCGCGCGTCGGCGCGGAGCCGAGCGGTGAGGCGTTCAACGCGATCAGCCTCGAGCCGGAGTCCGGCCGTCCCGCGAATCCGCTGATCAACGCGGGCGCGATCCTCACGACGTCACTCGTGCGCGCCGCGGACCCCGCGGAGCGCTTCGAGCGGATCCTCGGGTGCCTGTCGGCCTTCGCGGGCCGCCCGCTGACCGTCGATGAGGACGTGTTCCGCTCCGAGCTCGCGACGGCGAGCCGCAACCGCGCGCTCGCGTATCTCATGGCGAGCGCCGGGTCGTTGCAGGGGGACGTCGAGGAGACCGTCGCGGCGTACTGCCGGCAGTGCGCCGTCTCCGTCACCGCCGCCGATCTCGCAGTGATGGCCGCCACGCTCGCGCGCGGCGGCGTGAACCCCGTCTCCGGCGCGCGCGTCGTGGGCGAGGACGTCGCGGTGCGCACGCTGAGCGTCATGGCGACGTGCGGGATGTACGACTACTCGGGCGAGTGGCTGCTGCGCGTCGGGCTGCCGGCCAAGAGCGGCGTCGCGGGCGGGCTGATCGCGGCGAGCCCCGCGGAGTTCGGCATCGGCGTCTTCAGTCCGCGGCTCGACGCGCGCGGCAACACCGTGCGCGGCGTCGCGGTCGCCCAGGAGATGGCTGCGCGCTTCGACCTGCACCTCATGCACCACCCGGGCCCGACGGCGCCCGTCGTGTACGACACCCGGGGCGTCGACGCCGGAGCGGGCCGGCGGATCGCGGTGATCGCCGCCCAGGGGGACGTGGAGTTCGCGGCCGCCGAGCGGATCGCGGACGCGGTCCTCGGCGAGGTGGCCGGGGGCGCGACCGCCGTGCTCCTGGACCTGCACCGCGTCACGCGCGTGCACCACATCGCCGACCGGATGCTCGACGTCCTGCTCGCCGGGCTGATCGAGGACGGCGTCGCGGTCGCACTCGTCCAGCAGGGCGACGTCGCGGCGGACGTCGCCGCGGGAGCCAAGCTCGACACGCGCGAGGAGGCGCTGGCCTGGTGCCACGCCCAGGGCGCGTGAGCGCCGGGGGCTATCGTCCGAGGCGTTCCCGACGCTGACGCCACACCCCTGAGCCTCACCGTCGGATGCACGTTCGGCGTCGAGACGCCGCAGCCGGTCTCGGCGGTGCTCCAGGTGGCGCCGTCCGGGTCCGATCACACGCTGCTGTCGGAGCGCTGGGAGACCGAGGCCGCCCATCACGGCTACATCGACGGATTCGGCAATCGCTGCGAGCGGTTCACGATTCCCAGCGGCGCCTCGCGGATCGTCTTCGACGCGCGGGTCACGGTCGACGCGCCGCATGACCTGATCGTCCCGGGCACACCCGAGACGCCGGTGATGGACCTGCCCGACCGCGACATCGCCTACGTCCTCCCGAGCCGCTTCTGTCTTCCCGACGAGCTCGGCCACGAGGCGTGGCAGCGCTTCGGCCGGCTGGAGCCCGGCTGGGAGCGCGTGCAGGCGATCGTGGACTTCGTGCACGGTCACCTGGAGTGGGTGCCCGGCACCTCGAACCCGTGGACGACCGCCGCGGACGCCTTCGTCGCGGGCCAGGGCGTCTGCCGCGACTTCGCCCACCTGGCGATCAGCTTCTGCCGCGCGCTGAACATCCCGGCGCGGTACGTCGTGGGCTACATCCCGGAGATCGACGTGCCGCTCCCGGCCGAGCCGATGGACTTCGCCGCCTGGTTCGAGGCGCGGCTCGACGGGACGTGGCACACGTTCGACGCTCGCAACAACCGCCGCCGTATCGGCCGCGTCGTCGTGGGACGGGGGCGCGACGCGGTGGACGTCGCGCTGATGACGAGCTTCGGCCCGCTGACGCTGGCGGAGTTCGAGGTGCGGGCCGGGTAGGGACTCAGCCGGGCGCGACGTGCGGCGGAGCGGACGGCAGGTCGGCGATCGCCTCGAACAGATGCCGCGTCCACACGGCGTCGAGCTGGTCCAGGAACGGCGACTCGGCCTCGATCCGCACCTCGTTCAGCTCAAACGAGCCGTTGCGGTAGACGGCGAGGTCGTAGGGGGGACCGACGGACAGGTTCGCGCGCGCGGTCATGAGCATCGAGGTCAGCGCGATCTTCGCGGCCGCCTCGAGCTCCACATGCGCCTCGACGGCCAGCTCGAGCATGAACTTGCCGTACTTGCTCTCGCCGATCTGCAGGAACGGGCGCTCGTCCGAGGCGCGGATGTAGTTGCCCTCGGGGTAGACGAGCAGGATGTCGGGGCGCCCGCCGCGGATCTGTCCGCCGAGGATGAACGTCGCCGATCCGTCGGCGCCCAGCGTCTCACTGTGCGACGCCGCGATCTCCCGGTTGAGCCGGCCCACGTAGAGCGCCGCCTCGAACAGGTGGCTCACGGTCGCGAGGCTCTCGTGGTCGCCGGGGACGGCCAGGTCGCGCTCGATGCGGTCGAGGACCTCGTGCGTGGTCGCGAGGCTGCCGGCGGCCTCGAGGACGAACAGCCGGTCCTCGGCGGGGCGCAGGACGTGCAGCTTGCGGAACGTGCTGACGTCGTCGACGCCCGCGTTCGTCCGGGTGTCCGTCAGGAACACGAGACCCTCGTCGAGTCGGAGGGCGAGGCAGTACGTCATGGGGGCTCCTGGGCGGAAAGAGGGCGGGAGGGGCGGCCAGCGCAGGTTGGCCGGGCCCCGCCCGCGCGACTTCGCGGGCTTGACCGCCGGCGCG